>NZ_JBEXPK010000003.1:0-403563 GCF_040612015.1 Streptomyces sp. NPDC006476 | reverse complement strand
CAGCCGATCCCACTCCGCATTCGTCAGGTCTCCACGTCCCATGGAGCCAGCCTGCCCCCAACACACCACCCCGCGAAGGGAGATCCGAGAAACAGTGCCTAGGCCCGCCGCGCCGCCCACTCGATGCCGCCCAGCAGATGGGCGCGGAAACCGGTGTCGTCGTACGCCTCCGCGGCATGCCCCAGTGCCGTGTAGAAGACCCGCCCGGCGCCCTGCTCACGGCACCAGACCAGCGGATGGTCGTCGCCCATGCCGCCGCCGCGGTACGACGACTCGTCGGCGCCGACGAGGATGCGCGCCGAACCGCGGGGGCTGGAGCGGAAGTCGTACCACTCGTCGGTGAACTCCCATACGGCCGGGAGGTGTCGGGTCGCGGGATGATCGCGGTCCTCGACGACGGCCTTCCCCGGCTGGTACTCCGGGTGCCGGTCGAACCGGGCGCCCAACAGCTCGCCGTAGTAGGGCCATTCGAACTCCGTGCAGGCCGCGGCGTGCACCCCGACGAATCCGCCGCCCGCCTCCACATACCCCGCGAGCCGCTCACGTCCCGCGGGGGTGAGCACCTCACCGCTGGTGGAGAGGAAGACGACGGCCGCGTACCGGTCCAGGGGCGCCTCGAGGGCCGCCGGGTCCTCGCCGTGGTCGACGTCGAAGTCCCCGAGCGTGCGTACGGCGGCGACGGCGGCCGGGATGGAGTCGTGGCGGTAGGCGGTGGTGCGGGTGTACACGAGGAGTCGGGGGATCATGGCATCCGAGCCTAGCCACGGGGGGGTTGTGCGGTGGACTGGTGCCATGACAACTGGGGGTTCCCATGTCGGTGAGCGAGTACCGAAGACAGCCCGTGTGGCCCTATGCGCTGATGTGGTCGGCCGTAGGGCTGGCCGTCCTGGTGGCCTGCGGTACCTGGGTGTTCGGCGTTTACAGCATGTCCGATCCGGCGACGTCCTTCCTCGTCGGCATGCGCATCGACGGCTCCCGCGTCTCGGTCAAGGCCCCGACCTGCCCCACCGACAGGGTGGGGACGGCCGAGGTGTACGACAGTGACTCGGAGAAGCTGCTCTGGCGGGCGCGCGTCCCGAGGACCGAGGAGGGGCGGCGCGGCTCCTTCACTCTCTGGAGCGCCGACGACTTCCTGAAGCCCGGGGCGCAGAAGCAGCCCGGGAAACTACCCAGGTACCTCGACGTCTCCGTCACCTACGCCGGCGGCGACGACGGTACCGGAGACGTGTTCGATCTCCGCAAGGTCAGGGCCGCTCATCTCACCGCCGGCCAGTACTGGACGACCGGCGGCCCGCGCACCGCCGCGCAGATCGACGCGCAATTCTCCTGCAGGACCGGAGAACCGGCGCAACAAAGCGACTAGTTGGGCCGTTTCGTCCTCCGGCCGGGACCCGCCCCCGCGACAATGCGTGCATGAATGACGACTGGCGGCAACAGATCGACGCGCTCCACGACGAACTGGTCCGTCGTGACGACCCCGCGGCCTGGGTGCGGGAGCACGACGCGATGGAGGCCTCGCTGCGGTATCCGCACTTCGCCCTGCGCGGACCGGTGTTCGGGGTGGCGGTGCGGGATCCGGCGGCCGGACCCGAGTGGCGGGTGCTGAAGCCGGTGGTGGACGGGATGCCGCAGGTGGCGCGGGACGGGCTGCAGTCGTATCTCTTCTTCCGCGCCAAGGACGAAACCGACGACCGCGTCGAGCGCCGTGAACTGCTGGCCGCTGTCGACGTGTTGACACAGGAGTCGGTGAACGAGATCGAGGTGTGCGGGGTGCGCTACCGCGTGGTGCGCGGGGACGAGTTCACCCGGGCCGGTGACGACGGGCTGGAACCGCCACGGCCCACCGACCGCGAGCCGCTTCAGCGGTCCTGGGGGCGTGAGGGGCGGGACACCTCGTCGCGGGAGGTCGGGTTCGTGCTCGATCCGGAGAGCGCCGACGGCCCGGCCGCCGGTGCGTTGCGGCTGGGGCTGCGGAACTTCGTCTACGCCGGCGACCGCTTCCCCGGCGAGGTGATCACTGACTCCGAGCGGTCCGTGACCACCCACCCCGACCTGGTGCTGCTGCCGACGGGCTTCGGTGTGGTCGAGCGGGACGCCGACGGCGGCTGGCAGCCGCGCGGCACGCTCCTGACCACCCCGCACGCCGCCCGGCGGATGCTCTACGACGGCATGGCCGAGACCTGGGCGCTGCTGTTCGGGTTCGACGAGGCCAAGAAGGCCCGATACGCCGAGGCGGCCGAGGAGTTCCGGGCCCTCGGCCGCGCCGACGAGTTCGTCGTCGACGACCGGCTGTTCAGGATCTGCCGCATCGAGCGCCTGCTGCGGATGGGACCGGACGGCCCGGAGCCGCCGCGCCCTTCGGATGTGGACGAGTACGGCCCCATGAAGATGCATCCGACGATGGACGAGGACGGCAACCTCACCTACGACGACTGATCAACAGCCTTCGCAGGGAACGCTGTTGTCCGGTGCTCCGTCGCCGTTCGGCGGCAGGTCGCCACGTCTGACCGGCTGGGAGGAGGTCGCCCCGGGTGCGGGGGCGGGCGGCAGCAGACCGTCGAGTTCGGCGGCGGAGGGCCGGTGGACGGCGAGGGCGGCCTTGCGCAGGGTCTCCCGCGGTACGCCGGAGCCGCTGAGCAGGATGGTGTAACCCTGCTTCGGCACCGCGTACCCGTGCCAGGTCCCGGCGGTGCGGTACCAGTCGTCGCCGTCGCGCGTGCACTTCGTGCGGCCGTCGGACGCCCCACTGCCGCCGACCGGCTGCTGGGCACAGGTGCCGGCGGTGAACGTGATCCGGTCGACGCGGAGTTCGATCTGGGTGCCCGCCCGCTGCGACCAGTAGGCGGCCGAGAAGCCGTCGTCGCCGGACACGCCCACGGACTGCCGGGCGAGGGTGTAGCCGGGGGACTCGGTGACGTAGACGAGTTCCGGGGCGATGCCCAACGCCTTGGCGCGCGAGGCGAGTTCGGCCGGGTCGGCGGCTGCGGTCGAGGTGCCGCCGCCGGGTCCTGTGCCGGCCGACACCTTCTCCGACGCCTTCTCGGTGCCGCAGCCGGTCAGCAGCAGCGCGGGCAACAACAGCAGCGGCGGCAGGACGCGCACGGTGCGCCAGGCACGGATCATGCCCCCCATCCTGCCGCACAGGTGTTCCACGGCGGAGCCGGTGCTGCGTAGTGTCGGCTGCGATGAACGCCATCCCCGCACATCTGGACCACCTCGTCCTCGCGACCCCCGATCTGGCGGCGACCGTCGCCGACTTCACCGAGCGCACCGGTGTGGAGCCCGCACCCGGCGGTGCGCACGTCGGCCTGGGCACCCGCAACCACCTTGTCTCGCTGGGTGGTTCGCGCTATCTGGAGATCATCGGGCCTGATCCCGAGCAGACGCGGGCGGACGGTCCCCGCCCGTTCGCGGTCGACGAGCTGGCCTCGGCCCGGACGGTGACCTGGGCCATCAGCCCGCCCGACCTGGACGCGGCTGTGGCCGCGGCCCGGGCCCGGGGCTACGACCCCGGTGACATCCGCCCGATGAGCCGTCGCCGCCCCGACGGCACCCTGTTGCGGTGGCGCCTGACCGACGGCGACACTCAGCACCCCTCAGGTCTGGTGCCGTTCCTGATCGACTGGGGGTCGTCCGTCCACCCGACCGCCACGGATCTGCCCACCACTCCCCTGCTGGAGCTGTCCGCCAGCGCCCCCGACCCGGACGAGATCCGCCCGCTGCTCTCCGCGCTGAACACCGAACTCACCCTGAGGCGTGGCCCGTTGGGCATCACCTTCACGGTGGACACGCCCCTCGGCCCGGTCACGTTCGCGTGAACCGCGAGCCGGCAGCCGGGAGCCAGCAACCCCGACCACCGGCCCACCCACCATGTCCGATTCCTTCAAGACCATCGGCGTCCCCCCTGCCTACGGTGGCCCCATGACTCCACATTTCGCCGTGATCGGCGTGGTCGCCTCCGACATGGCGGCCTCGCTCGCCTTCTACCGTCGCCTCGGCCTCGTCTTCCCGGAGGGTGCCGAGGAGCAGCCCCATGTCGAGGCCGAGCTGCCCGGTGGTCTGACCCTCGCCCTGGACACCGAGGAGACCATCCGCTCCTTCCACTCCGGATGGCGGCCGCCCAGCGGCGGCGGCCGGATCTCGCTCGCCTTCCGGTGCGGGTCACCGGCCGAGGTGGACGCCGTGTACGAGGACCTCGTCGGCGCGGGCCACCACGGCGAACTCAAGCCGTGGAACGCGTTCTGGGGCATGCGGTACGCGGTCGTCCACGACCCGGACGGCAACGGCGTCGACCTGTTCGCCCAGCTACCCCAGTAGCTCACCGAGCGGCAGCCCCGCCAACTCCCGTACGTCCCGTGCCAGATGGGCCTGGTCCGCGAACCCGGCGAGTGCGGCCGTCTCCGCGAACGGCACGCCTCGCCGGGCGAGCTTCAGGGCCCGCTGTAGACGCAGCACCCGCCCGAGGGTCTTGGGTCCGTATCCGAAGGCGGTCAGCGCCCGTCGATGCAACTGCCGTACACCGAAGCCGAGTTCATCGGCGACGGCAGCTACGGGCCGTCCCGCGTCGAGGGCGATGACGAAGTGCCGTAGCAGCGGATCGGGCGGTTCTTTGTCCGCCGCCATACGCAGGGCGAGTTTTTCGAGACCGATTTCGGGATCACCGGCCGCATTGACCAGGGCGGTGAGCCGACGAACCTCGGAAAGGGGGCGCATATCGGCGAGTTCAACGCGCCGGTCGCGCAATTCATGCGCGGGTACGCCGAGTAGAGCGGGTGCGGTGCCGGGGTAAAAGCGGATTCCCGCCCATATTCCGGCGGAGCCCTCGGCGACATAGGCGCGGGTATCCGGTCCGGCGACCCATAGCCGTCCCTCGTGCCAGAGCAGATCCATGCATCCGTCGGGCAGCACGCGTCCCACGCCGGCCTCGGACGGGGTATTCGTCCAGAGAACCGCCCCACTGAGCGAAGACGCCCTCTCCCGGTACACGAGGATCAGCCTACGCGCCCGCGATCCGCGCCTCTAAGGGGAAACCCTTTGCCGGAACTCCGCCGGGCTCACCCCGTAAACCCTCTTGAACGCACTGGACAGGGCGAACGCGCTGCCGTAGCCCACCCGCCGGGCGATCGCCTCCAGCGTCCCGTCGCCGTCGCGCAGCGCGTCCGCCGCCAGGGCGAGCCGCCACCCCGTGAGGTAGGCCATCACCGGCTCCCCCACCAGCTCGCTGAACCGCCGGGCGAGCCACGCCCGCGACACCCCGGCCTTCGCCGCCAGCGACGCCACCGTCCACGGATGGGCGGGATCGTCCTGCACGAGTCGCAGCACCCGCCCGACCACCGGATCCGCCAGCGCCCGGTACCAGGCGGGGGCCTGGGCGTCCGGCCGGGAGAACCACGCGCGGAGCGCGGCGATGACCAGCAGGTCGAGCAGGCGGTCCAGGACCACCTCCTGCCCGGGCTCGTCCCGTACGACCTCCTGCATCAGCAGCGGCGTCAGCGGGCACTCCCACACGTCGGCGGTGAGCGAGAGCAGCGGCGGGAGTGCGGCGAGCAGCCGCCCGCTGATCTCGCCGCGCATCAGATACGTCCCGATCAGCATCACCGCCGACCCGTCGGGGCGGTCGCCCCAGGTGCGCACGCCCAGGTCCATCGAGCCGTTCAGCGGCCGCCCGTCGGGATAGAAGCACTCGGCGCCCGGCAGGATCAGCGCCTGCGGCTCCGTGGCGGGGTCGTCGCCGCAGGTGTACGGGTCCGGTCCGCGGGCGATGGCGAGGTCGCCCGCCCGCAGCCGTACGGGATCGCCTTCCTCGGGTGTGATCCAGGCGTCGCCGCGGACCATCAGCATCACCGTGAGCGGGGCGCGGTCCTCGACGCGCACGGCCCACGGCGGGTCGAAACAGGCACGGATCATGAAGGCGCCACGCGCGCGTGGGCCTTCCAGCAGGCCGGCGAGAGCGTCCATGCGGTCAGCGTAGACGCGGGCACATGGGAATGAGCCGTTCAGCGATGGTCGCTCGTCGGGTGGGGCAGTTCACTGGCTGCCATGACACAGAACACGCGGAACACGACGGTTGTGGTGACCGGTGCCTCCGGTCGTACGGGACGACGCGTGGCCGAGGCCGCGCTGGCCGCGGGGCTGACCGTGCGGGCGGCCACACGGGCGCAGGGGTTCGACTGGACGGAGCGGTCGACGTGGGCGGACACGCTGCGGGGCGCGGACGCGGCGTATCTCGTCTGTCCGGCCGACGTCGGTTCGCCCGAGGCGGCGCGGCACGTCGGGCTGTTCGCGCACGAGGCGGTCGGCCTCGGTGTGCGCAGGCTGGTGCTGCTGTCCGCGCGGGGCGAGGAGCGGGCGCGGCCCACCGAGGAGGCGCTGCGGGAGTCGGGGGCGGACTGGACGGTCGTACGGGCCGCCTGGTTCGCGCAGAACTTCAGCGAGGGGCCGCTGGTTGAGGGGCTGCGGCAGAGCGGGGAGCTGGTCTTTCCGGGGGGTGCGGTGCGCGAGCCGTTCGTGGACGTGCGCGATGTCGCGGAGGTGGTGGTGGCGGCGCTGACGGCGGGTGAGCGCTATGTGGGGCAGGCCCTGGCCGTTTCCGGGCCGCGACTGCTGACCTTCGGGGAGGCGGTCGCGGAGGTCGCGCGGGCGGCGGGGCGTGAGCTGTCGTACCGGGCGGTGCCGGCGCGGGAGTACGGCGCGCGTCTGGCCGGGTTCGGGGTGCCGCCGGAGGAGGTCGAGTTCCTGGTCGAACTGTTCGAGTCGCTGCTGGACGGGCGGAACTCGTATCTGTCGGACGGAGTCCAGCGGGTGCTGGGGCGGGAGCCGCGCGATTTCGCGGACTTCGCCGGGGAGGCAGCGGCGGCGGGCACCTGGAAGGTGTGAGCGGTCAGGACCCTTCGGGCTTGTGCGGCGGATGGGTGCTCTTGACGTGGGTGCGCAGGCGTGAGGTGACGTCCTCCGGCGGCAGGAAGCGCGACCAGCGCTCGGGGAACTCCGAGGGCATGTCCGGGTCGTCGGGATCGCTCTCCAGGCCCGCCGCGGTACGGGCCACGTGCTCGGCCAGCTGCGCCTCGCGCAGGCGTTCGTTGGCGGCGCGGGCCGCGGCCGTCGCGGCGGCCGGCCAGACCCGGTCGATCGCCGCGTTGACCGCGGCCCCGACGAGCACCGCGAAGGCGCCCACGCCGATCCACAGCAGCACGGCGACGGACGCGGCGAGGGAGCCGTAGATGGTGGCTCCCTCGATGGTGTGCGTGATGTAGATGCGCAGCAGGAAACTGCCCAGCACCCACATGGCCAGGGCCACCAGGGAGCCGGGCACGTCCTCGATCCAGGGGGAACGCACGGGCACGGACACGTGGTAGAGCGTGGTGAGGAAAACGATCGACAGGACGATGACGACGGGCCAGTACAGCACCTGCACCAGCGTCTCCGACCAGGGCACGATGCGTACGACGGCGTCGGGCCCCGCCACCATCAGCGGCAGCGCGATCGAGCCGATCACCAGACCCACGATGAACAGCAGGAACGACATCACCCGGGTCTTGACGATGCCGCGCACGCCGTCGAGGCCGTACATCACGGTGATGGTGTCGATGAACACGTTCACCGCGCGCGATCCCGACCACAGGGCGAAGAGGAAACCGACCGAGATGACGTCGGGGCGGCCGCCCCTGACCACGTCGTGCAGGATCGGCTGGGCGATCTCGGTGACGCCCTTGTCGGAGAGCACGGTGCGGGAGGCGTCCAGGATGTTGCTCTGGAGGCTGCTGATGGTGTCGGTGCCGGTCCAGGCGTCGGCATAGCCGAGCAGACCGATGAGGCTGAGCAGCAGCGGCGGCACGGACAGCAGCGTGAAGAACGCGGCCTCGGCCGCGAGGCCCAGGATGCGGTACTCCATGCAGGAGTTGACGGTGTCCTTGAGCAGCAGCCAGGCGGTCCGGCGCTTGGAGACGTTCCGGTAGAGGGCACGCGCCCGGTGGAGGCGGCCGGAGGGCCGCTCGGAAGGTTCACTTGCTGGCTGCACGACCTAACGGTATCCGCCGTGCGCGGGTCCACTCATCCCCTGGCCCCGGGGTTCGCACCGGCAACACGGCGGAAACGGATCGTCGACAGATCCTCCTTTTTCTGTCATGTCCGCGTTGGCCGGATTGCTCCCCCATCATTCCGCCGTTTCTGTAAACGGCACACGTCGCCCCGTTGATCGACCTTTCCGCCAGGCCCGGAAATCGCCAATGACCCGAATCCTCTTGATGCGTGCATGAACTTTCCGAAACAATTCGGATCGTATTCGTTGTGCATGCCGAGGACGGCTCAGGCGCACACGACACGGGGGACATCAGTGGTCACGAACAGAACTCATTCCTTTCGCCTGACCACTCATTTCACTTCCGCACCAATTCGGGCCTTGTCGTGAACGGCGGGCGGGTCGACACCGTACTTCTCTCCGGGACATTCCTACGGGAACCGAGCGAGCCGCAAAAGGCGTAAGGCATGTAAAACCGTAAGGAGCGCTCGTGGTGGGAAAAGTCGAGACCGTCACCGAAAACGTCCTGGCCGAGGTGCTGGCGGGTGTCGTGCGCAGGGAACACATCCCCGTCGACAGTCACTTCTTCGACGATCTCGGAGCCAACTCGCTGGTCATGGCGCACTTCTGCGCCAGGGTCCGCAAACGGCCGGACCTGCCGTCGGTGTCGATGAAGGACGTGTACGGCCATCCCACGATCCGCAGGCTCGCGGCGGCCCTCGACACCGTGCCCGCACCCGCCGCCGCCCCCTCCCCCGCCGAGGCAGACGCCGAGGCCGAGGCGGCCCTGCCCGGCAGCACTCCGCGCTACCTCCTGTGCGGCACCCTGCAGTTCCTGTTCTTCGCCGGGTACTGCCTGCTCGCCGGGGTGGTCCTGGGCCGGGGCTACGAGTGGATCTCCGCCGTGGACGGGGTGGTGGACGTCTATGTCCGCTCGCTGGTGTTCGGCACGGCGGTGTTCGCGGGGGCGTGCCTGCTGCCGGTGGCCGCGAAATGGCTGCTGGTGGGGCGGTGGAAGGAGACCGATTTCCCGGTCTGGAGCCTCGCCTACGTGCGTTTCTGGACGGTGAAGGCGCTGCTGCACGCCAGCCCGATGATCCTGTTCACCGGCAGCCCGCTGTACGTCCTCTATCTGCGCGCCCTCGGCGCCAGGATCGGCAAGGGCGTCACGATCCTCTCCCACTCGGTGCCGGTCTGCACCGACCTGCTGACCGTCGGCGCCGGTTCGGTGATCCGTAAGGACGCTTTCCACCTCTGTTACCAGGCCCGTGCCGGACGCATCCGCACCGGCCGGGTGACGCTCGGCAGCGAGGTGTACGTCGGCGAGAAGACCGTCCTGGAGATCGGCACGACGATGGGCGACGGCGCCCAGCTCGGCCACTCCTCCGCCCTCTACGACAGCGCGACGGTCCCGCCGGGCGAGCGATGGCACGGCTCCCCCGCCCAGCCCACCGACGTGGACTACGTCCGCGTCCCGCCGGCCCCCTGCTCCACCCTGCGCCGCGCGGTCTACGCCCTGGCCGGCCTGCTGCGGACGCTGCTGCTCTACGTCCCGCTGGCGGTGGGCGGAAGCTACCTGCTGCTGACCGTGGTCCCCGCCCTGGGCGCCCTGCTCGACCCCAGCTCCCAGGACCTGACCACGGCGCGCTTCTACGGCGAGGCACTGGGCCTGTCGCTCGCCGCCTACGCCGGCTACCTGGTCCTCGGGCTCGCCGCCGTGTCCCTGCTGCCGCGAGCCCTGAGCCCGCTGCTGCGCCCGGACCGGGTCTATCCGCTCTACGGTTTCCACTACTCCGTGCAGCGTGCGATCGCCCGCGTCACCAACATCAAGTTCTTCAAGTGGCTGTGCGGCGACAGCTCGTACATCGTCCCCTACCTGCGCGCCATCGGTTACGACCTCTCGCGGGTGGAGCAGACCGGCTCCAACTTCGGCACGGAGGTGCAGCACGAGACGCCGTACCTGGCCTCCGTGGGCAGCGGCACCATGGTCGCCGACGGGCTGTCGATCGTGAACGCCGACTTCTCCGGCACGTCGTTCCGTGTCTCACGCGCGACGATCGGAGGGCACAACTTCCTCGGGAACAACATCGCCTACCCCAGCGGCGGCCGCACCGGCGAGAACTGTCTGCTGGCGACCAAGGTGATGGTCCCGCTGGACGGCGAGATCCGTCAGGGCGTGGGCCTGCTGGGCTCGCCCTGTTTCGAGATCCCGCGCTCGGTGGAGCGCGACAGCCGCTTCGACCATCTGCGCGAGGGGGCCGAACTGCACCGCGGGCTCGCCCTGAAGAACCGGTTCAACCTCCGTTCCATGGGCCTGTTCCTGTTTCTGCGCTGGCTGGACTGGTTCGTGCTCGGGGTGATCGGCTTCGCCGCCTTCGACCTGTACGGCACCCACAGCACGGCCGGTGGCCTGCTGATCGGTGCGTCCCTGATCGTCGGACTCGCTTTCAGTACCGGTTACTACGTGCTCGTGGAGCGGCTGATCGGCCGGTTCCGGCCGCTCTCGCCGAAGCTGTGCTCGATCTACGACCCGTACTTCTGGTGGCACGAGCGGCTGTGGAAGGTGCCCGACAACCATCTGGTCGTCTTCAACGGGACACCGTTCAAGAACCTCGTCTGGCGGGCGCTGGGGGTCCGGCTCGGGCGGCGGGTCTTCGACGACGGCTGCTACATCACCGAGCGCAGCCTCGCCGCGATCGGCGACGACTGCACGCTCGCCGCGCACACCAAGGTGCAGGCCCACTCCCAGGAGGACGGCACCTTCAAGTCCGACCACATCACCATCGGTGCCGGCTGCACGCTCGGCACCGGAGCGCTCGTGCACTACGGCGTGTCCATGGGCGACGGGGCCGTCCTCGCGCCCGACTCCTTCCTGATGAAGGGCGAGGAGATGCCGGCCGGGGCGCGGTGGGGCGGAAACCCGGCGGTCGCGCCACGGCACGGCTGACCGGACGGCAAGAAAAGAAAACAGGGGGAACAAGATCCATGGACATCATCCCGCGCTGGACGCTCGACCCGGTACCGGGCGTCGCGGAGTACGACATCGCACTGCCGGAGAGTGTGCCGAGCGATCCGTCGGCCCTCGCGGCCGCCCACCTCAGGGTGCTCGCCGAACTCTCCGGCGAACGCGGAGCACCGGCCCTCGCCGATCCCGGTGTGCAGGTCGGTCTCGAAGGCCGCACCCTGCGGCTGCGCTACCGCACCGACATTCTCGACGCCGCGGCCGCCGCCCGTGTCGCCGGATACCACCTCACCGCGCTCACCGACCCGCACCGGCCCACCCTGCTCTCAGAGGAGGAACTCCGCTTCCAGCTGGACGAGTTGGCGGGTCCTCGCCGACGGCTGCCGGACCGGCGGGTGCACGAGCTGTTCGAGGAGCGGGCGGCGCTGCACCCGGACGCGGTGGCCGTCGTCCAGGACGGCCGGCGGTGGACGTACGGCGAGTTGAACTCCCGTGCCAACCGCATAGCGCGGGCGCTGCTCGCCCGGGGGCTGCGGCACGAGGGCGTGGTCGCCGTGGTGATGGAGCGGAACCTGGACTGGGCGGCGACCGTGCTCGGCGTCCTGAAGGCGGGTGGTGTCTATCTGCCCGTCGAGCCGCACTTCCCGGCAGACCGGATCGCGCGGACCCTGGAGCGGGCGGAGTGCGCCCTGGTCCTCACCGAGCACGGCAGCGACACCCGGGTGGGCGGGCGCGTCCGGAAGCTGTTCGTGGACATGGCGTACGGCGAGGGGCACGCCGAGCGCGATCTCGGCCTGCCCGTCACCGCCGGCCAGCTCGCCTACATCTACTTCACGTCGGGCTCCACCGGTGAGCCCAAGGGCGCGATGTGCGAGCACGCCGGGTTCGTCAACCACGTCCTCGCGAAGATCGCCGACCTGGGCGTCGGCGCCGGGCGGACGGTCGCGCAGACCGCGCCGCAGTGCTTCGACATCTCCCTGTGGCAGCTGGTCTCCGCGCTGCTGGTCGGCGGGCGGACCCTGATCGTCGGGCAGGAGACGATCCTCGACGTGCCGCGGTTCGTGGACACGATCGCGCGGGGCCGGGTGAACGTGCTGCAGCTCGTGCCGTCGTATCTGGAGGCGGTACTGGCCGAGTTGGAACAGCGGCCGCGCGAACTGCCGGACCTGCGCTGTGTTTCGGTGACCGGGGAGGCGGTGAAGCGGGAGCTGGTCGAACGCTGGTTCACCGTCGAGCCCGGCATCCGGCTGGTCAACGCCTATGGCCTGACGGAGACTTCGGACGACACCAACCACGAGGTGATGGACCGGGCGCCGGACGGGCCCCGGGTGCCGCTCGGGCGGCCGATCGCGAACGTCCGCGTCTACGTCGTCGACGGGGACCTGGTGCCCGTGCCGCTGGGCGCGCCCGGCGAGATCGTCTTCTCCGGGGTCTGCGTGGGCCGCGGGTACGTCAACGACCCCGAGCGGACCAAGGCGGCCTTCACCGACGACCCGTACCGGCCCGGCGAACGGTTGTACCGCAGCGGGGATCACGGGCGCTGGCGGCCGGACGGGAAGCTGGAGTTCCTCGGGCGCCGGGACAGGCAGGTCAAGGTGCGCGGATTCCGGGTGGAGATCGGCGAGATCGAGAACGCGCTGCTGCGGGTGGACGGGGTGCGCGACGGCGCCGTGGTCGTCGTGGGGGGCGCGCGGCTGGTGGCGTTCTGCACGGGGCCGGAGCCGGTGGACGCCGACCGGGTGCGGGCTCGGCTGGCCGAGTCGCTGCCGGAGTACATGGTGCCGGCGGTCGTGCACTGGCGGGAGCGGCTGCCCCTGACCGGCAACGGCAAGACCGACCGCAAGGCCCTCGACCGTCTTGCCGGGCGACTGGACCGCGAAGCCTCCGCGGACCGGCAGCCGGACGGTGACGCCTCCGGCGGCCCGGACAGCCCCGGGGAGCGGCGCATGGCCGCCGCCTGGGCCGAGGTGCTCGGCATTTCCGCGGACCGGATCGGCCGCCGGGACCATTTCTTCGACCGCGGCGGCACCTCGCTGTCCGCCGTGAAGCTCGCGATCGCCCTGGACCGGGCGGTCACCATCGACGACGTCACCCGCCACCCGGTCCTCGCGGACCTGGCGGGCCTGCTGGACCAGCGCCACGGAAAGGAACAGGTGCAATGACGCACGTGTACCCGGCTCTTTCGCCCGACATCGA
Source organism: Streptomyces sp. NPDC006476 (assembly GCF_040612015.1). NCBI lineage: Bacteria > Bacillati > Actinomycetota > Actinomycetes > Kitasatosporales > Streptomycetaceae > Streptomyces > Streptomyces sp. NPDC006476. The sequence continues at coordinate 390,388 of NZ_JBEXPK010000003.1, read as the reverse complement.
CACAGCTCCCGGCCGTCCACCGCTCCTGCACGCCAAGCCCGAAGCGGGTGCGGCGAGTTGGGCCGCCGAACACCGTGACGCGCTGCGTGCCGCGGTCGCCGAGCACGGCAGCCTGATGGTCCGCGGGCTCGGCCTGACCGAACCGGCCGCCGCCCGGGCGGTGTTCGGGCATCTCACCGACGCCCTGATGGCCGACCGCGAGCCGTTCGCGCCCCGCCGCTCCTACGGGGACGGCGTGTACTCCTCCTCCAAGTGGCCGCCCAACCAGCAGATGTGCATGCACCACGAGCTCAGCTACTCCCTCGAGTTCCCCGGTCTGCTGCTCTTCGCCTGCCTGGAGGCGCCGGAGTCGGGCGGGGCGACCGCTCTCGCCGACGGACCGTCCGTGCTTCAGGCGCTGCCCGCGGAGCTGACCGACCGGTTCGAGCGGGAGGGCTGGCTGCTGACCCGGACGTACAACGACGAGATCGGCGCCACGCTCGAGGAGGCCTTCGGCACCGACGAGCGGGCCGCCGTCGAACGCCACTGCCGCGCCCACGCCATCGAGTTCGCCTGGCAGGAGGACGGCTCCCTGCGCACCCGGCAGCACCGCGCCGCGGTGGTCCGGCACCCGGCCGACGGCCGGCGCTGCTGGTTCAACCAGGTCGCCTTCCTCAACGAGTGGACCATGGACCCCGAGGTGCGCGAGTACCTGACCGACGTGTACGGCCCCGACGGACTGCCCTTCAACACCCGCCACGGCAACGGCGATCCGCTCGACGAGGGCGTCGTGCGCGCCATCAACGAGGTGTACGAGGCGCACACCCTGCGCGAGCCGTGGCAGTCCGGCGATCTACTGCTCGTCGACAACATCCGCACCGCGCACGGCCGGGAGCCCTTCGAGGGCCCGCGCGAGGTGCTGGCCGCACTCGGCGATCCCGTACGGCTGACCGACTGCGCGCCGGCTTTCGAGGTGAGGACCCTATGACTGCCGCCGCCGCACCGTCGTTCTCCGTCATCTCCGGTGAGCAGGTCCAACAGGCCCTGCACGGGCGGGAGTCCGAGATCGCCGAGCTCGTCGAGGCCGTGTACCTGCTGCACGGGGCGGGCGAGTCGGTGAACCCGCCGTCGTACTTCCTGCGCTTCCCGGACCGTCCGGCGTCCCGGATCATCGCGCTGCCCGCCTCGCTGGGCGGACCGCTGCGGGTGGACGGACTGAAATGGATCTCCAGTTTCCCGGACAACACGCGGTCCGGTCTGCCACGCGCCTCGGCGGTGCTGATCCTGAACGATCCCGAAACCGGTTACCCGTTCGCCTGTCTGGAGAGCTCGGTCATCAGCGCCACCCGCACGGCCGCCTCGGCCGCGCTGGCGGCCGACCGGCTGAGCCGGAGCCGACCGCGGCCGACGCGGGTGGGCTTCGTGGGAACCGGCCTGATCGCGCGCTACATCCACACCCATCTCACCGCCACCGGCTGGGAGTTCGAGGAGACGGGTGTGTACGACGTGTCGTCGCGCAGCGCGGCGGGGTTCCGCGGCTATCTGGAGCGGACGGGCGCGAAGGGGAGGATCGGTGTGCACGAGGACGCCGAGTCCCTGGTCCGCGCCTCGGACCTGCTGGTCTTCGCGACGGTCGCCGCCGAGCCGCACGTCCACGACCCATCGTGGTTCGCGCACCGTCCGCTGGTGCTGCACGTGTCGTTGCGGGACCTCGACCCGAGGATCCTGCTGGACTCGGCCAACTACGTGGACGACGTCGAGCACTGCCTGAAGGCACAGACCTCGCCGCACCTGGCCGAACAGCTCACCGGGGGCCGCGACTTCCTGGACGGCACGCTCCACGACGTGCTGACCGGCCGGGCGAGCGTCCCGGACGACCGGACGGTGGTGTTCTCGCCGTTCGGACTGGGGGTGCTCGACCTGGCGGTCGGCAGGTTCGTCCACGACGAGGTGGCCCGTCGGGGCGGGCTCAACGTCGTCGAGGGGTTCTTCCACGAGCTGCGCCGGTACGGCTGACCGGCCCGGCTGCGTGACGCATGAGAAGGGGACATCATGCCCGTCATTTCCGACCCTGTTCAGTTCAATGAGGAGGAGCTCTATGTCGACCTGCGGGCCGCTCTGGGGCTGCCGCTGTACCTGAAGTGCGAGGGGTTCAACTTCGCCGGCTCCATCAAGATCAAGGCGGCCACCGAGATGGTGGACGCCGCCGAGCGGGACGGGCTGCTGCGGCCCGGATCGGTGCTGGTCGAGTCGTCGTCCGGGAACCTGGGCGTCGCGCTCAGCGTGATCGCGGCGAGCCGTGGACACCGGTTCCTGTGCGTCACCGACGCGCGCTGCAACGAGCCGACGATCCGGCTGATGGAGGCGCTGGGCAGCGAGGTGCACGTGATCGAGGAGCCGGATCCGCGCGGGGGTTTCCTGGGCGCCCGGATGGCGTACGTGGGAGCGCTGTGCGCGTCCGACGACAGATACGTGTGGCTCAACCAGTACACCAACCACGGAAACTGGAAGGCGCACTACCGGACGACCGCGCCAGCCATCGGCCGCCGCTTCCCGCATCTGGACGTCCTGTTCGTCGGGGCCGGCACGACCGGGACCCTGATGGGCTGCGCCCGCTGGTTCTGGCAGTGGCGGCACCGGGTGCGGATCGTGGCCGTCGACAGCGTGGGCTCGGTGAGCTTCGGCGGGGCACCCGGGCGCCGGATGATCCCCGGGCTGGGCACGAGCGTGCCGCCGCGGCTGCTCGACGAGTCGTACGTCGACGACCTGGTCCGGGTGGAGGAGAGCGACACGGTGCTGGCGTGCCGGCGGCTCGCCGCCCGGGGCTTCCTGTTCGGCGGCTCGACGGGCACGGTGATCAGCGGCGCGGGCCAGTGGCTGGCGGAACACGGCCACAAGGGCCTCACGGCGGTGGCGATCGCCCCGGACCTCGGCGAGCGCTACCTGGACACGGTGTACCGGGAGGGGTGGCCGTCGGACGCGCTGGAGCGGGAGCCGGCGATGGCCCGGCTCGCGTGACGCACCGCCCGGCGCACTGAAGTGTGCTGACCGGCGCCGGTACGGGGTACTTTCGCGGCATGGCAGGCACCACGCACACCGTGACCAACCAGCCCCCGCCTCTGACCGGCTACGACGTCTACGGCGCCGACCATGCCCTGACCGCGGCCGTGGAGCGCCACCTCGCCCCCGGTCTGCTCGACGAGGTCCACGCCGAGGTGTCGGCGCTCGGGCAGTCCGCCGGGTCGGCGCAGCTGCAGGAGTGGGGCGCCCAGGCCAACGAGAACCCACCCCGGCTGCGTACCCACGACCGCTACGGACACCGGGTCGACGAGGTCGACTTCCACCCTGCGTGGCACCGGCTGCTCGGCAAGGGCGTCGCGGCCGGGCTGACCGCCGCCTGGACCCGGCCGGGCGGCCATGTGCGCAGAGCGGCGGCGTTCGTGGTGTGGACCCAGGTGGAGGCCGGCAACCTCTGCCCTCTGTCGATGACCCACGCCGCCGTCCCCGCCCTGCGCACCGATCCCGCTCTCGCCGCGGAGTGGGAGCCGCGGCTGACGTCGATGATCTACGACCGTGAGCTCAGGCCGGCCCGGCTCAAGGCCGGCTCCCTGTTCGGCATGGGCATGACCGAGAAACAGGGCGGCAGTGACGTACGGGCGAACACGACCGCCGCCCGGTCGCTCGCCGCGGACGGCGAGTACGAGCTCACCGGACACAAGTGGTTCTGTTCGGCGCCCATGTCCGACGGGTTCCTGGTGCTCGCGCAGGCGCCCGGCGGGTTGACCTGTTTCCTTGTGCCCCGGGTGCTGGAAGACGGTTCCCGCAACGTCTTCCTCATCCAGCGCCTCAAGGACAAGCTCGGCAACCGGTCGAACGCCTCGAGCGAGGTCGAGTTCGACGGGACCTGGGCGCGCCGGGTCGGTGAGGAGGGGCGCGGGGTGCGCACCATCATCGACATGGTGGCCGCGACCCGGCTGGACTGCGTGCTGGGCTCGGCGGGCCTGATGCGGCAGGCGGTCGCGCAGGCCGTGCACCACTGCGCCCACCGGGAGGCGTTCGGCGCGAAGCTCGCCGACCAGCCGCTGATGCGCAACGTGCTGGCCGACCTGGCGCTGGAGTCGGAGGCGGCGACCACCCTCGCGCTCAGGCTCGCGGCGGCCTGCGACGAGGGCGGCGAGCAGGAGCGGGCGCTGCTGCGGATCGCCGTACCGGCCGCCAAGTACTGGGTGACCAAGCGGTGCGCGCCGGTCGTCGTGGAGGCCGCGGAGTGCCTCGGCGGCAACGGTTACGTCGAGGAGTCCGGGATGCCCCGGCTGGTGCGCGAGTCGCCGCTGAACTCGGTCTGGGAGGGCGCCGGAAACATCCAGGCGCTGGACGTGCTGCGCGTGCTGCGACGCGAGCCGCACGCCCTGAACGCCTACCTCCAGGAGGTCGGCAAGGCCCGCGGCGGCGACCACCGCCTCGACGGCGCGATCAAGGACCTCCTGACCGAACTCGCCGACCTGGACGGCGTCGAGGCCCGTGCCCGCCGCCTGACGGAGCGACTCGCCCTGGTCCTCCAGGGCTCCCTCCTGGTCCGCTTCGCCCCACCGGAAGTCGCCGACGCCTTCTGCGCCTCCCGCCTGGGAGCCGACGGAGGCGCAACGTTCGGCACCTTGCCCCACACCCTGGACCTGGCTGCGGTGGTGAACCGAGCCCGCCCCGTCAACTGACCCAGGGCAAACCGCCCTGAAGGGGCGCGGGGAACTGCGCGACCAGCCACAAACCGCCCGGCACCCGCCGACGCACACCAAGCCGCACCCCGGATGGCGCACCCGGCCAAATCGCCGAAGGCAGGGGTGGTGCTGCGCCGACACGGCACCACCCCCGCCGCACTGGCCCGTTCGAGGCCGTGAACGCCGCTCGGGACGGCGTCGCTCAATATTCAAACAAGCTCGGAGCGTTCACCAGGGTTGCAAGGGGTTGCAACTTGCTGCTGTCTGTGGCCGGACTGTGTCCGTCCGTCAACCGGGACCGGCACTATGAGACGGACAGTCAAGACGACCCCCGGGAGGACCAGTGGCACTCTCGCCGACGGACGTGGCGCAGCTCGCCGTGGTCGACACGGCGCGTGCGGCGCGGGTACTCAGCGAGGTCCGTTCCGCCACGCTCGCCGGCGGGCGCGGGCCTGTCGCCCCGCGCCCGGTGATCGAACAGTCCTGGGAGCGCATGCTGCGCGGCGGCATCGATCCCGACCGGGACCGGCGCTCCGGCCTGCTCTCGCCCGAGGAGGTGCGCAGGCGCCGGGAGACCACGGAACTGCGGCATGTCCTGCCGGTGCTGCGGGAGGGCCTGCTGTCGGTGGCGGACGTCGCCCACCACATCATGGTGGTCGCCGACCAGGACGGCCGGGTGCTGTGGCGGGAGGGCAGCGCCGCGGTGCTGCGCCGGGCCGACGGGCTCGGCTTCGAGCTGGGCGCGGACTGGCGGGAGGACGTCGTCGGCACCAACGGCATCGGCACCCCGGCGGTGGTACGGCGGCCGGTGCAGGTCTTCGGCTCGGAGCACTTCGTGCGCTCGCAGACCAGCTGGACATGCAGCGGCGCCCCGATCACCGATCCGCGCGACGGCCGGCTGCTCGGCGTGGTGGACGTCAGCGGACCGCTGGAGACGATGCACCCGGCGACGCTCGCCTGGGTCGACTCGGTGGCCAAGCTCGCCGAGTCCCGGCTGCGCGAGCTGCATCTGGGGTCGCTGGAGCGGCTGCGGGCCACGGCGGCCCCGGTGCTGTCCCGGCTGAGCGGGCAGGCCCTCGTGGTGGACCGTGACGGGTGGACGGCCGCGGTCACCGGGATGCCGTACACCAGTCGGATTGCCCTGCCCAAGTCCCTGTCGGCGGGCCGCCGGTGGCTGCCGCCGCTCGGGCTGTGCTCGGTGGAGCCGCTGGCCGGGGGCTGGTTGGTGCGCGCCTCGGCCGAGCCGGAGCCACGGACGGCCACCCGGGTCGTACTGGACTTCTCCCAGCCACGCCGCTGGTCGGTGACGGTGTCCGGGAGCGCCGGCTCCTGGAGCCGTGAACTGAGTCCTCGGCACGCCGAGTTGCTGTACCTGCTGGCCCTGCGGCGGGGCGGGCACAGTGCCGCGGGGCTGGCCGAGGAGGTGTTCGGCGACCCCGCGCGCACGGTGACGGTGCGCGCCGAGATGTCCCGGGTGCGGCGCTACTTGGGCGGTGTGCTGGAGCACCGGCCGTACCGCTTCGGGGAGGACGCGGAGGTGGAACTGGTGCTGCCGGACGATCCGCGCGATCTGCTGCCGCAGTCGACGGCGCCCGCGGTCGTGGGCGCACGGATGACGGACGGGATGCCCCGAATGTGTCGTTCCGGTCTCACGGAGTGACCGTGACGCACCATCTTCCGCATATTTGCAGGGTCTTCGTGCCGAGCCGCCCTTGACTGCCGTAGCATCCCTCTACGGGCCACCCCACCTGCGCCTTTGGTCAACACACGGACCATTGGCCGCAGTTGGCTCGCCTCGGGAGGACCTATGAAGAGTCGTGGCAGGCACCGTCGGCAGAAGCGTGGCCGCGCGCTGCGCGCTTTCCTGGCCGGGACCGCCCTCGCGCTCACCGCGGCCGCCACCATGATCAGCGCCTCGCAGGCCACGGTGAGTGAGAACCCGGGCGGCCTGAAGGCGCTCGACACGGCCGGGACCTCCGGATTCCCGCTTCAGGAGCACCTGGTCCCGCGGGCCGCTCTGGACCGGCTCGCCTCGGCGATGGGCAGACCCGTCGGGGTGCGCGCCGTCCTCGCGGACACCGACCACACCCTGCGCACCCCGGCCGACTGCACGACCGCCGACCGCTCGGCGCTGCCGGTCGAACCGGCGGCCACGCGCGCGTACTGCTGGGATGCCGCCGACACCCGCGGCTGGCGGGCCGGCGCGGTGACGACCTCCGGGGACGCCGACGACGACGGCCACTGGGGCGACGACCGGGTGATCCTCTCCGGCTGGAGCCACGACACCGGCCGGACGGGCAGGCCGGGCCTGGCCCGGGTGGCCTTCGTCAACGCGGACGACCCGGACCACCTCACCTACACCTGGGCGCTGCTGGCCGTGCCGACCGACGGCGGCCGCAACTACACGGGCCTGGCCTCCACCGTCTCGGGACTGGTCTGGTACCAGGACAAGCTGCTGGTCACCACCGCCGAGGGCCTGTACGTCTACGATCTGCGCCGCGTCCAGCGGGCCTCCGTGGACAGCGACCGGGTGGGCAGGGTCCGCGGCGGCTGGTCGGCCCACGGCGCCCGCTATGTGCTCCCCGCCGTGGGCTCGTACACGCTCGGCCGGGGCACCCCGCGTCCGGCGGCCGTCTCCCTCGACCGCAGCACCGCGCCCGACAGCCTGGTGGCGAGCGAGGCGGTGCCCGCGAACAGCGACCGGCAGACCCGGTTGTGGCGCTACCGCTTCAGCAGCAATCCCGCCCGCGCCGGCCTGCTGGCCACCGACGCCGAGGGGCGGGCGGTCGCCGGCGAGGCGTACGAGACGAAAGCGACCGGCATCGTCGGCGTCCTGTCGTACGACTCCGACTGGTATCTGGACCGGCCGTCCGACAGTCGAGACGGTCGGGGCACCCTCTGGCGGCAGGACCGGCAGGAGGGGAAGGCCACCGAGTGCGGTTCGGACGACTCGCGCCACTGCTGGGGCGGCCGGGCGGGCTCGCTGTCCTTCTGGGAGGAGACCGGCGAGGTCTGGTCCCAGTCGGGGCGGATGCTGTACGCGCTGCCGCTGAGCTCGATCGACAGATCCCTGGCCGAATGATTTTCTGGCGGGCATGACGAACATCCCCGTGACCACCTGGTCGCTGGAGCAGACCGCCCCGACCGACCTCCTGCCGGCCGCCGCGCCCGAGGGGGACGTGCGGATCGTGCGCTCCGAGGTGCCCTCCCCCGAGTTCAGCCGTTTCCTGTACGCGTCCGTCGGCGGCGACATCCGCTGGATCGACCGGCTCGGCTGGAGCCACGCGCGGTGGCTGGAGCACCTTCAGCGGCCGGGCGTGGAGACCTGGGTCGCCCACGACCGTGGCACGCCCGCCGGTTACGTGGAGCTGGAGCCGCAGGACGACGGGGTCGTGGAGATCGTCTATTTCGGGCTGATCCCGGCCTTCCGCGGCCGGCGCATCGGCGGGCACCTGCTGTCGTACGGCGCCGCCCGCGCCTGGGACCTCGCGGACCGCTGGCCGGGGCTGGCCGCGACCAAGCGGGTCTGGTTGCATACGTGCAGCCTGGACGGGGAGCATGCGATGGACAACTACCTCCGGCGGGGCTTCCAGCTCTTCGACACCAAGGTCGAGGAGCAGCCGGAGGTGGCCGCACCGGGCCCCTGGCCGGGGGCATACCGCGTCTGACCTGCGCGGACAAGAGCACGAACGGCGCATGTGATCGACGACACCCCTGTCTCGCCAAACGAGACAAGGGTGTCCGCATGGCGGACGAAGCTGGACTGTGTCCAGATTGCCATGACACGCTTCCGTCATGTCTGGAACTGGAATTGCCTTGGTGAGTCGGCGGCACGTCGATCTCGGCCGCATGTCCAGCGCCATCTGTCCGGCGAGCTGACAGCCACAGCGAAGCCCGACATCTCCTGACATTCCCTCTCTTTTGCGCAACGTCGCGCACGTATGCCCATGCGCCCGAACGCGCAGGTCAGAGCCGAATTACCGCCTGTCCCGAAGGACGTAACCACCATGGCCGCCACCCCGCAGAAGCCCGCCGCCGCGCCAGTCCGCCGCAAGGTGAGCCGTCACCGCGGTGAGGGCCAGTGGGCGATGGGGCACTACACCCCCCTCAACGGCAACGAGCAGTTCAAGAAGGACGACGACGGTCTCAATGTGCGGACACGCATTGAGACGATCTACTCCAAGCGGGGCTTCGACTCCATCGACCCGAACGACCTGCGCGGGCGGATGCGCTGGTGGGGCCTGTACACCCAGCGCAAGCCCGGGATCGACGGCGGCAAGACCGCGATCCTGGAGCCGGAGGAGCTGGACGACAAGTACTTCATGCTGCGGGTGCGGATCGACGGCGGCCGCCTCACCACCCAGCAGCTGCGGGTGATCGGCGGGATCTCCGAGGAGTTCGCGCGGGGCAGCGCGGACATCACGGACCGGCAGAACATCCAGCTGCACTGGATCCGCATCGAGGACGTGCCGGAGATCTGGAACCGCCTGGAGGCGGTCGGACTGTCGACCACCGAGGCGTGCGGCGACTGCCCGCGTGTCGTCATCGGCTCACCGGTCGCCGGCATCGCCGAGGACGAGATCATCGACGGCACCTGGGCGGTCGACGAGATCCACGACCGTTACATCGGCAGCAAGGAGTTCTCCAACCTGCCGCGCAAGTTCAAGACGGCGATCTCCGGTTCCCCGCTCCTCGACGTGGTCCACGAGATCAACGACGTCGCCTTCGTGGGCGTCGAACACCCCGAGCACGGCCCCGGGTTCGACCTCTGGGTCGGCGGCGGCCTGTCCACCAACCCGAAGATCGGCGTCCGGCTCGGCGCCTGGGTGCCGCTGGAGGAGGTCCCGGAGGTCTGGGCGGGCGTCGTCGGGATCTTCCGCGACTACGGGTACCGGCGCCTGCGGACCAGGGCCCGGCTGAAGTTCCTGGTCGCCGACTGGGGCGCGGAGAAGTTCCGCCAGGTGCTGGAGGAGCAGTACCTCAAGCGCGCACTGGTCGACGGTCCGGCGCCCGCCGAGCCACTGCAGCGCTGGCGTGACCACGTCGGTGTGCACCGGCAGAAGGACGGCCGTTACTACGTCGGTTTCGCACCGCGCGTCGGCCGTGTCGACGGCACCACGCTCACCAAGATCGCCGACCTGGCGGAGGCCCACGGCTCGGGCCGGGTACGCACCACCGTCGAGCAGAAGATGATCGTCCTCGACGTCGAGGAGGAGCAGGTGGAGCCGCTGGTCGAGGCGCTCGAAGCGCTGGACCTGACGGCCAAGCCGTCGCCCTTCCGGCGTGGCACCATGGCCTGCACCGGCATCGAGTACTGCAAGCTGGCGATCGTCGAGACCAAGGCCCGCGGCTCCCTGCTGATCGACGAACTCGAGCGCCGCATCCCGGAGTTCGACGAGCCGATCACCATCAACCTCAACGGCTGCCCGAACGCCTGCGCCCGTATCCAGGTGGCGGACATCGGTCTCAAGGGGCAGTTGGTCCTCGACAAGGACGGCAACCAGGTCGAGGGGTACCAGGTGCACCTCGGTGGCGCGCTCGGCCTGGAGGCCGGGTTCGGACGCAAGGTGCGCGGCCTGAAGGTCACCGCCGAGGAGCTGCCCGACTACGTCGAGCGCGTTCTGAAGCGGTTCCAGGACGAGCGCGAGGACGGCGAGCGGTTCGCCGCCTGGGCCGCACGCGCCTCCGAGGAGGCCCTGTCGTGAGCGAGCGGGCGGCCCCCTTCTACTGCCCCTACTGCGGCGACGAGGACCTGCGTCCGGCCGAGCAGGGCCACGGCGCCTGGGAATGCGCGGCGTGCAACCGGGCCTTCCAGTTGAAGTTCCTCGGGCTGCTCGCCCGGGGCCTTCAGCACTCCGAGGCAGCGGGAGACGAGATATGAACGCCGTGACGCAAGACCGTACGACCGAGGAGCTCAAGGCGCTCGCCGAGCAGGCGGGCCGCGATCTGGAGGACGCCTCCGCGCTGGAGATCCTCCAGTGGGCGGCGGAGACCTTCGGCAAGCGTTTCTGCGTGACCTCCTCGATGGAGGACGCGGTGGTCGCCCACCTCGCCTCCCGCGCGATGCCCGGCGTCGACGTCGTGTTCCTCGACACCGGTTACCACTTCGAGGAGACCATCGGCACCCGTGACGCGGTCGAGGCCGTGATGGACGTCAACGTCATCACCCTCACCCCGCGCCAGACGGTCGCCGAGCAGGACGCGGAGTACGGCCCGAAGCTGCACGACCGCGACCCCGACCTGTGCTGCAAGCTGCGCAAGGTCCAGCCGCTGGAGCAGGGTCTGAGGAACTACACGGCCTGGGCGACCGGCCTGCGCCGTGACGAGTCCCCGACCCGTGCGAACACCCCGGTCGTCGGCTGGGACGAGAAGCGGCAGAAGGTCAAGATCTCCCCCATCGCCCGCTGGAGCCAGGACGACGTGGACGCCTATGTGAGCGAACACGGCGTCCTGACCAACCCGTTGCTGATGGACGGCTACGCCTCCGTCGGCTGCGCCCCCTGCACCCGCCGGGTGCTCGAGGGCGAGGACGCGCGGGCCGGCCGCTGGGCGGGCCGGGCCAAGACCGAGTGCGGGCTGCACGAATGACGACGACCGAGGAGTTGCAGGTGACGACCGGAGCCACCGTCTGGCTCACGGGTCTGCCGAGTGCCGGCAAGACCACCATCGCGTACGAACTGGCCGGCCGGCTGCGCGCCGAGGGCCATCGCGTCGAGGTGCTCGACGGCGACGAGATCCGCGAGTTCATCTCCGCGGGCCTCGGCTTCAGCCGCGAGGACCGGCACACCAACGTGCAGCGCATCGGTTTCCTCGCCGAACTCCTCGCCCGCAACGGCGTCAAGGCGCTGGTCCCGGTCATCGCGCCCTACGCCGACAGCCGTGACGCGGTGCGCAAGCGGCACCAGGAGAGCGGGGCGCCGTACATCGAGGTGCATGTGGCGACCCCGGTCGAGGTGTGCTCCGTACGCGATGTGAAGGGTCTGTACGCCAAGCAGGCGGCGGGTGAACTGACCGGGCTGACGGGTGTGGACGACCCCTACGAGGAGCCCGAGTCGCCGGATCTGCGCATCGAGTCCCAGCACCAGACCGTGCAGGAGTCCGCGGCCGCGGTCCACGCGCTGCTCACCGAGAGGGGACTGGCATGACGACCGTCGCATCCGTGCACGAGGGGACGGACGCCCCGTACGCGCTGTCCCACCTGGACGCGCTGGAGTCGGAGGCGGTGCACATCTTCCGTGAGGTGGCGGGCGAGTTCGAGCGGCCGGTGATCCTCTTCTCCGGCGGCAAGGACTCCATCCTCATGCTGCACCTGGCGCTGAAGGCCTTCGCGCCGGCCGCCGTGCCCTTCTCGCTGCTGCACGTGGACACCGGACACAACTTCCCCGAGGTCCTCGAGTACCGGGACCGTGTGGTGGCCGCACATGGGCTGCGCCTCCATGTGGCCTCCGTACAGGACTACATCGACCGGGGTGTGCTCAAGGAGCGTCCGGACGGCACCCGTAACCCGCTGCAGACCCTGCCGCTGACGGAGAAGATCCAGGCGGAGAAGTTCGACGCGGTCTTCGGCGGCGGGCGCCGGGACGAGGAGAAGGCCCGCGCGAAGGAGCGGGTGTTCTCGCTGCGGGACGAGTTCTCGCAGTGGGACCCGCGCCGCCAGCGCCCCGAGCTGTGGAACCTCTACAACGGCCGGCACGCGCCCGGCGAGCATGTGCGGGTGTTCCCGCTGTCCAACTGGACCGAGCTGGACGTGTGGCAGTACATCGCCCGCGAAGGCATCGAGCTGCCGGAGATCTACTTCGCGCACGAGCGTGAGGTGTTCAACCGCAACGGCATGTGGCTGACCGCCGGCGAGTGGGGCGGCCCGAAGGACGGCGAGAAGGTCGAGAAGCGGCTCGTGCGCTACCGGACCGTCGGTGACATGTCCTGCACCGGTGCCGTCGACTCCGACGCGGTGACGCTGGAGCAGGTCATCACGGAGATCGCCGCGTCCCGGCTGACCGAGCGGGGCGCCACCCGCGCCGACGACAAGCTGTCCGAGGCCGCGATGGAAGACCGCAAGCGCGAGGGGTACTTCTAGGATGACCACGACCACGGAGCTCTCCGAGACCACCCTGCTGCGGTTCGCGACGGCCGGTTCGGTCGACGACGGCAAGTCCACGCTCGTCGGACGGCTGCTGCACGACTCCAAGTCGGTGCTGACCGACCAGCTGGAGGCCGTCGAGCACGCCTCCCGCAACCGCGGCCAGGAGGCCCCGGACCTCGCACTGCTGACGGACGGTCTGCGGGCCGAGCGCGAGCAGGGCATCACCATCGACGTGGCCTACCGCTACTTCGCCACGCCGAAGCGGCGGTTCATCCTCGCCGACACCCCGGGCCATGTGCAGTACACCCGCAACATGGTCACCGGCGCCTCGACGGCCGAGCTGACGGTGATCCTCGTGGACGCCCGCAACGGCGTGGTCGAGCAGACCCGCCGGCACGCGGCGATCGCCGCGCTCCTGCGCGTGCCGCACGTGGTCCTCGCGGTCAACAAGATGGACCTGGTCGACTACCGGGAATCCGTCTTCGCCGCGATCGCCGAGGAGTTCACGGCCTACGCGACCGAGCTCGGCGTCCCCCAGGTCACCGCGATCCCGATCTCCGCGCTGGCCGGCGACAACGTGGTGGAGCCGTCGGCGAACATGGACTGGTACGGCGGCCCGACGGTCCTGGAACACCTCGAAACCGTTCCCGTGAGCCACGACCTCAGCCACTGCCACGCCCGGCTTCCGGTGCAGTACGTGATCCGGCCGCAGACCGCCGAGCACCCCGACTACCGCGGTTACGCCGGCCAGATCGCCGCCGGTTCCTTCCACGTCGGCGAGGCGGTCACCGTGCTGCCCTCGGGCCACGCCTCCCGGATCTCCGGCATCGACCTGCTCGGTGAGCCGGTCGACGTCGCCTGGACCACCCAGTCGGTGACGATCCTGCTGGAGGACGACATCGACATCTCGCGCGGCGACCTGATCGTGCCCAGCAAGGACGCTCCGCCCACCACGCAGGACATCGAGGCGACCGTCTGCCACGTCGCCGACGCCCCGCTGACCGTCGGCCACCGCGTGCTCCTCAAGCACGGCACCCGCACCGTGAAGGCGATCGTCAAGGACATCCCCTCCCGGCTCACGCTCGACGACCTGTCCCTGCACCCGCACCCGGGACAGCTCGTCGCCAACGACATCGGCCGCGTGAAGATCCGCACCGCGGAGCCGCTGCCGGTGGACTCCTACGCCGACTCGCGCCGCACGGGTTCGTTCATCCTGATCGACCCCAGCGACGGGACCACGCTCACCGCGGGCATGGTCGGCGAGTCGTTCGCCTCCCCCGAGCCCGTCAAGGACGAGGCCGAGGACGACGGGTGGGACTTCTGAGATGAACTCCCCCGATTTCTACTCCACGTTCGCCAAGGAGGGCGGCCGCGTCGGCAGCGGCGCCCTCGGCAGCGGGCAGGGCGGAGTGGCGCGATGTGTGCGCTGACGTACGCGCACTGCCTGCGCGCCCCGTCCCCCCACCCGACGTCCCGGAAGCGACGAAGACCCCCGCCGAACTCCCGGCCACGACCTGAGAGACCGTGACCGCCGGGCCAACGAGAGGAAAGCCTCCCGTGCCTGTCAACCGCTCCACCTTCCTGCGCCGCGGAGCCGCCGTGGTCGCCGCCCTTCCCCTTCTCACTCTCGCCGCCTGCGGCTACGGGTCCGACTCCAGCAAGAGCGACTCCTCCTCCAAGCAGAAGGTCTCCGCCGGTTCGTCGAAGATCGACGGTCTGGACTCCGTGAAGATCGGTTACTTCGGCAACCTGACCCACGGCACCGCGCTGGTCGCCCGTGAGCAGGGCCTGTTCCAGAAGGAACTCGGCGCCACCAAGGCCGACTACGCGACCTTCAACGCCGGCCCGTCCGAGATCGAGGCGCTCAACTCCGGCTCCATCGACATCGGCTGGATCGGCCCCTCCCCGGCGATCAACGGCTACACCAAGTCCAACGGCAAGAGCCTGAAGATCATTGGTGGTTCGGCGTCCGGTGGTGTGAAGCTGGTCGTGAACCCGAAGAAGATCACGTCCCTGAAGGACGTCAAGGGCAAGAAGATCGCGACGCCCCAGTTGGGCAACACGCAGGACGTGGCGTTCCTCAACTGGGCCGCGGACCAGGGCTGGAAGGTCGACGCGCAGAGCGGCAAGGGCGACGTCACGGTCGTCCGCACGGACAACAAGATCACGCCGGACGCCTTCAAGGCCGGTTCGATCGACGGCGCCTGGGTGCCGGAGCCGACCGCGTCGAAGCTGGTGGCCGAGGGCGGCAAGGTCCTGCTGGACGAGGCCTCGCTGTGGCCCGACAAGAAGTTCGTGATCACGAACATCATCGTCCGCCAGCAGTTCCTCAAGGAGCACCCGAAGGCCGTCGAGGCGGTACTGAAGGCCGCCGTCGAGGCCAACAAGTGGATCAACGCCAACCCGGACCAGGCGAAGGCGGCGGCCAACAAGCAGCTGGAGGCGGACTCCGGCAAGGCGCTCAAGCCGAACGTCCTGGACCCGGCGTGGAAGTCGATCCAGTTCACCGACGACCCGCTGGCCTCCACCCTCAACACGGAGGCGGAGCACGCCGTCAAGGCCGGTCTGCTGGCGAAGCCCGACCTCAAGGGCATCTACGACCTGACCATCCTCAACAAGGTCCTCACGGCCGAGGGTGAGCCCACGGTCGACGCCGCCGGTCTCGGCACCAGCTGACGCACGCCCCGAACTGTTCCCAGGAGGTGACGACCATGGCCACGACCACGACGCTCGCCAAGGCCGACGAGTCCGTCGAGTACGCGGCACGCCTCGAGCACGTCTCGAAGTCCTTCGCGACACCCGGTGGGCAGCAGCTCGTCCTGGACGACATCAGCATCGATGTCGCGCCGGGTGAGTTCGTCACCCTCCTGGGAGCCTCGGGCTGCGGAAAGTCCACGCTGCTGAACCTGGTGGCGGGGCTGGACGCGCCCAGCGCGGGCTCCATCACGACGGACGGGCGCCCCGCCCTGATGTTCCAGGAGCACGCCCTGTTCCCGTGGCTCACCGCGGGCAAGAACATCGAACTCGCCCTCAAGCTGAGGGGAGTCGCCAAGGCCGACCGCCGCGAGAAGGCGGAGCGCCTGCTCGAACTGGTCCGGCTGCAGGGCGCGTACGGCAAGCGCGTCCACGAACTCTCCGGCGGTATGCGCCAGCGCGCGGCGCTGGCGCGGGCGCTGGCCCAGGAGAGCAACCTGCTGCTGATGGACGAGCCGTTCTCCGCGCTCGACGCCATCACCCGGGACGTGCTGCACGACGAACTGACCCGGATCTGGGCGGAGACGGGCGTGTCCGTCCTGTTCGTGACGCACAACGTGCGCGAGGCGGTGCGGCTGGCCCAGCGGGTGGTGCTGCTGTCGTCGCGTCCGGGCCGGATCGCCCGCGAGTGGGCGGTCGACATCCCGCAGCCGCGGCGCATCGAGGACGCGCCCGTGGCCGAACTGTCCCTTGAGATCACCGATGTACTACGTGGGGAGATCCGCCGTCATGGCCAGCACTGAGACGACACCGGCCCAGGACGCCGGGAGCGTCGAGGCCGGCCTGGACGCACTGGAGACCGCGGCCCTCGGCCGCCCGACGCTCCGGCAGACCCTCGTCAACAAGATCCTGCCGCCGCTCATCGCCCTCGGCGTGGTGCTGGCCGCCTGGTTCGTCCTGTACCCGATCGTCGACGACCCGACCAAGCTGCCCTCGCCCGGTGCGGTGGCCGACGAGTTCAAGGACGCCTGGCTGAAGGGTGATCTGCTCGGTTACATCTGGACCAGCGTCTCGCGCGGTTTGCTGGGCTTCTTCTTCGCGTTGCTGATCGGCACCCCGCTGGGTCTGCTGGTGGCGCGGGTGAGGTTCGTGCGGGCGGCGATCGGTCCGATCCTGTCCGGGCTGCAGTCGCTGCCGTCGGTGGCGTGGGTGCCGCCGGCCGTGATCTGGCTGGGACTGAACAACTCGATGATGTACGCCGTCATCCTGCTCGGCGCGGTCCCCTCGATCGCCAACGGCCTGGTGTCCGGCGTCGACCAGGTGCCGCCGCTGTTCCTGCGGGCGGGCCGCACGATGGGCGCGACGGGCGTGAAGGGCATCTGGCACGTCGTCCTGCCGGCCGCGATGCCCGGCTATGTGGCGGGTCTGAAGCAGGGCTGGGCGTTCTCCTGGCGCTCCCTGATGGCGGCGGAGATCATCGCGAGCTTCCCCGATCTCGGCGTGGGCCTGGGCCAGTTGCTGGAGAACGCGCGCACCAACAGCGACATGGCCATGGTGTTCGAGGCCATCATCCTGATCCTGTTCGTCGGCATCGCCATCGACCTGCTGATCTTCAGCCCGCTGGAGCGCTGGGTGCTGCGCAGCCGCGGCCTTCTCGTGAAGAGCTGAACGCCCGTGTACGACAAGCCCGTTCTCCTCGTCATCGCCCACGGCAGCCGCGATCCGCGGCACGCGGCGACCGTGCACGCCCTGGTGCGCCGGGTACGGTCGCTGCGGCCCGGGCTGCGCGTGGAGACGGGCTTCCTGGACTTCAACGTCCCATCCGTGCACGGGGTGTTGGAGTCCCTGGCGGCGGAGGGCGTCCCTGACGTCGTCGCCCTCCCCCTCCTCCTGACCCGGGCCTTCCACGCGAAGGCCGACATCCCGGCGGTGCTGCGCGACGCGCCGCCGCAGCTGCGCATCCGGCAGGCGGACGTGCTCGGCCCGTCCCCGCTTCTCCTGCAAGCCCTCGAACGGCGTCTGTACGAGGCGGGGCTGACGCCCGCCGACAAGTCCTCGACCGGGGTCGTCCTGGCCTCGGCGGGGTCCTCCGACCCGGAGGCGATCGCAGTGATCGCTGACATCGCGCGGGAGTGGCGGCACACCGGTTGGTGCGCCGTGCGACCTGCGTTCGCCTCCGCGTCCCTCCCCCGGACCGAGGACGCGGTACGGGAGTTGCGGGCGCTCGGCTGCGAGCGGGTGGCCGTCGCTCCGTACGTCCTGGCCCCCGGTTTCCTCCCGGACCGTATCGCCCGGGGTGCGAGCGAGGCGGACGTCCTGGCCGACGTGCTGGGTCCGGCGCCGGAGGTGGCACGGGTGCTGCTGGAGCGGTACGACGGGGCGCGGATGCCCCGACTGGCCGCGATCGGCGCCTAGGCGAGCAAGGCCAGCAGATAGTCCTCCAGGCGTCGGGCGAGCACGGCCGGCGTCAGGTCCGTGCGGCCGAGTTCCCGCCAGGGCACGGCGACCTTCTCGGCGTCGGGGGCGAAGCCGAGGGCGTCCAGGACGCGCCAGTAGCGGCGGGCCTCCGGATCGTCGGTGAGGGTGCCGCCGGCGGCCTGGTAGTGGTCGGCGAAGCGCAGGCCGGCGTCCGCACCGTGCAGCAGGGTGAGCGCGGACGAGCAGTGCGCCACGTCGAGGTCGGCCGGCCCCCAGGACGTCTCCACCCAGTCGACGACACCCGTGACGGCGAGATCCCTTCCGGACCCGGTGAAGAGAACATTTCCGGGATGGAAGTCACGGTGCAGGAAACACGGTCGGTGGTCGGGAGCGGGACGCCGGATCACGTCCACGGCCCGGCGCCACAGCTCCGGCCGCGAGGTGTTCTCGGGAATCCGCACCCGATCCGGTGCGGTCCACGCCTCGTACGTCCGCGGCCGGTCCGCCTCCGGCACCCGCAGCCCGTGGATGGCCGCCAACTGCCGGGCGAGCAGCCGGCTTCTGCGCTCCACGTCCTCGTCGTCATCGTCGTCCAGCCGCAGGCCCCCCGGCAGCAGCGACATCACCAGCGACGGATGGTCGCAGTGCTCCGCCGCCGCGTCGACGGCGTGCAGCCGGGCGGCCGGGACGCTCGTCGGGGCGAGGAGACGGAGGATGTCGGCCTCGCGGGTGAGCAGTCCCGAAGCGGCCCTGAGATAGAAGGGTTTGACGAAGGACCGCAGCACGAGCGTGTACGGCTCACCGGGGCCGTCGATCTCCAGCCGCCGCATCCTCGACGTCCAGCCACCCCGCAGCGCGCCGACGTCCCGGATGCGCTCCCCCGCCCGCAGACTCCGCTCCACCCACAGGCGGGTGTTGGACCAGTCCTCGGTGGTGGTCATGAAGGGGAGCCTATCGGCGATCGCCGAACTGCCGTTGGTCGGCGCGGGGGTGACGACGGGCGGGCCTGGTCCCGAGTCACGGTGGCCGTCGTGGCCGGCCGTGACTCGGGACAGTCGGCTCAGGACGTCGTCGTGGCCGTCACCGTGGCCGCGGGGCCGACCCCGGCCGCCGTCACCGTGGCGACGGTGACCGTGTAGGACGTGCCCGGCCTCAGTCCGCCGACGACCCGGAACATGCCCTTGGCGGAGGGCTGAGTGACCAGGACGTCCCGGCCGGTGACCTCGATCGGGTCACGTCCGTCGGAGACGGTCACCCGATAGCCGACCACCTTGGCGTCCCCGGTCGCGGTCGGCGGGGTCCAGGCGAGGGTGGCCGCCGTGGCCGACGTGCGCAGCTTGGGGCCGGTGGGCGCGCCCGGCAGGGCGGTCGCCGGGGTGGGCGCCAGCGGCAGTGAGGCGAGGGACGGCTCGCTGCTGCCGCGGGCGTTGCTCGCGGTGACCGTCACCGTGAACGGCCCGCCGGACGACGGCAGTCCACCGATCCGCACCAGCGCCGTCCGTTTGAACTCGGCTGCGGAGACACCCTGTTGGGCGACCTGCTTGCCCGTCGCGTCGTACGCCCGTGCCGTGTACGACGTCACCGGTGAACCGTTGTCCACGAAGGCCGGATTGAAGGTGACGTACAGCGCGTCCGCGCCCGCGGTGCTCGTGCCGACGCGGGTCGGCGCCTCCGGCACGGACGGGGCCCCGACACGGCGGCTCAGCAAGCCCCGGTAGGCGGGCTCGAGACCCGCGTCGGCGAGGATCGCCGACGGCACGTCGGACAGCGCGCTCATGATGTGGTTTCCGGTCGTCACCAGCCCCTTGTTGTCGCTGTCGGCCGTGCCCTCCTCCCACCAGTTGTCCTTGACGAGGGTCGGGTCGTTGTTGCCCAGGGCGTCGCGGTAGTCGGTGTGCCGGGAGGCGACGTTGGCGTAGGAGGCGTGGTAGAGGACGTTTCCCTCGACGGTCTCGTAGGTGCAGCCGTTGTCGGTGTAGACGTTCTTTCCCAGGCCCCACTGGTCGTGGATGACGTTTCCGGTGACCTTCTCGCCGTCGGCCATGGAGGTGCCGGTCAGCCCCTGGGTGTAGATGCCACCGCCGTCGTCGAGCCCCTGCATGTAGTCGAAGATCAGGTTGTCGCGCACGGCGTTGTCGTGGCTCGGGTTCGGGGTGGCCGGGTCGCCGATCTTGTCGGGCCAGCCGCCCCAGCCCATGGAGACGGCGCTGTAGCCGACGTGGTCGATCTGGTTGTGGGCGATGGTGTTGTGCTGGGTGTAGCCGTTGAGGATGGCCACTCCGCCGTGGTACTCGCGGGGCAGGGCGTAGAGGTGGTTGTCCGTCACCTGGACGCCGGAGGCGGGGGTCTGCCCGTCCACTCCCCCGATCTCCAGTCCGTTGCCGGAGATGTCGGTGAAGACACTCCCGCTGACGGAAGAGTCCTTGCTGCCGGTGCCCAGGTCCAGTCCGGACGCGCCGAGATGCGCGAAGACGTCGTCGGCGAACTGGATGCGCTGCCCGTACGCGAAGGACACGTTGCCGGGCATCTTGGTCCAGGAGGCGAAGGGGCAGGTGCCGCCCTCGACGTACTGACACAGGCCCTGCGTGGCCCAGCCCTTGTCGCCGGTGATGGTGTAGCCGGCCTGGATCTCGGAGAAGCCCTCGGGCTGCGAGGGCTTCAGCCAGGTCGCGTAGCTGAACCGGATGCCACGGAAGGCGATGTCGTGCACCGGCGCGTCGGACGTGCCGCGTCCGTCGACGAGTTTCTCGGCCGCCGCCGCCTCCACATCGGCGCGGGCGAGGTTCTCGCCCTCGCGCGGCAGGTAGTAAAAGGTTCGGGCGGTCTTGTCGAGGTACCACTCACCGGGCTGGTCGAGGAGTTCGTAAGCGTTCTCGACGTACGAGGCCTTACCGTTGTTGGTCAGATGGCCCGGGCCGACCATGCTGACCGTGCGGCCGGGGATGTCGGGGAACTCGACCCGCTTGTTGGAGTTGTCCCAGCAGGGCTGGGCCATGGTGATGGTGGTGCCCTCGGCGGAGGCGATACGGCAGCGCGGCTCGGTCCACTGGCCGAGTCCGTTGCGCTCGATGTTCCACAACGCCTCGCCGCTGGTGTAGACGAACTCGACGTCGGACGGGTGCTTCCAGTGGGCGATCGTGTCCGAGGAGGCGGTGTAGCCGGTCGCGGTCTGGGTGAGCGTGACCGGCACGGCCCCGCGGGCCCGCTGGGCGCGCACCCCGTCCACGTACAACTGCCGGGTGTCGGTGAGCCCTTGGGGCGCGCGGGCGGCCCACAGTCCCTTGCGGCCAGGGACCTGGTGCCAGCCGACGACCTGGCGGCCGCCGCTGACGACGGTGGCGCCGGTGCCCTGCCAGATCACCCGGTGACCGTTCGTGCCGGAGTCACGGGCGTCGAGGACCAGGGGTCCGGACTGGCGGTAGGTGCCGGAGGCGAGGTGAACGGTGAGGTCGGACTTCAGGTGGGCGGTCCTGGCGCGGACCAGGTCCCGGGCGTGCTGGAGCGTGCGCACGGGATGTCGTGCGCTGCCGTCGGCATGGTCGTCACCGGTGGGTGAGACATAGAGGTCCAAGGACGCGGCCGCCTGGGCCGGGGCCACGAGGCCCGGGACCCCGAGGGCCAGCACGGCGGTGACAAGGGTGACCAGGGCGGCTCTTCGGTGCGTGGGCATGTACCCCTCCCGTGGGATAAGCCGGTACCCAACGCCGGGAAAGGTAGGAGCATTTGAGTGTCCCAGTCAATGAACGGGACGGAAATTGACGCGATCCCCCGATCCTCGGGGTAGATTCATCGGATCAGTCGAAGCGCAGAGAGCCGGTCCGGGTGCGCTTCAGCTCGAAGAAGTCGGGGTGGGAGGCCAGGACCCGGAAACTGTCGAAGAGTTCCGCCGCCCGCTCGCCGCGTGGAACGGCCCTGAGCACGGGTCCGAACCACACCGTTCCGTCGACGTGCAGCGTCGGGGTGCCGACATAGCCGCGGGACTCGGGCTCGACGCCGGCTTCGTGGCTGCGGCGGACGGCCTCGTCGTGGGACGGGTCGTGCGCGGCGGCGGCGAGATCGGCCGGCAGACCCAGCTCGGCCAGCGACTCGGCGATCACCTCGTCGAAGTCCTCGGCCTTGCGCTCGTGGATACGGGTGCCGAAAGCGGTGTAGAGATCGCGCAGGACCTTCTCCCCATGCCGTTCCGCCGCGGCCACGGCGACCCGCACCGGACCGATCGACCGGTCGACCAGGTCCCGGTACCAGTCGGGGAGTTCGTTGCCGAGGTTGTGCAGATACAGGCTCATGACATGGAAGCGGAGGTCGAGCGGGCGCTCGCGCTCGACCTCCGTCAGCCAGCGGGAGGTGATCCAGGCGAAGGGGCAGGCGGGGTCGAACCAGAAGTCGACGCGGACGGGAGAACTGTTCGTCATGCGGTCGACGGTAGTCGGGGATTGGTCCAGTTTCCTGACCCAATCACACACTGTTTCCTTGACCCAATCAGGCTCGGGCGAGCTGGGGGTCGCGTCCGCTGGAGGCGAGCGCGCGGTCGAAGACGGGGGCGTCGTCGGGGACCGGCACCGGGTCGGCGAAACCGTCGTACTGGCGGTAGAGGGCGCCGTGCTCCTCGACCACGTGCAGCACGAACCGGGCCGCGTCGTCCGAGACGCGGTACTCCTGGCCGGTGGCGGTGGCGACGTCCCAGCCGTGGACGGCCATCTCCTTGATGACCATCGAGGCGATCTGTACGGCGGGCATCTTCGCCATCCCCAGGTCGACCTCGCCCTCCCAGACCGCCGGGTCGGCCCAGGCCGCCACGGCCCGGTCCAGCTGGGCGGCGTAGGCCGCGGGCCAGTCGGGGTCGGCGGTGAAGTCCCGCGCGCTCAGCTCCTCGGGGAGCTGCTTGCGCAGGGCCCGGTGCTCCAGGCCGTGAGAGGTGTAGAGGACCCAGTGGTTGACCAGGGCGCGGACGTCCCAGTCGGGGCAGTGGGTGGGCTCGCCGAGCCGGTCCGCGGGCACACCGCGTGCCACACGGGCCGCCTCGGCGGCGCATTCGGTCATGTACGCGTGCAGATGCTCGGGGTCGTCGTACGTCATGCGCCCCACGCTAGGAAGGGCGCGCTCAGGACTCTTGAACAAACGCGACAGCGTCGTCGGCCAGCCGGGCCAGCTCCTCGATCGGCATCGAACCGGGCGCGCGGCGCTCGCGCGCGAAGGTGTTGGCGAGCTGCTGGAGCAGGTCGTTGAGCGGGGTCGGGACGCCGTGCAGACGGCCCAGCAGACCGATCTCGCCATTGAGGTAGTCGGCCTCGATGGTGCCGGTGGCACGGGCGAGGGACTGCCAGGTGGAACCGCCCGTGCGCGGGGCGCCTTCGAGCGGCACCAGGTCCACCTTGTGGCCGCGCAGCGCCTGCTGCTCCTGGACGCTGGCGTACGGGATCCGGGCGGCGTCGAGCACTGCCTCGCCCTCGGCTCGTACTCGCGCCCGCAATGTCGCCGCCGCTTCGGTGCCCTCGGCCGGTCCGCTCACCGCCATGACGGTGTTGTTGAGATTGGTCAGCAGCTTGGCGTACTGCCACCGCGCCACGTCGGGCACGACCGGCGCCTCGAAGTGGGACTTCTCCAGGTCGGCGGCGATCAGCCGGGCCGTCTCGTCGGTGCCGTGGGGATGGCGGCCGAGGTGGAGCATGCCGGTCAGCGGGGCGCCGCCGGCGGAGACGGAACCCGGTTCCAGATAGGTGGACGGCAGCCAGACGCAGACCCCGTAAACGTTCCGGAACACGCGCAGCGCGAGTCGCTGGCCCTCCACGCCGTTCTGCGCGCACAGCAGCGGCAGCCGCTCGGCGGCCGTGCCGCCGCCCGCGACCGGGGCCGGGCCCCAGGTCTGCAGCGCGGCCACGGTGTCCTGCACCTTGACGGCGAGGACCAGCACGTCGTCGGGCCTCAACTCGCCGAGCTCGCCCGGTCCTTCGACCGCGGGCAGCCGGTGGGTGTACCGCCCGTCGGGCACCGTCAGCCGCAGCCCGCCCTCCCGCAGCGCGGCCAGGTGCGCGCCCCGCGCGACCAGGACGACCTCGTGCCCCGAACCGGCGAGCCGCCCGCCGATCGCACCGCCGACGGCCCCTGCTCCGATGATGATGTAGCGCATGGGACGAGCCTCGCACAGCCCTTGACCTTGCCCCTGGGGCAGGGTCGAGCGTCCCGGCTGGACACCTGGCTGAAGCAGACGCCGTACAGCGATCCCGGTGATCTGGACACCGGCGTGCTGCCACGTGATCCCGCTGAACTCGCGCGACTGGTCCGGGGGTTGATCATCCACCGGGGCGAGGGCGAACCCCTCGGGTACGGGATCCCGCCGGAGCGGCTGCACCACGACGCCGAGTCGCGGTACGTCACCGAGATCCTGCGGATCCTGCGCGCACGCTCCAACCGGCCGCTCCCCCCGGCAGGCCAGGCCCAGGACGAGGCTGTGCCGGACGAACCAGGCACCCCGCAGGGACTCGTCCCACGAGAGCCCGGACGTCGCCGATCCGCGGCCCCGGCCCGGACGGCCCGCCACGCCTCACCGGACCGTCCGGCAGACGGTACTCGGTGATCCAGTGATCCTCGTGGAAGCCGTCGACGAAGTACGTGGCGAAGCCCCCGCGCACCCGGGCCGGCGTCCCGGCGGCCCGCAGCAGCGAGACGGCGGCGTCGAGACCCTCCCGTGGGACGGCTGGCTCCCGCTGGCCGGGGTCGAGGAGCCGGGGTCCCCTTCCGAGGACGAGCTCGCCCTGCTGGACGCGGTCGCCGCCGCCACCGACGACGAGGCGCGGCGCCTGTTCGAGGACCCTCGTCTGACCCCGCCCCGCGAGATCCCCTCCCTCGCCCCCTACCTCGGCCTGCGCAAGGTCACTCTGCCGTGAGCTCGACCAGCTTCACGACGGTGTTCCAGTTGCGGGTCGTGGCGATCACGCCCTTGGTGATCCGGGGCCTGGAGAGCACTTCGGCGAGCTTGGAGCGGCCCAGCCCCTGCGGCACGTAGAGATACAGCTCCCGCTCGCCCAGCCGGAACTCCTCCGGCAGACAGGCCTCCCGGTCGATCTCCGCGAACCGCGCGGCGTCGACCGGCGCAGAGAAGTAGGTGACGTGCAGTTGCTTGGCCTCCAGCTCGGCGGCCGGGAAGGGGCAGGCTTCGACGACCGCCTTCAGATAGGCGTGGTCGCGGACGATCACGTCGACGGAGAAACCGAAGTGCTTCTCGATCGCGTCCGTGAGTTCGGCGGCCAGCGACTCCTCGTCGCCGTGGCCCGAGGCGAAGACGGCCTGACCGCTCTGCAGATGGGTGCGGACGCGGTCGTACCCCAGGCCGTCCATCAGCTGCCGCAGCTCGGCCATCGGCAGCTTTTTCTTGCCGCCCACGTTGATCCCGCGCAGCAGCGCCGCATACGTCGTCGTCATGGCGGACACCATAGGGCGGCCGTCGTGCCCCGTGGGGGTGGGCACGACGGCCGGCGTCCACCCGGGGGTGGACTGCGCGAAACTCTGACGGACGAGCGTGGCCGTGAGCAACACCTACACGCAGCTGTTACTTACTCAACAAGCTTTCGTAATGACAAAGTCGGAGCGATGGCGACGGACCGGACACCGGCCCGCCACCCCGACCACTACTCACGAGTAGCCCGGATAGATGTAAGGGCCCGTTGTCCTCCCCAACGGTGAGGCGCCCGGGTACGAGGGGATGAGTCCGGGCCACGGCACTTCACCGGGCAGCACGACGAGTTGCTCTTACGCCGCCCATACCTTCGTAACGAAAGGTGGCGGCAGGGGGCTGCCACCGCGCACAAGGGGGCAAGCCCGTCATGGGGAACCGAGAAACACGGGTACGGGGCATAGCCGCCCGGGCCGGCGGCTGGAGCGCCCGCCACCGATGGGCTGCCGTCGGCATCTGGGTGCTGTTCGTCGTCCTGGCGATGGGGATCGGTTCCGCCGCGGGCCGGGTCGATCTGAAGGACAGCGACCAGCTGAAGGGCGAGACGCACACCGCCGCCCGGATCATCGATGACGCGGGGATCAAGGAACCGGCGAGCGAGACGGTCCTGATCCAGGCGAAGGACGGCCGGCTCAAGGCCACCGACAGCGAATTCAGGTCGGCCGTCGGCGCCGTCGTCAAGGCCGTCGACGGGACCGGCAAGGTCTCGGACGTCAAGTCGCCGTACACCACGGACACGATCTCCAAGGACGGGCGCAGCGCGCTGGTCCAGTTCGACATGCGCGGCGACTCCGAGACCGCGGGTGACCGGGTGGAGCCCGTGCTGAAGGCCGTCGCCGGGGTGCAGAAGGACCATCAGACGCTGCGGATCGAGGAGATCGGCGGCGCGAGTATGCGGAAGACGTTCGACGACGCGTTCGGCGACGACTTCAAGCAGGCCGAGTACTCCGCGGTCCCGGTGGCCCTCGGCATCCTGCTGATCGCCTTCGGCGCGCTGGTGGCCGCGCTGCTGCCGGTCGCGCTGGCGATCACCGCGATCATGGCGACGATGGGACTGATCGGCATCGTCAGCCATGTCCAGCCGATGACCGACACCGCCAACTCCGTGATGCTGCTGGTGGGTCTGGCCGTGGGCGTCGACTACTGCCTGTTCTATCTGCGCCGCGAGCGCGAGGAGCGGGCCGCGGGACGCGACGCGCACACGGCCCTGCGGGTCGCCGCCGCGACCAGTGGCCGCGCGATCATCGTCTCGGGCATCACGGTGTGCGTGGCGATGGCGGGCATGCTGTTCACCGGGCTCGCCACGTTCGAGGGCATGGGCCTGGCCTCGCTGATGGTCGTCGCCGTCGCCATGGTCGGCTCGGTGACCGTTCTGCCGGCGCTGCTGTCGTTGCTGGGCGAGCGGGTAGAGAAGGGCCGCGTCCCCTTCCTGGCCAAGGCCATGCAGCGTCGTGCCGCCCGCACGGGCGGGGAGAGCCGGTTCTGGGGAGCGGTCCTGAGGGGTGTGCTCGCGCGGCCGCTGGTGTCGGTGGTGGTCGCCGCCGGCGCGCTGCTCGCCGTGGCTGCCCCCGCCCTCGGTATGAAGACCCAGAACCTCACGCTGGACCAGGAGTTCGGTGACTCGCTGCCGATCGTGCAGACGTACAACCGCGTCAACGACGCCTTCCCGGGCGGCTCCGAGCCGGCCGAGGTGGTCGTCAAGGCGAAGGACATCAACGCTCCCGAGGTGAAGTCCGCGCTCGCCGACTTCAAAGCACGGGCGATCAGTTCGGGCGCCTCGCGCGGCCCGGTCCAGATCACCCTGCACGACGCGCAGAACATCGCCTACGTCTACGTCCCCCTGGTCGGCGGCTCCGACCTGGACAAGGCGGGCGCCAACCTGGAGAAGCTGCGCGACGAGGTGCGGCCCGCCACGCTCGGCAAGGTGGACGGCCTCCAGGCCCCGATCACCGGGCAGGTGGCCGGTTCGAAGGACTTCAACGACCAGCTCGGCGGCGCCGTCGTCCCGGTCTTCGCGTTCGTCGTGGTCTTCGCCTTCGCGCTGATGCTGCTGTCGTTCCGCTCACTGACCATCGCGATCACCTCGATCGTGCTCAACCTCCTTTCCGTGGGCGCCGCTTACGGCATCCTCGTCGCCGTCTTCCAGCACGGCTGGGGCGCCTCGCTGGTGGGCGCGGAGGGCGTCGGCGCGATCATCACCTGGCTGCCGCTGTTCCTGTTCGTGATCCTGTTCGGTCTGTCGATGGACTACCACGTGTTCGTGGTCTCGCGGATCCGCGAGGCGCGGATGCGGGGGCGCACGACGAGGGACGCGATCCAGCACGGCGTGGTCACCACGGCCGGTGTCGTCACCAGCGCCGCGGTCATCATGGTCGCCGTGTTCGCGATCTTCGGCACGCTGTCCATGCAGTCCATGAAGCAGATGGGCGTGGGCCTGGCGGCCGCGGTGCTCATCGACGCGACGATCATCCGGGGCGTGCTGCTCCCGGCGGTGATGGCCCTGCTCGGCGAGCGCAACTGGTACCTGCCGAAGTGGCTGAACCGCCTGCCCGACCTCACGCACGACGAGTCGCCGGAGGTCATCGCCCACTCGGCACCGGAGCAGGGTGAGCGGCTGACGGTCTGACGACTCCCCCTGACAGAGGGCCCGTTGGTATCCCGGGGGAACCAGCGGGCCCTCGATCACGCCCGGTGCCGGAGGAGTTCGGCCTCGATCAGGTCGGCGGCCCGCCGGGTGCCGCCCTCGTCGGCCATGCCGGCCCGAACCTCCTTGAGCCGCCGGGCGACTTCGGGGTCGTCGACCAGGGCGACGGCGGTCTCCCGCAGGGTCTCGGCGTCCGCCTCCGCCGTCGCGAGACGGCGCGCGACCCCGAGGCCCTGCAGCTTCAATTTGCGGCTCGCTCGTGGCGGCCCCGGGCCATGCACTCTCGTGCGGCTCAGGGCGGCCCCGGCACCCGCCGTCTCATGAGCACCAGCCGTCTCAAGCGCACAGCACCTCATGCAGCCGCAGCCATCGCTGCGGGGACACCTCGCCCACCAGGACCCCGGTATTCAGGCCGGCCGCCCGGAACGCCGCGTCCACCCGGCGGCGGGGGTGGGCCCGTCGCAGCGAGGCGTGCAGCGAACCCCCGACGCCCGAGAACCCCAGCTCCACCAGCTGCCGCCACCCGTCGTACGCGGCCGGTTCGAGCAGCGGGGTGCGGCGCCGCTCGATCCGTACGATCCCGGCGTCGACGCGCGGCACGGGCCGGAACCGCGTCCGCGCGACCCGCCCGGCCAGCCGCCACTCGTAGCAGGGCCAGCTGCGCACGGTGAGCAGGGACCAACTGCCGTAGTCACCGGTGCGTTTGCGGGCGTACTCGAGCTGGGTGAGCAGGGTGGCGTCGGTGAGGGCGGGTGCCCGCAGGCACCAGTCGACGATGGCGGCGGTGCGGGAGAAGGGCACGTTCCCGGCGACGGAGAAGGGGGTGCGGGGTGCCCTCGCGGTGAGGAAGTCGGCGCCGATCACGTGCACGTGGGGTATGCCGGAGAACCGGGTGTGCAACGCCGGGAGGAGACGCCTGTCGATCTCGTAGGCGCGGAGTTCCCCGCAGCGCGGGGCGAGTCGTTCGGTCAACGCGCCCTTTCCCGCGCCGACTTCGAGCAGCAGGGGTACCTGTCGTCCGCGCGGGACGGCGACGTGGGCGAGGTGTTCGGCGGTGGCGCGGTCGGCGAGGAAGTTCTGCGAGAGCGCGCGAGTGATACGGGTGGGGCGGGCCATGGCCTGCGGTCCTTGTCTTCCGTGAACGGTGAGAAGGGCAGCCGAAGGCCCTGACCGGAAGACAGAAGAGGGGAAACAGGCGCGAAGGAATCAGCGGGCGTGGCTTCCCGTACCGGTCAGGGCACCGGGGCCACGACGCATCCGAATGGAGTGCGTGCAGTCCCGGCCGAGACCGGTGATGTTGATCGCGTTGTTCGCTGCCACGAACGCAAAGCTAGGTTCGTCGCGCCACGGCGGACAACTGGTTTTCCGTGCTGCTCGGTTTTCCGTGTCGGGCTCACCGCTGGTAACGCGCGAGCACCAGGTTTCCGTCGTTTTCCAGCCGGTCGCGCAGTTCGTGGAGGTCGATCGCGCCGCTGTAGTACTCCTGGAAGGCGGGCGTGGCCACCTTGTCCTTCCACTCGGGGTAGCCGCGTACGGACTGCGCGGGCGCGGAGCGCAGGTCGGCGGCCAGGGCCGTCCCGGTGGCCCAGCCGTCCTTGGTGGTGTGCAGGGCCGGGTCCCGGAGGGCCTCGGTGCCGGTCGGCAGCATCCAGTCCCCGAGCGCCAGCCGCACCATGTTCCTCGGCCGCAGCAGGAAGTCGAGGAACGCGGCGGCCTCCTTCTTGTGCGGGCTGTCCTCGGCGATGGAGAGGGTCTGCGGGCTGACGCCCTGGGCGAGGCCGTCGGCGCCGGCCGGGGCGGGCAGCACCTGCCAGCGGAAGCCCTTCGGCGCCTGCTGCGCGATCTGCTGCCGGTAGGAGAACCCGAGCGGGACCATCGCGTACTTGCCGCCGAAGAAACCGGGCAGCGTGTCCGAACCTCCGCTGCCGAGGGTCGTGGGCGAGGCGCTGCGGTCGGTGTTCGCCTGGTCGTGGATGGTGCGGGGCACGACTTCGTCGCCCGCGCCGAAGCGGATGGTGACCTTGCCGTCGGCTCCCCGGTGGAAGAGCCGGCCGCCTGTCGACAGCGACAGGTTGAGGGTCGCCGAGACCGGTTCCTTCAGCGGCCAGGCGACGCCGTACGTGCCCTTGCCGCTGAGCTGCCGGGTGATGGCCCTGAACTCCGGCCACGACCAGGGGTGTTCGGAGGTCGGGACGCGTACGCCGGACCGTTTCAGCCAGGTCGCGTTGGCGACGACGACGCGTGGTTCCTGGAGGAAGGGCACGCCGTAGACGCCGTCGCCGAAGGTGGTGGTCCGCCAACTGCGCTGGGGGATCTCGGCCTTGAGCCGGGCGGGCAGCAGGCCCCGCAGGTCGGCGAGGTAGCCGCCGTAGGCGAAGTCGGCGAGGTCGTCGGAGGCGTCGTGGATGATGTCGGGGGCCTCGCCGCCCTCGAAAGCGGTGAGGAGCTGGTCGTGGACGCTGTCCCAACTCCCCTGGACGTACTCGACCTTGA
Organism: Streptomyces sp. NPDC006476; assembly: GCF_040612015.1. Taxonomy (NCBI): domain Bacteria; kingdom Bacillati; phylum Actinomycetota; class Actinomycetes; order Kitasatosporales; family Streptomycetaceae; genus Streptomyces; species Streptomyces sp. NPDC006476. Next base: position 359,912 of record NZ_JBEXPK010000003.1, on the reverse strand, counting down.
CGTCCGGGTGGCTCGCGTTCCACTCCTTCACCAGCTGCTTGTTGGCCTCGACCGACTCCTGCTGCCAGGCCAGGGACTGGAAGCGGAGGGTGATGCGGCCGTGCGCGGTGCCGTTGCCGCCGCCGGTGCAGCCGGACAGGAGCAGGGCGAGGACGAGGACGAGGAGGCAGACCGTCTTGCCGCGCATCAGTTCTTCACCGCCCCGGTGAGCATGCCGCCGGTGATCCGCCGCTGGATGAGGGCGAAGACGACGAGGGAGGGCACCGTCGCGAGGAACGCGGCCGCCGCCAGTGGGCCGAGGTCGGCGACGCCCTCCGCACCGATGAAATGGGTGAGCACCACCGGCAGCGTCTGTTTCTCCGGCGTTTTCAGCAGGACGAGGGCGAAGAAGAACTCGTTCCACGCGGTGACGAACGCGAACAGGGCCGTCGCCGTGATGCCCGGCGCGAGCAGCGGGGCGACCACGAGGACGAGGGTCCGCACCCGTCCGGCCCCGTCGACCGCCGCGGCCTCCTCGACCTCGATCGGCACCGCACGGACGTACCCGGCGAGCATCCACAGCGCGAAGGGCAGCGCCCACACGACGTACACGAGGGTGAGCCCGGCCAGTGAATTGATCAGCCGCAGGTTCTTCAGCACGAGGAACAGCGGGATGATCACCAGGACCAGCGGAAACGCCTGACTGACCACGACCCAGCCGGTGGCGGCCCGGGTCAGTGCGGTGCGGCGCCGGGCCACGACATAGGCGAGGGGAGTGGCGATCAGTACGGCGACGACGGCCGCGCCGGCCGCTGCGAGCAGGGAGTTGAGGGCCGCGTGCAGCAGGGGCTGCTCGTCGAAGGCCTGGCGGAAGTTGTCGAGCGTGGGGTGACGTGGGATCCAGGTGGGATGCGGACTGCCCAGCTCCCGAGGGGACTTGAAGGCGGTGGAGAGCAACCAGAGGAAGGGGAAGGCGAGGAAGACGAGATACGCGAGCAGGGCGACGTACTGGCCCGCCCGGGTACGGGAGTTGGCCCTCACGTGTCGTCCCCTCCCTTCAGCCGGCCCGCGAGGAACAACGCGAGCAGCACCGAGATCACCGCGACCATCACGCAGCCCATCGCCGCCGCGTACCCGAACTGGCCGTACCGGAAGGCCTCTTCGTAGGCGAAGAGCATCGGCAGTCGGGTACGGCCGCCCGGTCCGCCGTTGGTCAGCACGTAGACCAGCGCGAAGGAGTTGAAGTTCCAGATCAGGTTGAGGGCGGTGATGGCGAGGGCGACGGGTCTCAGCGCGGGCCACGTCACCGTGCGGAAGCGGCGCCAGGCGCCCGCGCCGTCCACCGCGGCCGCCTCGTGCAGTTCGCGCGGGGTGTTCTGCAGTCCGGCGAGCAGTGCGACGGTGGTCTGCGGCATGCCCGCCCACACGCCGACGACGATCACGGCGGGCAGCGCGGTCCCGAGGCCGCTGAGCCAGTCGTGGCCGTCGCCCAGGCCGAGGTGGCGCAGGGTCTCGTTGAGGACGCCCGCGTCCGGGTTGTACACCAGCCGCCACATGATGCCGACGACGACCTCGGGCATCGCCCACGGCACGATCGCCAGGGCGCGGGCCAGCCAGCGCAGCCGCAAATCCTCGTTGAGCAGCAGCGCGAGACCGAGGGCGAGCAGGAACTGCGGCACGGTCACCGCCACGGCCCACACCAGCCCGATCCGGAACGACTCCCAGAACAGCGTGTCGTGCAGCAGATCCTGGAAGTTGAGGCCGCCGATCCACCGGGTCGGCTCGGTCCGGCCGGACTGGGAGTCGGTGAAGGCCAGCAGGATGCCGTAGAGCAGGGGGCCGACGCTCAGGACGAGGATGGGGATCAGGGCGGGCAGGACGAGGAACCAGACGGCACGGTCGGCGGGGCGCCGCACCACACTTCCCGCATCGATCTCCGCTGCCACGGGTTCCCCTCTGTGTACGGGACGCGCTTCGTGTACGGGACGCTCTTCGTGTACGGGACGGTCGGGCCCGGTCATGGTCGTGAAGGCCCTGTATCCCGTCAAGGGCATGGGCACACGTCCCGGACCTGTGCGGATGCGAGACTGACCCGCGGTTGGCGAGAACCCGACGCCACACGACGGCGGACACGGAGGCGGGCGATGGACGAGGCGACGGCGCGGGCCGTACTGAGCGCGGCGGGGGTGCTGCCCGCGACGGCGGAGCTGCTCGCCCTGGGCGAGAACGCGGTGTTCGCCGACGGTGACCTGGTGGTCAAGGTGGGCCGGGACGCGGAGCTGCTGGAGCGGGCGCGGCGGGAGGTGGACGTCGCGCTGTGGCTGGCCGAGGCGGGGGTCGCGGCCGTGCGGGTGGCGGAGCCGAAGCCGTTGCTGGTCGAGGGACATCCGGTGACCGTGTGGCACCGTCTGCCGGATCCCGTACGGCCCGCCGAACCGCGGGATCTGGCCGAACTGCTGCGGGTCGTGCACGCGCTGCCCTCGCCCCCGTTCGCCCTGCCGCCACGGGAGTTGCTGGGCGGGGTGGAGCGGTGGCTGCGGCTGGCGGGGGATGCCATCGATCCGGCGGACGCGGCGTATCTGCGCGAGCGGCGGGACGGGTTCGCGGCGGCCGCGGCCGCGTTGACGCCGCGGCTGACTCCGGGGCCGATTCACGGGGACGCGTTGCCCCGGAACGTGTACGTCGGGCCGGACGGGCCGGTGCTGGTGGATCTGGAGACGTTCTCGGCGGATCTGCGGGAGCACGATCTGGTGGTGATGGCTCTGTCGCGGGACCGGTACGGGTTGCCTGCGGCGGCTTATGACGGGTTCGTTGCCGTTTACGGGTGGGATGTGCGGGAGTGGGAGGGGTGCTCGGTGCTGCGGGGGGCTCGGGAGACGGCGAGTTGTGCGTGGGTGGCTCAGCATGCGCCCAGCAATCCCGCGGCGTTGGCCGAGTTCGAGCGGCGGGTGGCGTCGTTGCGGGAGGGGGACGAGTCGGTGCGGTGGTATTCGTTCTGAGCGCCTAAGGGGTGGGGTGTTGTCCGTCATGGGGCGAGTGCGGGTTGTTTGTGGCTGGTCGCGCCCGCGCGGCGGTAGCCGCAGATTCAATACGGCCCCGCGCCCCTCTGGGGCGCGTCGTCGCACCGTCCCCATCGCTGTTCCGAATCGTTCCCGCCGCCTGCCGTAGCTCGGTCAGTACCCTTCGGACCGCCGCCCTGGCCGCGCGTTCCGGGCGGTGGAGCGCGTCGATGTGGCGTCTGGCCTGTACGCCGCTGAGGGGCTTGAGGACCAGGTCCGGGTGTGGGCGCGTGGTCCATCGGGGCATCAGGGCCAGGCCCCCGCCCGCCGCCACGGCCTCCGCCGCCACCGCGAACTCGTTGATGCGGTGGGCCAGGTGGAGGCGGCGGCCGGCTGCCGCGCCGATCGCCTCGATGGTGGCCATGACCGGGAAGCCGTCGTGCACGGTGATCCAGGGCTGGTCGGCCACGTCGTGAGGGCTGACCCGGCGTCCGGCGGCGAGCGGGTGGTCGGCCGGCATCGCGACGTCGAGGGGTTCGCGCAGGAGCGTCGTCGCCGTCACCGTGTCCGGCCAGGGTGGGGCGTGGTCCAGGCGGTGGGCCAGGACCAGGTCGTACTCCCGGGTGAGCCGGGGGAAGTCGCTCTGCGTCACGTCCTCGTCCGCGAGTGCCAGGACGGGGTTGTCCGGGCCGTCGAGCGCGCGCAGCAGGAGCGGGAAGAACGCCGCGCCCGCGCTGTGGAACGCGGCCACCGACACTTCCCCGTCGGGCTGGTTCAGGTACTCCTCGACGCTGTGGCGGGCCCGCTCCAGTGCCGACTCCACCTCGATCGCCGCACCCGCCAGGGTCTGCCCGGCGTCGGTGAGCACCAGCCGGCGGCCCCGGCGCTCGGTGAGCGGCACCGGGATCGCGCGCTGCAGCAGCCGTAGCTGCTGGGAGATCGCCGACGGGGTGACCAGCAGCGCCTCGGCGACCGCGGTGACGCTGCCGAGTTCGCCGAGTTCCCGCAGGATCCGCAACTGCCGTTCGTCCATACGTCCAGTCTAGGAGCACGATGTAGGAGTTCTAAAAGATCGTTGAAGAAACTGGTACTGGGCTTCATGGACGGTTGCGGTGCACCGTGGGCCCATGTCCGACGTTCGCCGTACCGATGCAGTCCTTCTCCTGGTCGCCGTCGTCTGGGGTTCGAGCTATCTGTCCGCCCAGACGGCCACCTCCGCCCTGCCCGTTCTGGTGGTGCTGTTCGCGCGGTACGCCCTGTCCGCGCTCGCGTGTCTCGGGCTGGTCGCCATGGGCCCGGGGCCACGCCGGTGGACGCGCGACGAGCTGCGGCTCGGCGTGCCGCTGGGGTTGACGCAGGCCGCGGTGCTGGTCGTGGAGACGTACGGCGTCGCCCACACCAGCGCCGCCAACGCGGGGCTGATCATCAGCCTGACCATCGTGCTCACCCCGCTCCTCGACCGTCGGCGCGGCGGGCCGCCTCCCGTCTTCTTCGCCGCCGCCGGGGTGTGTGTCGTGGCCGTCGGGCTGCTCATGTCCGGTCACGGGTTCCACGCCCCGCGGCTCGGCGATGTGCTGATGCTGGGGGCCGCGGTGATCCGGGCCGGGCATGTCGCGCTCGTGGGGCGGCTGACCGTCGGCCGGGCCGTGCGTCCGCTGCACCTGACGACCGTGCAGATGATCGTCGGCACGGCGCTGTCCCTGCCGGTCGCTGTGTCCGGTATGCCGGACCTGGCCCGGGCCGGTACGGCGACCTGGCTCCAGCTCGTCTATCTCGCTCTGTTCTGCAGTGTGTTCGCCTTTCTCGCGCAGACCTGGGCCGTGCAGCGCACGTCCGCCAGCCGGGCCAGTCTGCTGCTGGGCACGGAGCCGGTCTGGGCCTTCGCGGTGGGCATCGCCCTCGGCGGCGAGCGGCTCACCGCGCTCACCGGGCTCGGCGCGGCCCTGATGGTCTTCGGAACCTACTGGGGTCAGGCGATCGAGCGCGCCCATCGCACCACCGCCACCCCGCCTGAAACCGGACTCCCCGCACCCGACAAGGACCTCCGATGCCGGACCACGACACCTACCAGCGTCTGATCGACCTGCTCGACACCGCCCACGTCGACTACACGCTGATCGACCACGCCCCGGAGGGCACCACGGAGACCGTCAGCGCGCTGCGCGGGCACCCCGTGTCGCAGGCCGCGAAGTGCATCGTGCTGCGGGTCAAGGTCGACCGCCGCACCACCCGGCACGTCCTGGCGGTGATCCCCGGGGATCGCCGCGTGGACCTGGACGCCGTACGGACGCTGTTCGCGGCCCGGTACGCCGGCTTCAGCGACGCGGGGACGGCCGAGCGCCTGGCGCGGGCGGTGCCCGGTACCGTGCTGCCGTTCAGCTTCGATCCCGAACTGGAGCTGGTCGCCGACCCGGAGGTCGTCGAGCGGCCGCGGCTGTACTTCAACGCGGCCCGGCTGGACCGGTCGCTGTGCATGTCCGGTGCGGACTACGAGCGGGTTGCGCGGCCCCGTGTGGTGCCGGTCTCGGGACCCGCGCCGGTCTGAGCGGCCCTCACACCGGCTCGTCCGTCAACTCCCGCAAGGGCCATGTGCCGTCGACCACGGCGGTCGCGTCGCCCTTGCCGCGCAGGAAGCTCTGGAAGTCCGCCGCCCATTGCGCGTACCACTCGATCTGGCGGCGGTGCAGTTCCGCCGGGCCGAGGGCCGCGATCTTGGGGTGCCGGTCGGCTATCGCGCAGGCCAGTCCGGCCGCGGCGAGGGCGTCGGCGGAGGCGTTGTGAGCGGCGTCGAGCGCGACGCCGTACTCGGTGCAGACGGCTTCGAGGTTGCGCTTGCCGCGGCGGTAGCGGTCCACCCAGCGGTCGATGGTGTACGGGTCGACGACGGGGGCGGGATCGAGGCCGCCCAGGCGGTCGCGCAGGGACGGCAGTCCGTGGCGCCGCAGTTCGGCGGAGAGCAGGCTGAGGTCGAAGGCCGCGTTGTAGGCGACGACCGGAACGCCGTTCTTCCAGTAGGTGGTGAGGACGTCCGCGATGGCGTCCGCCACGCGGTCGGCGGGTCGGCCCTCGGCGGCCGCCCGTTCGTTGCTGATCCCGTGGACCGCCACCGCGTCCGCCGGGATCTCCACGCCCGGGTCCGCCAGCCACTCCCGGCGCCCCTGGGGCTGCCCGCCCCTGACCTCGATCACGGCCCCCGTGACGATGCGCGCCTCGCGCGGGTCCGTCCCGGTCGTCTCCAGGTCGAAGCCGATCAGCAGCTCCCGGTGCCAGCCCATGGGCGGCCCCCCTTCTTGGTGGTGCTTTCCCCCAGTGGTCTCCACCTTCCCATGGGCCACTGACAATCAGGGGACCGCGTTCCGCTTACCGCTTTGGACAGTTCAGGACACCGGGCGCGAATCCGCCCACGTCGCCTCGAACTCCTCGCGGTATGTCGGGAAGAGGCCGTTGTCGACCCCTTCGTTCTTCTCGTCCGACTTGACCACGCGGCTGCCGTTGCGCAGCACGAGCACCGGCGCCTCCATCCCCCGGGACCTGCGCAGATAGGACTGCACGACGGCGATGCCGTCCGAGCCGTCGCCGTCGACGAGGTAGGCGGTGAAGCGCGGTGTCTCGTCGTAGACCTGGATCTCGAAGGCGCCGGGGTCGCGCAGCCGGGAGCGCACCCGGCGCATGTGCAGGATGTTCATCTCGACCGAGCGGCTCAACTCGCCGCGTTTCATGCCCAGTTCGCGCTCGCGGCGCTTGACGGCGCTGGAGGCCGGGTTGAGGAACAGCAGCCTTACCCGGCAGCCCGCCTCGGCCAGGCGCACCAGCCGGCGGCCGGAGAAGTTCTGCACGAGCAGGTTGAGGCCGATGCCCACGGCGTCCAGGCGGCGGGCGCCGCCGAAGATGTCCTCGGCGGGGAACTGGCGCAGCAGCCGCACCCGGTCGGGGTGCACGGCGACCACGTCCGCGTACCGGTCGCCGACCAGGTCCTCCACCGCGTCCACGGGCAGCCGGCGGGCCGAGGGCACGTCGCCGGCCGCGCCGAGCATGTCCAGCAGCCGGGCCGAGGCCCGTTCGGCCTGGTTCAGGACGGCCTCGGACAGGGCCCGGTTGCGGGAGACGACGTTGCGGGTCACCTCCAGCTCGTCCAGGGCCAGTTCGACGTCGCGGCGGTCGTCTATGTACGGCTCGAAGCACGGCCAGTGCTGCACCATCAGCTCGCGCAGCTGGGGCAGGGTGAGGAAGCTGAGGACGTTGTCGTCGGCCGGGTCGAGCAAGTAGCCCTTGCGGCGGCTGACTTCGCGTACGGCGACCGCCCGCTGCACCCACTCCTGGCCGGCCGGTCCGGCTGCGGCGATCACCCACTCGTCGCCGTGGACGGGTTCGTAGATGGGACGCAGAACAGCGGCCACGACCGCGCGCAGTCGCTGTTCGACGAGGTTCAGCCAGATGTAGGCGCGGCCGGCTCGCTGGGCGCGCGTACGCACCTCACGCCAGGCCTCGGCGTCCCAGTCCAGCTCCGGCCCGATGGAACCGCTCTCCATGGGCCTGGCCAGGGACACCGTGCCGGGCGGGACGTCTGCGGAGTTCCCCTCGTGACCCTCGTCACCAGGGGGCAGCTCCAGCCCTCCCGAGCCCACCCAAGCACCGCCTTCCACTCCCCCGAGCACACCCCAGGTCAACGATCAAGGAAGCGTACTCCGCGAGCGGGCGGCGGTGCAGCCGGATGGGCAGGTCGAATCTCAACTGGCTTAGTGCCAGTGCCCGTTCTCACCGGCGAGGGCGGCCGGAGTGAGCGGATTCATAGCGGTGACGTCGCGCGGGGCGATGGAGAAGCCCTGCCAGTGGACCGGCATCGGCTGCTGGTCCTCGTCCCTGGCTATGTGGTGGAAGCCCACGTTGACCCAGACGATCGGGTGGGTCAGGGTCTGCCCGTTCACCCAGGTGTCGACCGACTTGCCGTGTCCGGCACCGCAGTTGAGCGGGTTGCCGCTGGCGTACTGCTCGCACCGGTTGTACTCGGTGAAGTACACGTCGTGCTTGGTGAAGTTGTGCCCCGGGTACTTGGCCGTCGGCCCCTGCACGATCTCGTACGAGCGCGCGTGACCGTCCTTGTTCTTGCCGGCCGTGCTGACCACCCGCCACCAGCGCATGTCCTTGGCGTCGCCGGCCAGTTCCTTGGTGACCTTGGTCATCGTCGTCTTGTTGGTCGGCGCCTGCTGGCCGCCCACCGGCGGGCTGACGACCGAGTCGTACTGCTCGACGTTGGCCTTGGAGGAGCCGTCAAGACCGAAGTCGAGCCGCCAGAAGATGTTGTGGCTGTGGCTGGTGGCGTACGCCCGGGCGCCCTTGCCGATGGGCCAGCCGCGGCCGTCGCCCGCGTCGTAGTCGTCGGGCGAGAGGCTTCCCGTCGCGCCGGCGTTCATGGTCATCGTGCCGTCGTCCTGGAAGCGCCACTCGGTGATGTACTCGTACCAGCCGACCTTGTTGACCGTGTAGAGCAGCAGGTCCTTGCCCTGCGCCTGATAGGTCTTGTTGGCGTCGGAGAGCATGTGGTACGCGTGTCCGCGGGAGCGCGTGGTGGCGCACAGGCCCTTGATGTTCGGCGAGTCCGAGTAGAAGGGCTCGGGCACCTTGACGGTCTTGATGGTGCCGCCCGGGCACTCGGCGGGCGTGAGGTTCAGCAGACCGTTGCCGAAGCTGTAGTCCGTGACGTCGTTGTACTCGATGCTGCCGTCGTCGTACGGCACGTCGATCTGGGCGAGCTTGGCGCTGTTGAGCACCTTGATCGGCTGGGACTCACCGGGCGGCTGGTAGGAGATGTCGTCCAGGATGACCCCGGACCGGCTCTCGAAGCGCCAGCACATGCGCCAGGTCGTCCCGGTGGAGAGCTTCTGCTCGATCTGGTAGGCCGCGCTGCACGCCGGTGCGGCGGCCGGGGCGGCAGCCTCCTTGTGATCGGCAAAGGCGGGGGCGGACGCCGTGCCGCCGAGGACGAGTCCGACCGCGAGCGGGCCCACCATGGCCCGCCTGCGCAGCGCCCCCTGGCGGGCACGGCTGTCTCTGTTGACGCGCATGAAGAAATGGCTCCCTTACAGGAGATGTGGGTTTGAGAAGTGGACGGAGGCCGGGTCAGCCGATCTTGACGACCTTGCGGGCACTGAGGTCGATCACGAAGTCCCGGGCGTCGATCCAGGCGCCGTTCTTGACCTTCGGGAACAGCCGGGTGCAGCGGTGCTCGCCGCACTTGCCGAGCGCGGCAGCCGGCCGGATGCCCGGGGTGGCCCGGAACACCATGCTGGTCAGCGTCAGCTGGTCCGGGGAGGTGAGCTCCTTGCCGGTGGCGTCCTTGTAGTCGGCCTTCAGGCCCGCGCCCAGCGGGTCCGCGATCAGCAGCCGGGCGGCCTCGGTCTGCTCGGCGATGCTCAGCGGCGGCTGGACGTCGTGCTGGGTGCTGGTCCCCTCGACCTTGCCCGTGTCCAGGTTGACGGTCTTGGTGACGACACTGTCGTCGCGGTAGTCGTAGAACGTCACGTCCGCCCGCCGGGGCGCCGTCAGGCTGCCCGGCTGGTCGGTGTCGGGCTCGGCCAGCTCTACGGTGAGGCGCTGCGGTCCGCGGGCGCCCCGGACGTTCTCGCCGGTGTTGAGCAGCTGCGGGCTCAGCGCGATCTTCTCGACCCGCTTGGTCTCGTCGTCGGTCAGCGGGTCGAGGCCCTTGCCCCTGTCCCCCTCGGCCGGAGCCTGCTGGACGACCCCGGGCGCGGGTGTGCCGTCCGCCTGGGCCGCCTGGTTGGCGGTCCGCGCCCCGGCCGTCCCTCCGGACTCGTCGGCCCCCGCGGTCCCCGGCAGGGTGATTCCGACCATCACGGCGGTCGCGGCCACCGCCACTGCCGCACCGGCCACCACCTTGCCCAGGTGGCGGTGCACTATCTTGCGCACATTTCCCCCCACTCCCCCTCGGTCACGGGAGTATTCGATTGCCCCACAGGTAAGCCTTGGAACAGGCATACCGCCTATGCACTGGTCGGGAGGTAAGAGGGACGTAAGTCATAGGTGGTTCCATCAGTTTCGGGGAGACTCGACGCCAAGGCGCCACGAGGGCGCTCTGCACCTGAAAGAGTCGTATCCATGCAGGTCTGGCCTGGCGAGGCGTATCCGCTCGGTGCCACGTACGACGGCGCCGGCACCAACTTCGCGGTCTTCACGGAGGCCGCGGACCGAGTAGAGCTGTGTCTGCTGCACGACGACGGCTCGGAGACGGCGGTGGAACTGCGCGAGAGCGACGCGTTCGTACGGCACGCGTACGTGCCCGGGATCATGCCCGGACAGCGTTACGGCTTCCGGGTGCACGGACCGTACGACCCCGGACGCGGACTGCGCTGCAACTCGGCGAAGCTGCTGCTCGACCCGTACGCGCGTGCGATCAGCGGTTCGATCCGCTGGGGCGAGGAGGTGTACGGCTACCACTTCGACGCGCCCGAGGAGCGCAATGACCTGGACTCGGCGCCGCACACCATGACGTCCGTGGTGGTCAACCCGTACTTCGACTGGGGCGACGACCGCCGGCCGCGGCGCGGCTACCACGAGACGGTGATCTACGAGGCCCATGTGAAGGGCCTGACCATGCGGCACCCGGGGCTGCCGAAGGAGCTGCGCGGCACCTACGCGGCGCTCGCGCACCCGTCGATCATCGAGCACCTGGTGGAGCTCGGCGTCACCACGCTGGAGCTGATGCCGGTCCACCAGTTCGTGAACGACCACCGGCTGGTCGACATGGGCCTGAACAACTACTGGGGCTACAACACGATCGGTTTCTTCGCCCCGCACAACGCGTACGCCTCCTGGGGCGACCGCGGCCAGCAGGTCCTGGAGTTCAAGTCGGCGGTCCGGGCGCTGCACGAGGCCGGCATCGAGGTCATCCTCGACGTGGTCTACAACCACACCGCCGAGGGCAACCACCTGGGCCCCACGCTGTCCTTCAAGGGCATCGACAACCCGCAGTACTACCGCCTCACCGACGATCCCCGCTACTACATGGACACCACGGGGACGGGGAACTCCCTGCTCATGCGGTCCCCGCACGTGCTGCAGCTGATCATGGACTCGCTGCGGTACTGGGTCACCGAGATGCACGTCGACGGCTTCCGCTTCGACCTCGCGGCGACCCTTGCCCGGCAGTTCCACGAGGTGGACCGGCTGTCGTCGTTCTTCGACCTGGTGCAGCAGGACCCGGTGGTCTCCCAGGTGAAACTGATCGCCGAGCCCTGGGACGTCGGCGAGGGCGGCTACCAGGTGGGCAATTTCCCGCCGCTGTGGACGGAGTGGAACGGTAAGTACCGCGACACGGTACGGGACCTGTGGCGGGGCGAGCAGCGCGCGCTCGCCGAGTTCGCGTCCCGGCTGACCGGCTCCTCGGACCTCTACCAGGACGACGGGCGGCGCCCGCTGGCCTCGATCAACTTCGTCACCTGCCACGACGGCTTCACCCTGCACGACCTGGTCTCCTACAACGACAAGCGCAACCGGGCCAACGGCGAGGACAACCGGGACGGCGAGAGCCACAACCGGTCCTGGAACTGCGGGGTGGAGGGCGAGACCGACGATCCGGCGGTGCTGGAGCTGCGCGCCCGCCAGATGCGCAACTTCGTCGCCACGCTGATGCTGTCCCAGGGCGTGCCGATGATCAGCCACGGGGACGAGGTCGCCCGCACCCAGCAGGGCAACAACAACGCCTACTGCCAGGACAACGAGCTGTCCTGGGTGCGGTGGCCCGACCCGGACTCCGAGGGGCTCGACACCCAGCTGCTGGCCTTCACGCGCGCGATGGTGTGGCTGCGCAAGGATCACCCCGTCCTGCGCAGACGGCGCTTTTTCCACGGGCGGCCGGTGGAGGGCACCCACGACGAGCTGTCGGACATCGCCTGGTTCACCCCCGAGGGCCGGGAGATGATCCAGCAGGACTGGGACTCGGCGCAGGCCTCGGCGCTGACCGTGTTCCTGAACGGCAACGCGATCTCCGAGCCCGGCGCACGCGGGGAGCGGATCACCGACGACTCGTTCCTGCTGATGTTCAACGCCTCGCCCGAGACGCTGGACTTCGTGGTGCCGGTCAACCACGGCCGGCAGTGGCAGGTGGTCGTCGACACCGGCCGCCCGGACGGAGTACCGCCGGACACGGGCCCGAAGGTGCAGGCCGGCGACCGGCTGACCCTGGTCGACCGGAGCCTGACGGTGCTGCAGCGGCCCGTGTGAGCGACTCGGGCACGCACGCGTGGCGGGCGCCATGACACGAAAGCCGGTGGGAGGGGTACGTAGCTCTGCATGACACCTGAGCGTCCCCTCCCCCCGGTGCCCACGGCCACCTACCGGCTGCAGCTGCAGCCCGAGTTCCCGTTCGCGGCCGCGGCGGCGGCGGTGCCGTACCTGGCCTCGCTGGGCGTCTCGCATCTGCATCTCTCCCCCGTCCTGGAGGCCGTGCCCGGCTCCGCGCACGGGTACGACGTCGTCGACCACGCGCGCGTGCGGGAGGAACTGGGGGGCGAGGAGGGGTTGCGCGCGCTGGCGCGCACGGCGCGCGAGCACGGGCTCGGGCTGGTCGTGGACATCGTGCCGAACCACATGGCGATGGCGCCGCGGCACAACCGCGCCCTGTGGGAGGTGCTGCGGGAGGGCCCGAAGTCGCCGTACGCGCGCTGGTTCGACATCGACTGGGAGGCGCAGGGCGGACAGGTGCTGCTGCCGGTGCTGGGCGGACCCCTCGGCTCGGTCGTCGGCGAGCTGCGCGTCGACGGGGACGTGCTGCGCTACTACGACCATGTCTTCCCGCTCCGCGAGGGCACCGAGGAGCTGCCGCTGCCGCAGCTCCTGGACGCCCAGTGGTACCGCCCGGTGTGGTGGCGGCTGGCCCGCACCGAGCTCAACTACCGGCGTTTCTTCAGCATCTCGGAGCTCATCGGGGTGCGGGTGGAGGACCCGGAGGTCTTCGAGGCCACCCACGACAAGATCCTCCAGCTGCTGCACGAGGGGGTCGTCGACGGGCTGCGCGTGGACCACCCGGACGGGCTCGCCGACCCGGACAGCTATCTGCGGCGGCTGCACGAGGCGACAGACGGCCGCTGGACGGTCATGGAGAAGATCCTCGCCGACGGCGAGCACCTGCCGGCCTCCTGGCCCGTGGCGGGCACCACCGGGTACGACGCCCTGCGGCACGTCGACGGGCTGTTCACCGACCCGGCGGGCTTCGGGGAACTCCTCGGCCAGTACCGGCGGTTCGCGGCCCCGCAGACCGACCGGGGCGGCGACTGGGAGGCGACGGTACGGCGGGCGGCGTACAAGGTGCTCACGCACGAGCTGGCCGCCGAGGTCGACCGGCTGACCCGGGTGGCGAGCAGGCTGTGTGCCACTTCGCCCGACCCCGCACTGCGCGACCGGGCTCCCTGGGCGCTGCGCACGGCCCTGACGGAGCTGCTGGTGCGGTTGGAGGTCTACCGGCCCTACGCCTCCGGTGACGCCGCCTCCGTGCTCACCGAGGAGGCCGCGGCCGAGGCACGGCTCGCCTTCGTCGTCCCGGAGGAGGCCGGCGCGGTGGACGTGGTGCGGGGCCTGCTTCTGGGGCGGGGCGGTGAGAGTCCCGAGTACGTCGAGTTCCGCACCCGGTTCGCCCAGACGGCGTCCGCGCTGCGCGCCAAGTCGGTGGAGGACACCGCGTTCTACCGCTATGTGCCGCTGCTGTCGGCGAACGAGGTGGGCGGGAATCCGGGCGGCCCGGCGCTGTCGCCGGAGGAGTTCCACGCGTACTGCGCGCGCGTGCAGCGCGACTGGCCTGCGAGCGGGACGGTGCTCTCCACGCACGACACCAAGCGCAGCGCCGATGTACGGGCGGCGCTGGAGGTGCTCACCGAGTGCCCCGGGCGCTGGGCGTACGTCCTGGCGGAGGTGACGCGCACCGGTGAGGGCGTGCCGGACGCGCAGCTGGCGTGGGCGGCCTGGCAGACGGTGTTCGGCCTCGGTCCGGCGGACGAGGAGCGGGTGCGGCAGGCGCTGCTGAAGCATGTGCGCGAGGCGGGGCTGTTCACGAGCTGGACCGAGCAGGAACCTGCGTACGAGGAGGCGGTGGCGGCGTTCGTCGCGGCGGGCCCGTGCGGGGCGCCCGGCGAGCACGTCATTGCCCTGCGGGAGGCGCTGGAGCCGCACATCCGGGCCAACGTGCTCGGCGCGGCCCTGGTCCACCTGACGATGCCGGGCGTGCCGGACGTCTACCAGGGCACGGAGACCGAGTACCTGGCCCTCGTCGACCCGGACAACCGGCGCCCGGTGTCCTTCCCGCCGGACGCCCCCGGCGACAAGGGCGCGCTGACGGCGGCCGCCCTCGGGCTGCGCGCCCGGCGGCCCGGCGCCTTCGGGGAAGCGGCGACGTACACGCCGCTCACCCCGGAGGGACCCGCGGCGGAGCACTGTGTGGCCTTCGCGCGCTCCGGGGAAGCCGTCACGGCGGTGACCCGCCTGTCCCTGCGGCTCGCGGAGGCCGGCGGCTGGCAGGACACGGTGCTGCCGCTGCCACCGGGACGCTGGTCGGACGTCCTGGCTCCGGAGCGGGAGTTCACGGGGCACGCACGCGTGGAGGAGCTTTTCGCACGGTTGCCGGTGGCACTGCTGGAGCGGACGGACTCCGACTGAGGCCCCGGGGACCGCGAGTCGGGGGCCCAGGCTCGGGAGCGCGCCGGGGGCGCGTCTCGCGAACTTCACGCCGGGCGTGCGCTCCGCCGTCGTGCGCCGTGGTGTTGTCCGGGGGACCCGATCGCACCCGCGTGCGCTCCCGGGGTGTGCGCAGGGAACCGGCGCGTGCGGGCGTGTGGGGAGCCGTCGCGTCTGTGTGCCCTTGCGCCGGGCGGCCCGCTGCCGTCCGCCGTCCGAGGTCGGCTTACGTACGCGTGTACATACGACCCGTCACCGCTGCGCGCGGCTGCGCGCCCCCGGCGGCGGTTACGGTTGTTGCGGCTGGCGGTCAATGCATCTGGGCGCCCCCTGGAGGCTCCCCCGAGGCGACCTTGACAGGGGGCGGAGACCGTGGGGTACTGCGGATTGCGAAGCCAGGCGGACGTGACGGGGGTGAGTCTCCTGCCGCAGCTGCGTTACCCCACCGTGCCCCAACTCGTCTCGTCCGCGAGGGCGTTGGCCACCCATCGGCCCACCCTGTGCACACTGAGACAGGTGGGTGTCTCCCGCGCCGGGCGCCCCCTGCACCTGCTGTCCGTGGGCCATGCCCGACGGGCCGTACTGGTCGTCGCCGGCGCCCACGCCAACGAGCCGACCGGCGGCTCCACCCTCCTCGCCCTGGCCGAACGGGTCGTACGGGAACGGGAGTTGCGCACCGACACCTCCTGGCACTTCCTGCTCTGCGCCGACCCCGACGGCGCGAGCCTGCACGTCACCCCGGCACCGCGCAGCCTGCTCGACTACCACCTCGGCTTCTTCCGGCCGGCCGCCGAGGAGCAGCCGGAGTGGTCACCCGCGGTGCTGCCGCCGCACCGCCTGCCGCCCGAGACTCGGGCGCTGACCGGGGTCATAGACGAGCTGCGGCCCTACCTCCAGGTGACGCTGCACGGGACCGATTTGGGCGGCAGCTGGGTGCAGCTGACGAAGGACATCCCGGGGCTCGCCGAGCCGTTCGCCAAGTCCGCCGCCCAGCTGCACATCCCGGTGGAGACGGGCGCTTCGGACGCCGCGGGCTGGTCCGCGTCCGGACCGGGGGTGCATGTGATGCCGTCGCCGGGCGCGGGGGCCGCGTACCCGAGCATGCCGGACGACGCGCGGCGGAGCACCTGGTACCACACCCACCGCTACGGCGGCCTGACCGCGGTCGTCGAGGTGCCGATGTGGGCGAGCGACCTGGTGGACGACCCGGCGCCGCATCCCGCGCCGGCCGCCGCGATACGCCGGCTGGCGCGCCGGCTGCTGCGGGACGGGCTGGAGGTGGAGCGGGTGCTCACCGACGCGCTGCCCCGCCTGGAGGGCGTCGACGGGCCGCTGCTGCGGGCCGCGAGGTGGGCGCTGGAGCTGGTTCCGGGGCTGGCCGCGGACTGGATGCACACCCCGCCCGCCGACGACACCATGGCCTACGTCGGGAGCGTGGACGCGTTCGGACGGCGGCTGCCGTTGCGGGCCGCGGCGATGCTGCTGCGGGTCCTGCGGGAGACCGACGACCGCGCGGCACCGCACCTGGAGCGGCTGGTGTCGACCTGGAGCGACTCCTTCGCCGAGCGCTTCCGGGCCCGCTGGGTGCCCCTGGAGCACCAGGTCGAGCACCAGTCCCGCACGGTGGTGGCCGCCGCCCTGCACGCGCGCGACGGGACGGCCTGAGAAACGGCGCCCACGCGCGCGTGCGGACCCCGCGGCACGCGGCACACCGCGCGCGTCACCCGTCGAGCGCGAACACCTCCCCCGTGCGCGCCCCGAGGGCGCATCCGTTGGAGAAGGTCTGGACGTACTCGACCTCCCGGCCGCTCCACTGTCCCCGCGCGTGCACGGTGACCGGCGCGTAGACCATCGGGCACATCACGTCCCTGGCCGGGAGCGCGCCGATGTCGCCGTCGACCGCCGCCAGCTCGGCGCACGCCTCGGCCGCGCGCGCGTGTCCCTGGGGCGGATCGCACAGCAGCAGGGTGCCCCGGGTGTCGCTGGAGCGGGAGTCGCCCTTGGTGACGGTGAGGTAGAGCCAGTTGTCCGGCAGGCGTGGGCCGGGGGCCGCCTGGGCCTGGGGCGCGGCGGCCAGGAGCAGCGCGGCCGCCAGCAGGGCGCCGCGTACCGCTTTCGCTGTGGTGCTGATCGTCATTCCAGATGCATCGGCACGGCGGCCTCCGAACCCCACCCCGGCTCACCCGAACGGGAGCACGCGGGCGCGTACCGCTCGGCGAGTTCGAACGCGTGCAGGACGACGCGCGACTGGTACTCGACCTGACGCGCGACCGGGATCCAGCGGGCCCCGCAGCCGTCGAGGTAGTCGGCGCACCACTCGCCGATGAGCCGGTCCAGGTCGGGCAGCACCCCGGCCGGATCGCGCCCGGCACCGGTGACGAGCTGGTGCAGCAGCCCCGCCGTGCGCAGGGCGAGCCGCCGGCCGGCGATGCGCAGGGCGGCCAGATGGGCGGTGCTCAGCGGCGGGAGCGGGCGCGTCCCGTCGGCGATGTCGGGGTCCCAGGTGTCGGCGAGACCGGGGCAGACCAGTAAATAGTCGTCCACCGGGGCGAGCAGGCGGGCCGCGTCCGGCGCGCCCGTCGTGTGCGGGCGCAGCCGCGCCAGGAGCCGCTCCAGCAGCTGCGCGTCGCGTCGCAGGGTGTGGCTGACCGTGCGCAGCACGGCGGCGCGGTCGGCGGGCGGGGAGCCGTCCTCGACGGCGGCCACGCCCCACATGGGGGCCTCGACGACGGCCGTGACCGTGCCGTACCCGTGCGGGTGGTACCAGGTCGACTCGACGGCGGCCTCGGTGATGGCCGCGGCCAGATCGCCGGGCCGGGGCGGCGGGATGCGGTAGACGGCCGGACCTATGTTGGGCCAGTACAGGGTGTCGTACGGCCCCAGTTCGCGCGGGATGCCGAGGCGGGCCGCGGTGTGCGCGACGCGCTGGGCGAGGCCGGGCAGGTCGCGGGTGAGCTCGACGAAGCCGCCGCCGACGTCGACGCCGTGCAGCGAGCACTGCAGAAAGGGCCGCAGCTCGTCCTGGAGGTCGAGCAGGGTGCGGGTCTCCGGCAGGGCGGCGGCCGCCGCTCCGGCGGGCAGCCATTCGGGCTGTTCGTGGAAGCCGGGCCGGAAGAAGTTCCGGAAGTACCGGCCGAGGGTGTACGGGCCGGACAGCCAGCCCTCGTTGCGGCGCAGGCCGTCCGGATCGAGACAGAGCAGCAGGTTCCAGGTGGCGTCGGCGCCCTCGGTGAACCGCGGGTCGGCCAGGGCCCGTTCGGCCAGCCGCAGCGCGGTGGCGCCGCCGACGGGTTCGTTGGCGTGCGGAACGGCGACCACGAGGGCCTGACGGCTGCCGTGACCGACGGAAAGCAGCCACATGGGGGTGCCGGCCCGGGAGGTGCCGACGCGGCGCAGACGGGCGTCACGGGGGCGACGGGCGACGAGTGCCGCCGCCCGCGCGCCGAGCTCGTCGACGGTCGGATAGCGCAGGAGGGGCGGCAGGGCACACCTCCCCGATGCTGTGCCGTCGGTTCACCTGACGTGCATGACGTACGCACAGTCAGTCACGACTTGAGGGGTACGTCAACACCGCGGGGAGGAAAGGGATTTGAGCCATCACAGCAGCTCAACGCCGTGTCATGCTCAGGCCAAAGCTAAGGCGTGGCTCAGTCGGCTGCGAGCCGGAACGACATCCGACCGAAGCCGACCTGGTCGCCCTCGCGGACCACGGCGGCGCCGATGACCCGCCGTCCGTTGACCGTGGTGCCGTTGGTGGAGCCGAGGTCCCGCAGCACCCACATGCCGCCCTGACGGCTCAGTTCGGCGTGCACGCGGGAGACCGTCTCGTGGGTCAGCCGCAGTCCGTTGGCCGGATCCCGTCCGATGCGCAGCGGGTGGCCGCCCGCCGGGTGCGGGAGCAGCAGCTTGGGCAGCCGCTCGGCCTGCCAGGCCCTGCGCAGCCGTACGGTGAAGCCGGATACGGCCTCCACACTGCCGAAGACCAGGCGCGCCAGGCGGCTCTCCTGGGGCAGGTCCGCGGTGAGGGCCACGAGCTCGTCGGAGCGGCGGGCGGCGAGCGCCAGCTCCATGCGGCGGATGAACGTGTCGTGCGAGAGCCGCCCCATGGCGACGCCGTCCCGAAGCACCTTCAGCGCCTTGTCGCGCTCCGCGTCGGACAGTCGCGCGGGGTACGTGTTGAACTCGAAGGACGACGTCACGTTGGTGATTGTCGGTCAGTGAACCCCGGGTGTCCAGAAAACGAGAAAACGGCCGCCACGCGCGCGTACCCCGCGACACCGGCGCGGAAAGGGAGGATTCGAAAGCGCGCTGATCTCGTTTGAAGCACCATGGACGGGCTACATCACGGTGAGCAGACGAAGGGGAACCGTCCGTGCAGTTCGAGGTGTGGGCACCGCAGGCCGGCCGTGTGACGCTCCATTGCGACGGCGCCACGCGCGCGTTGGAGCGAGATCCGGAACGCGAGGGTTGGTGGCGGGGCGAGGCCGACGCGCGGGACGGCTCGCGCTACGGGTTCGCGCTGGACGACGGTCCCGTGCTGCCCGACCCGCGCTCGCGCCGCCAGCCGGACGGCCCGGACGGGCTGAGCGCGGTCGTCGACCAGGGCCGGTACGCGTGGCGCTCCGAGTGGGCCGGACGGCCGCTGCCGGGCGCCGTGCTCTACGAGCTGCACGTGGGCACGTACACCCGTGAGGGCACCCTGGACGCCGCCGCCGAGCGGCTCGGCCATCTCGTCGAACTGGGCGTCACCCACGTCGAGTTGATGCCCCTGTGCCCCTTCCCGGGGCGGCACGGCTGGGGGTACGAGGGCGTCTCGCTGTGGGCCGTGCACGAGCCGTACGGCGGGCCCGAGGGGCTGAAACGGTTTGTCGACCGGGCGCACGAGCTGGGACTCGGGGTGGTCCTGGACGTCGTGCACAATCATCTGGGGCCGTCGGGCAACTACCTGCCGGCGTTCGGGCCGTACTTCACGGACACTCACCACACGCCGTGGGGTTCCGCCGTGAACCTGGACGCGCCCGGGTCGGACGAGGTGCGGACGTATCTGGTGGACAGTGCCCTGTCCTGGCTTCGGGACTACCGGATCGACGGGTTGCGGCTGGACGCGGTGCACGCGCTGGCGGACACGCGCGCGTGCCACTTCCTGGAGGAGCTGTCGACGGCCGTGGACGCCCTCTCGGGCGATCTGGGACGCCCGCTGTTCCTGATCGCCGAGTCCGACCTGAACGACCCGCGGCTGATCACCCCGCGCGCGGAGGGCGGCCTCGGGCTGGACGCGCAGTGGAACGACGACTTCCACCACGCCCTGCACACCGCGCTGACCGGCGAGGCGCAGGGCTACTACGCCGACTTCGGGCGCGCGCCGCTGGCCGCGGTCGCCAAGACGCTCACCGGGGGCTACTTCCACGACGGCACGTACTCCAGCTTCCGGGGCCGCCGTCACGGGCGGCCGCTGGACACCACGCGCGTGGCCGCGCACCGGCTGCTGGGCTACACCCAGACGCACGACCAGGTCGGCAACCGCGCCCAGGGCGACCGTCTGTCCGCCACCCTCTCCCCCGGGCTGCTGGCCTGCGCGGCCGCGTTCGTGCTGACCGCGCCCTTCACGCCGATGCTGTTCATGGGCGAGGAGTGGGCTGCGGGGACGCCCTGGCAGTTCTTCACCGACCACACCGACCCGGATCTCGCCGAGGCGGTACGGCGGGGCCGGCGGCGGGAGTTCGCGGCGCACGGCTGGGCCGAGGAGGACGTGCCGGACCCGCAGGACCCGGCGACCCGGGACCGCTCCTGCCTCGACTGGAGCGAGCCGGAACGCGAGCCCCACGCGCGCGTGCTCGACTGGTACCGGCGTCTCATCGCCCTGCGCCACGAACAGGCCGACCTCACCGACCCCGACCTCGGCGACATCAAGGTCGCCTACGACGAGCAGGACCGCTGGATCGCCTTCCGACGCGGTGACGTGCGGGTCGCGCTGAACCTCGCGAAGGAACCGGCGGCCATCCCGCTGGGCCCCCGCGAGGCCCGCGTACTGGCCGCGTGGGAGCCGGTGCGGGCCCCGGGCGCCGACGGGGTACTGCACGTACCCGGCGAGTCGGCCGTAATCCTGCTCCAGACCTGACAAAACCCCACCGGGCCGCCGAACGGGGGGCTGGTGCATCTCCCGCTCGTGCATCTCCCGCGCGGGCCGCTGAAGGGGGTCCTGCTGATCCCGCGCGCGACCCGCCAAACCGGGGCTCCTGCTCGTCCTTCCCGCAGGCCGCCAAACCGGGCCCTGCAAAGTCACGTGCGCGGGCCGCCAACCGAAGCTCTTACAGGCCCCGCGCGGTCCGCCGAACGGGGCCTCCTGCACATCCGGCGGGCCGGGCCCCCGGACGGTGGGCCGCCAGCGGGCGGCCAGGGCCGGGACGCCGCTGACCGGCGGCGGGGCGGGCGGGGCGCGCAGGGCCCGGCCGAACCGGGGCTCCCGCGGGACCCCCGCGCGGGCCACCGATCCAGGACTCCTCCGCATCCCGCGCGCGGGCGCCCAACCGAGGCCCCCGCACATCCCGCGCACGATCCGCGGGACCCCGCGCGGGCCGCCGATCCAGGGCTCCTGCACATCCCACGCGCGGGCTCGAAGCGGGTGGTGCGTGCGGGTGATTCCGGGTCGGTGGTGTCAGAACTCCTCGCCTCCGTCGGCCTCCCGGAATTCCGTCACCCGCTCCAGCAGGATTGCCTCCCAGGCGCGGCGGAGCTGGCGGCCGAGCACGGGGAGGGGGGTCGTGTCGCCCCGTTCGATGTGTGCGGCGAGGCGGATCACCGTGTCGCAGCGGGCCAGCCACAGGCCGCGCAGACAGGGGCGGGCGCCGTAGCCGGCGAGGGTGGCGGCGCGGACGGCGGCCGGGGAGCCGACGGCGACCGCGAGGCCCGCGATGTCCTCGGCGGGGTCGCCCACGGCCGCGTCGGTCCAGTCGAGGACCCCGCGCACCCGTCCGTCGGCGCTGACGACGAGGTGCTCGCCCCGAAGGCCGTGGTGGGCGAGGACCGCGGTGCCGGGCTGCGCGGCGAGCTGGACGGCGGCCGCGGAGGTGAGCTGGTGCAGCCGTACCGGGTCGAACTCGTCGGTTCCGGCGAGCAGGTGGGCGGCCTTCTCGGCGGCCCGGCGCAGGCCCTCCAGGGAGCGCGGGGCGGTGCGCGGGACACCGAGCGTCTCGGCCTGCCGTACGGGCACCTCGCGCAGCCCGGTGAGCAGCCCCGCGAGGTCGGCCTCGCCGACGGCGGAGACGTCGTGCTCCTCCGCCGTGTCGCCCGGCACCTTGGTGTCGAGCGTGTACGTCAGCCCGGGCGCCCACTCGCCGTGCGCCACGCTGGTCGGGACGGCGAGCGGGAGGTGGGGGCGGACGAGGTCGCGCAGCCGCAGTTCCCGGCGCTGGCGCAGGGCGGCCTCGCGGTCCGGGGCGAGGCGCAGCACATGGCGGGTGCCGACCCACCAGGTGGAGTGCCCAACGCCCTCGGCGACGGGCCGTACCTCCGGACCGGCCGTCCCCCCGCCGTCCTTGAGCAGGGAACTGACCAGCCGGCGGACGGTGTCCGCGGTGGGTGTCGGTGCCTGGGTCATGGTCGCGCCGTTGTCACTCGGGGGTGTGCGGGGGCTCCTGGGACGCTCAGTCCACTATGACCATCTCGCGGTCGGTGGTGTTCAGCCGCCGGCCGCCGTCCTCGGTGACCGTCACGATGTCCTCGATCCGCACCCCGAACCGGCCGGGCAGATAGACGCCGGGCTCCACCGAGAAGCACATGCCGGGCACGAGCGGCTGCCGTTCGCCCTCGATCATGTACGGCGGCTCGTGCGTGGTGACGCCGATGCCGTGCCCGGTGCGGTGGATGAAGTACTCGCCGTACCCGGCGTCCTCGATGACCGAGCGGGCGGCCCGGTCCACCTCCTGGCAGGCCACGCCCGGCTTCACCGCCCGGACCCCGGCCTCCTGGGCCTCGCGGACCAGGTCGTGCACCCGGCGCTCCTCGTCGGTGGGCTCGCCCACGTGCACGGTGCGGGAGGTGTCGGAGCCGTAGCCGTCCTTGAGGCCGCCGAAGTCCAGGACGACCATGTCGCCGCGCTCGATGACCCGGTCGCCGACCTCGTGGTGCGGGTTGGCGCCGTTCGGGCCGGAGGCGACGATGGTGAAGTCGACCTGGGAGTGGCCGAAGCGCCGCAGCAGACCGGCGAGGTCGGCGCCGACCTCGGACTCCGTGCGGCCCGCGAAGGGAACCTTCCTGATCTCCTCGAACGTCGCGTCTGCGGCCGCGCCCGCGGCCGCCATCAGTTCCAGTTCCGTCGCGTCCTTGACGGCGCGCAGCATCGGCAGGGCCTCGGTGAGGGAGACGTGGCTGGTGCCGGGCAGCGCCCGCTGCAGGCCGAGCAGGTGCATCGCCCAGGCGTTGTCGCTGATCCCGAAGCGCCCGCTGACGTCGAGGAGCGCGGCGGTGGCGGCGTAGGGGTCCTTGCCGTCGGTCCAGTCCCGCAGATTGAGCGCGCCCGCGCCGGGTGCCCGCGCCGCGTCGGGCGCCTCCAGGGTGGGGACGACCAGGACGGGGGCGCGGCCGGGGGCGAGGACCAGCAGGGTGAGCCGTTCGGTGGCCGCGGGGGGCGTGTAGCCGGTCAGCCACACCAGGTCCGGGCCCGGGGCCACGAGGAGCCCGGCGAGACCGGCGTCCGCCGCGGCGCGCGCGGCGCGGTCCATACGGGCCCGGTAGTCGTCGGCGGTGAAGGGCGCGGGCGCGGTGCCGGTCATCCGGGCCTCCCTGGGCGGGTTGAGGGACCACAAGGGACTACGGGCAGCATCCTGCCCGGACAGCGGGGGCCGCGCGACCGGTCTGCGGGTCCTGGCACGCCTCGGCCGGTCATGGCGTCAGCTCTCCAGGGCGAGGCGCACACCGAGGAGCAGCAGCACGCCCCCGGAGACCTGTTCCAGGCGCCGGCGCACCCCGGCGCGGGAGAGCACGGTCCGCATCCGGCCGACGAACCACACGTACAGGCCGTAGTAACCGATCTCGTAGACCGCCCACAGCGCGGCGAGACCGATCATGGCGGGCAGGTGCGGGGCTCCCCGGGGCACGAACTGCGGCAGGAAGGACATGGCGAAGATCGCCGCCTTGGGGTTGGCGAGGTTGAGCAGCAGCCCGCCCCGGTAGGCGGCCCAGCCGCTCTTCTCGCCGCCCTCCCAGCCGGCCGCGGCGTCCCCGGTGTGCCGCGCCTGCCGCAGCGCCTGGACGCCGAAGGCGATCAGGACGACCGCGCCGACGATCCGCATCACGTCGTACGCCAGTTCGGAGGCCGCGAGCAGCGCGGTCAGACCGAAGGCGGCGACGACTCCCCAGACGAAGACCCCCGTCTCGTTGCCGAGCACGGTCAGCAGACCGGAACGCCTGCTGCGCAGCGACTGCTTGATGATCAGCACCGTGCTGGGGCCGGGCGAGGCGGCGATGAGGGTGCAGGCGCCGAGGAAGGCGAGGAGGGTGCTCAGCATGCGCCCCATGGTGGTCGGTGCCCGGGCAGCCGGGCCAGCGGTTTTCACCGCGCCTGCGCGGCCCGGCTCCGTGGGGTCAGGTGACGACTCCGGGTACGGCCGTCAGCCGCTGGTATCCGCCGCCGCGGTGACGGACGGTCAGTGTGACCCGCGTGCCGGGGCGGGCGTGGGCCACGGCGCGGGCGAGGTCGGCGGCCGTGTCGACGCGGGTGCCGCCGAACGCGAGGAGTACGTCGCCGCGGACCAGGCCGGCCGAGCAGGCGGGGCCGGGGACGTGGACGCCGACGACCAGGGCGCCCGGTCCGCGGTCGTCGACGGCCTCCAGGCCGAGGGTCGCGGCGGCGGGTGCCGGGGACGCGGACGGGGCCGGGCTCGGGGACGCGGAGGACGGCGAGGGGACGGGGCGGGCCGGCACCGGGGTGTGCGCCCGGCGTTGCAGGTCGGCGAGCTTGCTCATGCCGATGACCGTGGCGCCGACGGTGCCGATGCCGACGCCGGACAGCACCAGGACCGTCCCGACGAACAGGCCGAACAGCACGGCCCTCAGCCGCCTCGCGCGTCGTCGCGCGGCATGCGGGCGACGGGCCGGGGTGCCGGGGCGGGCACCACCGCCGGGGTTCCGGCCGGGCATCGGCTTGGGACGCAACGCAGTCTGTTCCATGGATCGCCTCCGGTCGGAGCACTACCCGGCGCACCGGCGCACGACGAGCCACGAACGAGTGAGACTGACCCGCGGTCAAGGGCGGGAAGACGCGTGTCGCCCGGCGCGGGCGCGAGGTCACCCGCGTGCGCCCAGCGCCCGCGCCGGCGTCACCGCCGCCCCGGCGAGTGACCCCACGTACACCAGTTCCGTACGGTGCACCACGCGCGGGTGGGTGAGCGCGACGGCCGTCGCGCCGGGGACCGCCGTGGCCGCCGACTCGGGCAGCAGGGCCAGGCCGTGACCCGCGGCGGCGAGGGTGGTGAGGGTGCGGACGTCGGTGCCCTCGTAGCGCAGGGCGGGGCGGAAACCGTGGCCGCCGTTCGCGGCGCGGAGGTGGGCCAGCGGCAGACCCGCGTCGGGGGCGTCGAGCTGGGGGCACCGCCCACGCCCTTTAGGCAGTCGGGGAGGGCGTCGGCGAGGTCGCCGAGGCGCAGGCCGGGGCGCCGGGCCAGCGGGTGGCCGGCCGGGGAGGACGCGGACGGGCTCCTCCCCGGCGCAGTGCGTGGTCAGCGGGGCCACGTCGGGCAGCCGCAGGGGGTCGCTGGGGGCGGCGAGGCCGTCGACCAGGCCCAGGTCCACGGTGCCGGTGGCGACGGCGGCGCCGCGGTGGAGCACGCGGCGCGGGCGGGGTCTCAGCCCGTGTGACCCTCGCCGTGGCCGCCGTGCGCCCCGCCGTGGTCGAACCGCATGGCCTCCTCGGGCATGACGACGAAGGGCCGCATCATGCCCATGTCCTCGTGTTCGAGGAGGTGGCAGTGGTACATGAACCGGCCGTACGCACCGTCGAACCTCCCCATGACACGCAGTATCTGGCCGCCGGGCACCCGGAAGACGTCCTTGTAGCCGCGCTCGTTGGGCGCGAGCGGCAGCTGCTTCGTCGCGTCGAACGCGATCGGCACGCGGGTGCCGCCCGCCGCCGGGTCGAAGCCCGAGACGTCGTAGGCGTCCCGGCCCAGCAGCTGGAAGTCGGCCAGGTGGATGTGCATCGGGTGGACGATCGGCGCGAGGTTGAGGAAGCTCCACTGCTCGTAGGAGCCCTCGGCGACGGTGAAGCCCAGGCCGTCGTTGAAGGTCCGGGAGGTGCGCCGGTACGTCTTCGTGGTGCCGTCCGCGCCGGTGAGCTGGATGACGCCGTCGGCGGGCGGCTGGAGCTCGCCGGGATCGTCGACCTCGGTCATCTCCCAGATCTCCGGGTGGCCGCCGGAGCCCTTGGTGCCGGGCACGGTGAGCACGACGAGGCGGTGGCCGTGCGGGATGTCGTGCGTGAGCCGGCGGAAGGAGCCGGAGAGCACCTCGGGCAGCTCGAAGGTGTCCGTGCACTCGCCCGCCCCGACCCGGAACTCCATGACGGCCGGGTAGCGCACGTCGTTCACCGGGTCGGGCACGCCCGGGGCCTGGCCACGGCCCTTGTTGACCAGGCGCAGTTTCTTGCCGGCGAGGTCGCGGAAGTCGACGAGCAGGTCGAAGCGCTCGGCAGGCGCGGCGGTCAGCGTGGGCAGCGTCTCGTCGAAGTCGACCGGGACCGGGCGCGGCAGGAGCCCGCCGTCGCTGCCGATCTGGTGGACGACGCCCGGGACCGGGTTGTCGTCCTCGTCGACCAGGACGAGCTCGTAGATGCGCGCGTTGGAGGCGTTGACCAGCCGGAAGCGGTACCAGGCGGCGTCCACCTCGGCGTACGGCCAGATGCGGCCGTTGACCGTCGTGTACGGGCCGGTGAACGGGATGGTGACCGGCTTTCCCGTCTCCGGGTTCTGCTGCTGGACGATCACCGTCTTGTGCAGCAGCCGTCCGTTGAGCCTTCCGTCCTCGTCGGTGTCGAGGTTGCGGTCGGCGAGCAGCAGCGGGATCTCCCGGTCCCCGCCGGGCAGCCCGAGGGCGTCCTCCTCGTCGTCCCGCAGCAGGTAGGTGCCGTACAGGCCCGTGTGCACGTTCCACCGGGTGATGTTCATGGCGTGGTCGTGGTACCACCACTGCACCGCCTGGTGGTCGTTCGGGTACTCCGACAGCTGGGCGTCGCCGTACCCGACGGCGTTGTCGGCCCAGCCGTCGTTGCCGCCGCCCGTCTGCGCTCCGTGCAGATGGGTCACCGTCCAGGCGGGCAGGGCCGCGACGTCCTTGTTCGGTTCGACGCCCTCGCGGCCCGGCTCGGTGGTGGCGGGCGGAGTGCCGGGCGCGCGGACGGGTACCTCGACCGAGGTGACCGGGTACTCGCTGCCGCTCGGTACGCGGTTGGTCCAGGCGATGCGGACCCGCTGCCCCCGGCGTACCTCGATGGTCGGTCCCGGTACGTGGCCGTCGTAGCCCCACATCAGGGTCGGCGGGAGCTGCGGGTGCAGCCGGACCCAGGTGGGGCGGACGGCGATCTCCGTCTCGCGCAGGACGTCGCCGGCGCCCGGCCGCAGGACGGGCGGGACCGGTAACGGCGTGACGTACGGCACCAGTTCGTCCGGTGCCGGTGCCGCCCTTCCCGTGCCGTCGTTCTCGGTGATCCTTTCGATGATGTCGGTCAAGTCGAACACCCCCGTGTGTTCTGTTGTCTGTTCCCCTTGTCTCAGAAGACTCCTGGCATCCCGGTGAAGTTCCCTGAATGTCCCGTTCCGCACGAAAAGTTTCAGTGGATGGTGACAGCGGCTCGCGGATCGGGCAGGAAGCCGTGGGTGCGCCGGGCGAGGTGGTCCGCCTTGTAACGGTCCACGGAGCGGTGCCAGTTGAGGATGCCGGCCATCCAGTTCTCCAGGTCGGCCACATAGCCGCGCATGACCTCGCGGGCCTGCTCCGACAGGTCGAAGTCGTCGTAGACGACGGGCAGTTCGTGGGCGGTGACGTGCTGGAACTGGCGCATGCGCTGGGTCATGAGGTCGTGGACGACCGAGAGCGCGGTCGGGTAGTCGACGCCGAAGAAGTTCTGCACGACGAGGATCGCGTTGTGGATCTCGCCCTCGTACTCGATCTCCTTCTGGTAGGAGAAGACGTCGTTGAGGAGGCAGGCGTAGTCGACGGCGGCGTTCTCCAGGGAGCGGACGGGTCCGCTGCGGTAGACCTCGGGCGGTACGGCGGGGCCGTGCCCCATGCGGCACAGGCTGAGGGTGAGGTCGGAGCCGAAGGTGGCGCGGCGCATCTCCAGGTAGTCGACCGGGTCGGGGATGCGGTGCTGCAGCTGGTTGGACAGCTCCCACACCCAGCTCTCGGTCATGACGTTCACCGCGTCCTTGAGGACACGCCTCTCGCCGGGGGTCATCTCCGCCGTGGTGCGCGCCCACAGGTCGACCAGTCCGCGCTCGATGCCGTTGGCGGGGACGAGGACCGGTTCGCCGTCGACGGGCATGCAGTCCGCCAGGCGCCGGGTGGTGAGGCGGGCGGCGGCCAGGTCGCGGCGGTGGCCGTGGACCAGGGGGTAGTAGTCGTCGCCGTACGTGCCCCAGGCGAGCCACTGGGAGGCGAGGTCGAGGGCCTCCGGCGTGGCGTCCGGATCGAGGCCGGCGGCGCACAGCGGGAGGTCCGCGGCGGCGAGCCTGTCCTCGTCCCAGACGCCCTCCTGCAGCATGCCCATGCGGTGCATCCAGCCGGTGAGGCGTTCGCGGGCGCCGGGCAGGTGCGGGCTCAGCTCGACCTGGAAGGGCATGTGGAAGTCGGGCAGCAGGGACGGTCCGACCTTCTGGTACGGCACGTGCGTGTACGCGCGCAGGCGTTCGGCGCCGGCCGCGGCGAGCAGCGCGCCGACGTCGGCGGCGGAGGATCCGGGACCGGTCAGTCCGTGCCAGGGCCTGGCGTCACGCGCGCGTGCGTTCATGTAGCGGCTGGAGCGCATGTGCCACTCGTGGCCGCCGGACTGCCAGTCCGTGAGGCCCTGGGCGTACCGGGCGACGGCGGCGACCTCGGGCGGGGTGAGGCCCGCGTCCAGGGCGAGCGCGGGGACCTCGGTGAGCGCGGTGTGCTCGAACTGGTGCAGTCGGGAGGTCAGGATGTCGTTGACGGTGTCGGCGGCCTCCTGGGTGGTGCAGCCGAAGAAGGTCTCCAGGACCAGCACGCCGTTGCTGAGCTCGCCCTCGTCCTCGACCTCGCGCTGGTAGGAGAACAGGTCGTTGCGCAGATGGACGGCGTCGGAGAAGGTCTCCATCAGCACCCGCAGCGGCCTCGACGCGGCGACCGACGCCGGGACCTCGGCCGTCGCGTACTCCACGAGGCCCGCCGACCAGGGCGCGCCGCCGACCTTGCGGCGCATCTCGATGTACTCGACCGGGTTGGCGATCCGGCCCTCGTTGATGTTGGACAGCTCCCACAGGGACTCGTTCAGCAGGTGCTCGGTCGCCACCGCGAAACGGCGGCGCCAGTCGGCGGACATCGACGGCACGGTGCGCGTCCACAGGTCCGCGAGGCCGGCCTCGACCGGGTTCTGCGGCTCGGGCACGGGGGTCGCCGGGTCCATCGGCATGAACAGCGGCAGCCGGTCCAGATAGGCCTTGCCGCCGGCCCGGTCCTGGGTGCGCTTGAAGGTCTCCAGGAAGTGGTCGTCGAAGAAGAACACCCACACGTACCAGTCGGTGATCAGGGAGAGCGCCGGGCCGTCGCAGTCGGGGTGGGTGTAGGCGCACAGCAGTCCGTAGTCGTGCGCGTCGAGGTCGGATTGCTCCCAGATCCCGGACCCCTCCAGCATGCCCATCTCGCGCGCCCACGCCGTCGAGTGGGCACGCGCCTCGTCGACATGCGGGTTCAGCCGCGCGGGGTACGGCATGTAGAAGTGCGGGAGTTCGAAGGGCTGCTGCGTCATGGCCGGGCCCTACCCAGGGCCCTCGGGGGGCATCCGCGAGCCGGGACATGATCACACCATCGCGTGAACCGACGGGGAATCCGGGAACCGGGCAGGGGCTCATGCTCCCCGCACGGCCCGCCCCACCTCCGCCCGCAGCGCGACGAACTCCGGCAGGCCGCGGGTGCCGATCTGGTCGCGTTTGCCGGGGAGTTCGACGGGGAGGTCGAGGACGACGCGGGAGGCGGGGCCCGGCGAGAGGACGACGACGCGGTCGCCGACGTAG
Source organism: Streptomyces sp. NPDC006476 (assembly GCF_040612015.1). Lineage (NCBI taxonomy): Bacteria > Bacillati > Actinomycetota > Actinomycetes > Kitasatosporales > Streptomycetaceae > Streptomyces > Streptomyces sp. NPDC006476. The sequence continues at coordinate 330,013 of NZ_JBEXPK010000003.1, read as the reverse complement.
ACGCTCTCGTCGATGTCGTGGGTGACGAACACGATGGTGGTGGCGTCGGTGCGGTGCACCTCGAGGAGGAGGTCCTCCAGGTCCTCCCGGGTCTGGGCGTCCAGGGAGCCGAAGGGCTCGTCCATCAGCAGCAGCGAGGGACGGCAGACCAGGGCGCGGGCGATGGCGACGCGTTGCTGCATGCCGCCGGAGAGCTGCCAGGGGTGGCGGCGGGCGGCGCCGTCCAGGCCGACGCGCTCCAGGATGCGGTCGGCCTCGGCCCGCCGCGCGGCCCGGGCGAGGCCGCGGCGGCGCAGCGGGAGCGCCACGTTGTCGCGGACCGTGAGCCAGGGGAAGAGCGAGCGGCCGTAGTCCTGGAAGACGACGGCGAGATGGTCGGGTACGCCGCTGACGGGCACGTCGTCCAGGGTGATGGTGCCCTCGCGGGCCGGCTGGAGGCCGGCGACGGTGCGCAGCAGTGTGGACTTGCCGCAGCCCGACGGGCCCACGACGCACAGCAGTTGACCGTCGGGGACGGTGAGGGTGATGTCGTGCAGGACGGGGTGGTCGCCGTAGCGCTGGCCGAGGGCGTCGAGGCGGAGGGTCACGAGGGTCTCCTTCTCCCGGTCATCCGTCGTTCGACGGCCAGGAGGGCGGTGTTGAGGAGGTGGCCGAGGACGCCGAGGAGGAGGAGCGCCGCCCACACGGTGAGCAGGTCGGAGCGGGACTGGGCGTCGGTGAGGGTGAAGCCGATGCCGTTGGCGGTGCCGGGGAGGAGTTCCGAGAACACCATGAGGATGAGGGAGAGGGACAGGCTCAGGCGCAGCCCGGCGAAGATGTGGGGCAGTGCGGAGGGCAGGAGCAGGTAGCGGAGCCGTTCGAAGGGGTTCAGGCGCAGGACGGCGGCGACGTCGAGGCGCAGGGGGTCGGTGGCGCGGACGCCCTCGGCGGTGTTGATGACGACGGGCCACACCGCGCTGAACGCGATCGAGGCGATCTGCATCGGCGTACCGAAGGCGAACACGACGACGAAGACGGGCACGAGCGCCGGGGGCGGCACGGCGCGGGCGAACTGGAGCACCGGGTTGCACAGCGCGTACGCCCGTGCCGAGCGGCCCACCAGTACGCCGGCCGCGATCCCGCCGACGGCCGCGATCCCGAACCCGGCCGCCATCCGCCCGAGACTCGGCAGCACGTCCCCGGTCCCGGCCGCACTGAGGAACGCGTGTCGGGTGGGCCCCGAGAACCACAACTCCTGCGCACGGAGGGCGATACGGCTCGGCGGCGGAAAGTACACACTCCCACCGGCCAGAGCGCCCCACTGCCAGGCGCCGAGGACGACGAGCAGCACCACCAGCCGCAGCACGGCGTGCCGCCAGGAGAAGGCGGGGCGTGCGGCGGGGTGGGGGTGGCCGACCGTCCCCCGCCCTCCGCTCACGCAGCCGCCCTCCGATCCGGTGTCCACGGGAACAACCGCCGTTCCGCCCGGACCAGGACGCTGTTGATCGTCAGGCCGATGGCGCCCGCCCAGAGCACGCCCGCGAGGACGTCGCGGGTGCCGTCCGTGGCGAGGGAGGCCTGGGCCATGAAGATGCCGAGGCCCTCACCGAAGCCGGAGAGGATCTCGGTGGCGACGGCGAGGATCAGCGCGATCGCCGCCGAGATACGGACGCCGGCCGCGATGAACGGCGCCGTGGCGGGGAGTTCGGCGCGCAGGAGGACGGAGAGGCGGCCGAAGCCGAAGACGCGCAAGGTGTCCTTGGCCAGCGGGTCGGTCTCGCCGAGGCCGTAGATCGTGTTGAAGAGGATCGGCCACACCGACGCGTAAACGATCAGCGCCACCTTGGTCTCCGTGCCCGTACCGAGAAGCAGGGACACCAGAGGGATCAACGCCACGGAGGGCAACGGCCGCAGGAACTCGACGATCACCCGAACCGCCGAGTCGACGATCGGCACGCTGCCGAACAGCAGGCCGAGCGGCACCGCCAGCACGATCGCCAGGCCGAGCCCCAGCGCCCACGCCCGCAGCGTCGCGCCGATCCCGGCGAGGAAGGCGCTGTCGCCCGCCAACTCCACCGCACGGGCCAGGACTTCGGAGGCCGGGGGCAGATAGTCGCGCCGGACGATCCCCGCGCGGCCCACCGCCTCGCAGGCGCCGAACGCCAGCAGCACACCCAGGCCACCCAGCACCAGTTCCTGACGTCGCTTCACGTTCCGCCGCCCCCGCCTCACTTGACCAGCAACGTCCCCGGATCGATCGCCTTCTTCAACAGGTCCTGTTTCCGCATGAGTTCGGTCAGCCGCCGCAGCTGTGCGAGGTCCGTGGCGGTCGCGTACGTCGGCAGGCCGATCGACGTGGCCTGGTCCGCGGTCACCTTGGTGTACTTGGGGAGTTCGGCCCGTACGGCCGAGGGGTCGGACGCGGCGATCTTCGAGGCGGCCTCGACGGCACGCCGGAACGCGGCGGCCGCCCGTGGGTGACCGTCGGCGAACCTCCGTGTCGTGACGTACCCGCTGATGGGCAGCGACCCGACGGGCGCCGACGCCCCGTCGAGCAGCACCCGTGCCTTCAACTGCCCCTGGATCGCGCTGTCGAAGGGCTCCACGGCGTGTACGGCGTCCACCTGTCCCCGCTGCAGCGCGGGCCCCATCTGCGGGAAGGCGATCTGCCGGTACACCGGCCGCCCGACGCCCCGCTGGTCGAGGATCGCGTTGAGGGTGAGCGACTGGATGTTGTTGAGGATGTTGACGGCGACCGTGCGGCCCGCGAGACCGGCGAGGGTCTTGATGCCGGAGTCCTTCGGCACCAGGACGTCCATCATGTGCGGCGCGGTCCGCACCCCCTCGGCGAGGACGCGCACGTCGAGCGTGCCCTTCTCCTCGGCCTGCAGGAAGGTCACGTAGTTCGCTCCGGCGATCACGTCGACCTGTCCGTTGGCCAGGGCGGGCAGCGCCTGGATGCTCTGCTGGACGGGCTGGACGGTGACGTCCAGCCCCGCCTTCTCGAACAGTCCGCGGTCGCGGGCGAGATAGACCGCCGCCGTGTCCGTCAGGGGCAGGGCGGCCACGGTGATCTTCGTGCGGCCCCCGCCCGTCGTCGTGGAGCCCCCTTTGTCGCCGCAGCCGGCGAGGAGCAGTGTCAGGGCGGCCAGGACGACCGCCGGCTTTCCGATTCCCGGCCGCAATCGACGTAACGCCATGCGGGCATGACTATCAAGGAATTGTCATGATCACCACATGGGAAGGCGTCGAAGCGTCACTCTTTGGAGAAATGCGAAACGACCTCCTCGGCCACCCACCCGAGCGCGTCGGACAGCGCCTCGGTGGCGACAGGCAGCCACAGCGAGCAGACGGAGAGCCCCGCCTCGGCCAGCGCGCCGAGCTCGTCCCGCACGCTCTCCGCGCTCGCGTCAGGGCCGCCCAGCAGGCGCCCCGGTGCCTGTACGGCAGCCGTGAACCCCGGCGGCACGAGCGAGAGGCCCGCGGTCAGCCCCAGCGTCCGCGGATCCCGGCCCGCCGCGTCCCCGAGCGCTTCGAGCCGCTCGCGCACCGCCCGCAGCCCGGCCGCGTCGAGCCCGGCGCCGTGCCAGGCGGCGCCGTACCGCAGTGCCCGGCGCAGCGCCGCGTCACTCTGCCCGCCCACCCACACGGCCGGCCCCGACTCGGTGCGCGGCCGCACACCGAGCCGCACCTCCGCTTCGTCGCGCCACAACTGCCGTACGGCGGCCAGCTGTTCGTCCGCCCGTCGGCCTCGCCCGGCGAAGGGCACGCCGACGGCCTCGAACTCCCGCTGGTCCCAGCCGGTGCCGACACCCAGGGTGAAGCGGCCCCCGGAGAGCCGGTCGAGGGTGGCCGCCTGGTGGGCGAGGAGGACCGGGTCGTACAGCGGCAGCACGAGCACGCTGGTCACCAGGCCGACGCGGGTGGTCGCCCCGGCCACGGCGGCCAGGGTCACCAGCGGGTCGGGCGTCACGCCGGTCTCGCCGGCGAGTGCGTGGCCGCTGACGAAGACGTGGTCGAAGCCCAGCCGCTCGGCGGTGCGGGAGGTCTCCAGCACGCCGTCGACCTCCTCCTCCCGCGCGGGCCACAGACGGTGCGGTGCCACCCCGATGCGCAGCATGTCGTTCGCTCTCCCCTCGTACGGCGACGCGGACACCCGAGCCGGTGAGCGGCCCGGCGACAGACGCAACAACGCGTGCGCCGCGCGCGTTCCCTTGCCCGGCCACCGGCCGTGCGGTCACCTTGGTCGCATGACCATGCGCGAGGCCCCGCCCGTCCCGGACGTCTTCGATCCGCGGCGCTATGCCACCGGGGTGCCGTACGACGCCTACCGCGTCCTGCGCGACCATCACCCCGTGGCCTGGCAGGAGGAGCCGGAGGTGCTGGGCTGGCCGGCCGGTCCCGGGTTCTGGGCGGTGACCCGGCACGCGGACGTCGTCCGTGTACTGAAGGACTCGGGGACGTACTCCTCCCGTCTCGGCGCCACGCAGATCCGCGACCCCGATCCCGCCGACCTGCCCTTCATTCGGCGCATGATGCTCAATCAGGATCCGCCGGAGCACGGCCGGTTGCGGCGTCTGGTCAGCCGTGCGTTCACCCCGGGCCGTGTCGACCGGTTCACCGCCGTCGCCCGGGAGCGGGCCCGCACCCTGCTCGACGAGGCCCTGCGGACGGCGCGGACGACGGACGGCACCGTGGATCTCGTCGGCGCAGTCACCGACGACTACGCGCTGCTCAACCTGTCCGACCTGCTCGGCGTCCCGGACTCCGACCGCGATCTGCTGCTGCACTGGACCCGGCGGGTCATCGGCTACCAGGACCCGGACGAGGCCGGTCCAGCCACGCTCGACGCGGCGGGCAAGCCGGTCAACCCCCGCTCCCCCGCCGCCCTGGCCGACATGTTCGCCTACGCCCAGCGGCTGGCCGCCCACAAACGCCACCATCCCGCCGACGACGTGATGACGACACTCGCCCACGAGCCCGAACTCGCCGACGCGGAACTGGAGATGTTCTTCTTCCTGCTCACGGTCGCGGGCAACGACACCGTACGCAGCGCGGCCCCGGGCGGCCTGCTGACCCTGGCCGAGCACCCGGTGGCGTACGAGCGACTCCGTGCCGGAAAGGCGGAACTGCCGGTCGCCGTGGAGGAGTTGCTGCGCCGGCATCCGCCCGTGCTCACCTTCCGCCGACCGCCGCTCAGGACACGACCCTCGCCGGCCGCCGCATCCGCGCGGGTGACAAGGTGGTCGTCTTCCACGCCTCCGCCAACCACGACGAGCGGGTCTTCGCCGACCCCGACCGTCTCGATCTCGCCCGCACCCCGAACCCGCACGTGTCCTTCGGCGACGGCCCCCACGTCTGTCTGGGCGCCCACTTCGCCCGGCTGCAACTGCGGGTCCTCTACGCCGAGGCGCTGCACGCCCTGCCGGTCCTGCGCCCGGCCGGACCGGCCCGGCGACTGGTGTCGAACTTCATCAACGGCATCAAGTCGCTGCCCACGCAGGTGTGTTGAGGCGGATCAGGTCCGCACCTGGATCAGCGCGTGGGTCCCGCCGGTCCGCCATCGCTGCCCCTCCGCCGCCACCAGGGCGGACTCCGTCTCCGCGGCCAGACCGGTGATCACGTCGGACTTCAGGGTGCGCAGGGCCGCCACGGGGGTGGGGAAGTGAGCGGTGACACCGGCGAACGGGGTGGTGGGCGGCCAGCGGCGGTCGCCCACCAGGCGACGGTAGTTGAGGTCGCCCTTGACGATCGTCAGGGCGCTCGGGGCGAGGTCGTCGCGGAGGTCGGCGGGCAGGTCGGCGAAGGGCAGCGGGGCGGCGGCGAAGGGGTGGGCGCGCAGGACGAGGCGCCCGTCCGTCATCGCCGCCCACAGCACCCTGCCGTACGCGGCCGCCGCGCCCTCCGCCCCGTTCAGTCGCCGGAGCGCGTCGAGCACGTCGGCGGTCGTCGCGTCGGAGACGTAGTACGGGTACGGCTTGACGTGCAGGAACGCCCGCCGTACCTGGCCGCTACGGAGGAGGTGGGCGATGAGGAGCAGGTCGGGGATGAGTTCGCGGCCCGCGTTGTCGGCGATCAGGGACAGGGTGGCGGCGCCGGAGGGCGGGAGCAGGGACCAGAGCAGGTCACTGTCGTCGGCGACCAGGCCGGGCGCGGCCTCCTTGGCGCCGGCGCTCGCGTCGGAGAGGCGGAAGCCGAGGTCGGCGCGGTTGCCCCAGAGGGAGCCGTGCAGTAGGGCCTGTGCCTGTTCGGCGGGCGGCAGGTCGGCGAGGCGGTCGAGTGCGGTCAGTTCCTCCGCCGTCTCCGGGGCGTCCAGCTCGGCCAGTTTGGAGGGGCGGAAGGGGTCGATGCCCTGCCAGGGGCCTTCGGTGAAGTAGTCGACCGCGTCGAGGAGTTGGCGGTAGAAGTAGCTCTCGGACCAGAGCCAGGGGAGGTCGTACCAGGAATGACCGACGTACTCGTCGAGGCCCCACCGCCTCCAGCGGTCACGGTCGTGGGCGTCGGGCGGGAGCGGTTCGACGACGCCCTTGGTGCAGCTTTCCAGCAGGGCGTCGAGGGCGCGGTGCCGGGCGGGGCCGTACGGGAAGGCGTCCCGGACCTGCCGGATGATCGCGGGGTGCCGCTCGGCGAGGACGCCGTACGGGAAGGTACCCGGCTCGTTGCCGAGGATCACGGGCGGCGCGGACGGGGTGTCGGGCATGCGCCTCACCGTACCGCGCGGGTCAGGCGGTCCTGATCTCCCGCTCCAGGCGTGCGGTGAGGTTCAGATAGCGGGCGCGGCGGGTGACCGGGACCAGGCCGCGGATCATGACGTGCCACATCTCGGCGACGCGGCGCGGCTGGCGGGCGACCGGTTCCAGGTGGCGGCCGACGACGCGGGTTCCGACGAACCAGCTGACCAGGGCGTGGGCGGTGGCCTCGATATCGATGTCCGGGTGGATGTCGGACTCCCTGACCGCGCCGTGCAGCTTGCGGGAGGCGAGCTCGCGCCACTCGGTGAAGGGGTGGGTCAGCGGCGGGCGCACCTCTATGGCGCCGGTGGCGAGGCGGAGTCCGGCCCGCTGGATGGGTCCCTCGACGGACATGCGGGAGATGCGGAAGGTGATGCGGATCAGGGTCTCGAGGGAGGAGTAGCCCCGGCCCTCCAGTTCTCCCGCGACCTCGCGCGAGGCCCGGGACTGGAGCTCCATGATGGCGTGGGCCAGATCCTCCTTGGCCGCGAAGTGGAAGTACAGGGCGCCCTTGGTGACTTGGGCGTGCTCCACGATGTCGCTCAGGCTGGTCGATTCATAGCCGTGGCGGTCGAACAGTTCTGCTGCGGCCGTGATGATCGTCGCGCGGGTCTGTTCGGCGCGTAACTGCCTCGCCATCGGCTGAACACTCCTGGGACTGGGAAAACGGGTCGTGCAGTATGTTTCTCACTCCCCGTACACGATATCTCACCGTACGACGGCGCCGACAGCACACCCCGAGAGCGTCGACCAGCCCTGCCCGGGCGGGAGTTGGGCGCAAGCCGGGCATCGCCGAGGAAAACAGCACGCGCAGTACGGACAGACCACCGGGACCTGCCGGGACACGTGTCACCGCCGCGTACGGGACGCCGGTCGACGACGACCGTCAGGGTCGGTTGAGGCATGTCCCTCCTCGATCCCCCCGCCGCGGACGCAGGGCCTACAGTACGAGGCGACCGGTTGGTTTGCCAATGAGACGTTGGTTTGCCAATGAGACGAGGGTGACTGCCAACTCGGCTCAGCAGAGGGGCACTTATGGCGAGACAGGAGCGCGCCGTCCGGACCCGCCGGACGATCCTCGAGGCCGCGGGCGCGGTCTTCGACGAGCACGGCTACACGTCCACGACCATCGCGATGGTGCTGGCACGGGCCGAAGTGACCAAGGGCGCCCTGTACTTCCACTTCCCCTCCAAGGAGTCGCTGGCCCGGGCCGTGCTGGACGAGCCGCTGCCCGTCGGTGCCGTTCCGCCGCAGCCGTGCAAGCTGCAGGAGATCGTCGACGTCACCTTCGTCTTCGGTCAGCACCTTCTCGACGACGCGCTGCTGAAGGGCGGCGTCCGACTCGCCGTGGACCGCAGCGTGCCCGGGGTCGAGCACAGCGGGCCGTTCCGGCAGTGGACCGACCGACTGGTGTGTCTGCTGCAACAGGCCCGCTCGCAGGGGGAGTTGCTGCCGTCGGTGGAACCCGGGGACACGGCCGAGCTGGTGGTCGGCGCCTTCGCGGGGATCCAGTTGCTGTCCCGGGCGCTGACCGGCCGGGGCGACCTCGCGCAGCGGATCTCGGTCCTGTGGGCCCACGTACTGCCCAGCGTCGCGGTACCGGGCCTGCTTCCCCGCATCGACACGGCGCCGGACCGGGGGCCACGGGTAATGGCGTCGCTCGCCTCGCACGCCTCCTGAGGCGGTGGTATGTGACATAGCACTGAACCCTCTCAGTGCTATGTCACATACCACCGAGCCCCGGAGGGCGGGCGGGCCGGCCCCATTCGCACCGGCCCGCCCGTCGAGGGCCCGCCTCCCCATGTACGGCGTGCCGTGCCTTGTACGCGTGGACCGCGGACGGCGTTCACTCGGGCACCGTGAACGCCTCGCGCCGGTTTCCCGTACTCCACGGGAGCAGCCCGTTCCCGTGTCGGCCGAGGAGGCGTACCGGATGGTCCGGATGACCGCATACCGCACCGCCCTGGCGGCCGCCGTCGTGACCCCGTTCCTGCTGCCGCTGTGGGCGGCAGGCCCGGCGCAGGCGCACGGCGCGCCGACTGATCCGGTCAGCCGGGGCTACGCCTGCTCCCCGGACGGCGGGGCGAACGTCAGGACGGCGGCCTGCAAGGCCGCGGTGGCGGCCAACGGCGCCCCGTTCACCTTCTGGGACGACGTACGGGTCTCGGACGTGAACGGCCGCGACCGGCAGACCATCCCGGACGGAAAGCTGTGCAGCGGCGGCCTTGCGGAGTTCAAGGGCCTCGACCTCGCTCGCTCCGACTGGCCGTCGACGAGCCTGAAGCCGGGCGCGACGCTGAGCATGACGTACGCCGCACCGATCCCGCACGCGGGCACCTTCCGGCTCTATCTCACCAAGCCGGGGTACGACCCGACGAAGCCACTGACCTGGTCCGACCTGCCGGCCCAGCCGTTCGCCTCGGTCAAGGACCCGGCCCTGACCGGCGGCGCCTACCACTTCACGGCGAAGCTCCCGGCGAACCGCACCGGACGTCAGGTCCTCTTCACGATCTGGCAGACCAGCAGCACGCCCGATACGTACTACTCCTGCTCGGACGTGGTGTTCCCGGGGGCGAGCGGCGGCGGTTCGACGGCCTCGGCTTCGGCGCCCGCGTCGAGCGGCGGCGGCCGGACCGCGAGCGCGACGCCCGCGCCGACGGCCGAGAAGCCGCGTACGCCGGCGAGTCCCGCGCAGCGGACGACGACGGCCGGGGATGCAAGCGCGGCGCCGTCGCAGCCCGACAGCACGCCCGTCGCCGCCACCGAGACCGCCGACTCGGGTCCGTCCGCGCCCATGATGGCGGGCGGCGCCGCCGCGGTGCTGGTGCTCACCGGGGGCGCCGCCCTGGCCCTGCGTCTGCGTCGACGCTGAACTAGCGGACTGCGAGGGTCAGTTGACGTAGACCGTCGCGCCGTTGTCCGTCACCGGGGCGTACTTGGCGGTGAAGTAGCCGCTGCTGAAGCAGAGCGACGAGCCGGACACCTTGGTGAACTGCTGGTTGGTGAAGTTGATGCTGGCGTCGGTGTTGCTGGTGGTGCCGCTCAGGCTGGGGGCCTGGTAGACGCAGGAGATGGAGCCCAGCAGGGTCTTCAGCTTGACCGTGGTCTGGATGGTGGAGCCGCTCGCCGGGGTCACGGTGAGCGTGCCGTCGGAGGCCACGGTGGTGGTGTACGGCAGGTTGTCGACCGTGATGCTGGTGACGCCGGTCACGCCGAGGACGTTGCTGGTGCAGCTGCTGCTGTCGAAGGTCTGTGCGCCGACGGACTCGGTGGCCGTGCCGGGGGCGCTGGGGTTGTCCGTGACCGTGGCGGTGAACGTCGAGGACGTGCAGGAGACACCGCTGGTGCCGGTCGCGCTGGAGTACAGCGTGGCGGCGGTGCCGCTGGCGAGCGGCGCGGAGAGGACGTCGCCGACCGCGACGGCGGTGCCGCCGGTGGAGCCGGTGGTCAGCACCGGGGTGTCGGCCGCGGACGCCGGCATGGCGGCCGGGATGGAGAGGGCGGCGACGGTGCCGACGAGGGTGAGCAGGGTGCGAGTGCGCATGCGAGTGCCTCTTTCGAAAAGTGGGGGTTGGGGGTGATGTGGGACGTGGGGGGTGGCTGGAGACGAAGGCGCGTGCCGGCATTCGTCGTTGCCGGTCCGTGACGCCTTCTCCGTACGTCACGGACCGGCAAGGACGACCGGCCGGCGACCGGCCGAAGACCCGTGGGGAGGGCCGGCGGCCGGGCCGGACGGAAGATTCGGCCCGGCGCGGAGCAGGGGGGAAGTGCCCGTGCCGGGCCGTGGAGGGTTTGTGCCGGGCGGCGCTGCGCCCGTGATGGACAACTGAGGTCCGGGAAACGCGGACGGTGCCGCGTGGCTGGGATCCGGCGCCACGGATCCGGGGGAAGCCAGAGGAAGTTGTAGACCTGAGGATCAGTCAACGTCAAGCGGTGGCAGGCGAGTTGACGATCATTCAAGGAATCGCACCGAGGAGCCGCGGTGCCCGGGTAAAGCCACTGCCAGCAGCGGGGCACAGGCGATACACAATCAACATCCTTTTTTCACAACCACCTTGACCCCCCAAAGTAACCACGGGTAACTTCCGGGTTGGCTACTGCGGAGTACGAGAAAGCCCTTCCATCCGTCCGGGAGTTGGGAGGAGGCGTGCGCTCGCAGCCGCTGTCCGCGCCAGGACAACGCGCCGCTGATGCCCAACCCGCACTGACTATGCACATGGGAGCAGAAATGGCCTCGTCCGCCGACCTCACACCAGGGAACCCGGAAAGCGGTTCCTCGCCCGACCCCGCAAGACGCGGGCGGGTCCGGCTGCGCCGCGCCGCGGTGATGGCGGTCCCCGCCGTCGGAGCCCTCGCCGGCCTCGCGATCCTCACCGCCCAGGGTGCTCTGGGCGTGTCCTTCTCGATCTCCGGCATGCCCTTCACGGTCACCGCCAAGTCGCTCGACGGCACCGGCTTCGAGCAGTTCGGCGCGCTCGACAGCATGATCGACAACAGCCCGAACGCCGGTGACACCGGCGGTCAGGTGCTGGTCGTCACCTCCGCCATCAAGAGCGCGACGCTGGACAGCCTGTGCCAGAGCGTCGACCTCGGTGGCACCAACCTGCTCATCAAGGCGGGCAGCGGCTCGTCCAAGGTGCAGGCGACCAATCTGACGACGGACTCGACCCAGCTGACCGGTGACGCCTCGTTCAACAACATCGAGATCGGCAACGACGCGAGCACGCTGTCCAAGGCCGGTGTGAAGGGCCCTGCGGGCGTCTTCAGCCAGCAGTCCGACACCGTGCACATCGACAACCTGCGGCAGACGAACTACGCGACCACCGCGGGTGTGTTCAAGCTGCCCGGTCTCAAGCTCAGCTTCAGCGACTCGGGTTGCTGATGTCCGAGGACACTCCACGTCAGGAGTGGCGGCCCGCCTTCGACGGATGGCGGGCCCGTCGGCCGTTCTGGGGCGGGCTGCTGCTCGCGCTCGGCGGAGCGGAGATCCTCTTCACCGAGAAGGCCTCGTTGAAGGTCATCATGCACATCGGCATGCAGGGCCTGGCCGGGTATCTGCTGCCGACCGTGATGCTGCTGTGCGGGCTGCTGACCATCCTCAGCCCGGGGCAGCGGCTGTTCTACTCGATCATCGGAATCCTGTCCTCCCTGGGCACCTGGCTCACCTCCAACCTGGGCGGCTTCTTCATCGGCCTCGCCCTCGGCGCCGTCGGCAGCTGCATGGCCTTCGGCTGGCTGCCGGACCAGGAGCCGCGGGTCAGCCGGCGAAAGCGCAGGGAGGAAGCGAAGTCCTCGGCGCAGGCCGTACAGCTGTAGGACCGCGGAGCGACAGGACCCCGTGCCACGACCGTCGTAGACGGCGGCGGGCGCGGGGCCCCGAGTCGTGTCCGCTCGCGCGCCGAGGAAACCGGCACCCGTCCGCCATCCGGCCAACGTTCCCCGGTTAGTGCGGAGTTGACGGTGGGATGGGAGGTGCATGGAGAGAGACATCGACACCGGGACGGCCCACGCGGCGCGGATCTACGACTACATCCTCGGCGGCAAGGACCACTACCCGGCCGACCGGGAGGCGGGCGACGCCATGTGCCGGGAGTGGCCCGCCCTGCCCGTCCACATGCGGGCCAACCGGGACTGGATGAACCGTGCGGTGCACTGGCTGGCCCGGGAGGCGGGGGTACGGCAGTTCCTCGACATCGGTTCCGGCATCCCCACCTCACCCAACATCCACGAGATCGCCCAGTCCGCGGCCCCGGCGTCGAGAGTGGTGTACGTCGACAACGACCCGCTCGTCCTCGCCCTGTCCGAGGAACTGCTCAGCAGCACGCCCGAGGGCCGTACGGCGTACGTCGAGGCGGACATGCGCGACCCGGCGGCCATCCTGGACGCGCCCGCGTTCCGCGAGACCCTGGACCTGTCCGAGCCGGTCGCCCTGACCGTCATCGCGATCGTCCACTTCCTGCTCGACGAGCACGACGCCGTCGGCATCGTCCGCCGCCTCATGGAACCGCTTCCGGCGGGCAGCCACCTGGCGATGTCCATCGGCACGGCCGACTTCGCGCCCCAGGAGGTCGGCCGCGTCGCCCGGGAGTACGCGGCCCGCGACATGCCGATGCGGCTGCGCACCCTCGCCGAGGCCGGGGAGTTCTTCACGGGCCTCGACCTCGTCGAGCCGGGCATCGTCCAGGTCCACAAGTGGCACCCCGACGGCACGGCCGCGGACGCGGTCCGCGACGAGGACATCGCCATGTACGGGGCGGTGGGCCGCAAGCTGTAGACGCCACGCATCTCATCACGATGCGGCAGCAGCAACTCACTGAAAGTGGCTGCTCACTTGACTACCGGAGGTCACACGCGATTGGCTCCGGCCAACGAGAGTCACCCGGATGGCGCACGGCACGCCGGACGGTGTCCGGGGGCTCCTCTCGCCGTTTCTCCAGTTCGGCCGCACAGCGAGGTGCCGCACCCTCATGAACACTCCTCCCCCGCCTCCCGCCTCCCAGAGATCCGTGCGTGTCGCCGCCCTCGCGGTGGCCCTCGGGCTTCTCGTGACGGGGTGCTCCGCCTTCGGCGGTCAGTCGGAGTCCGACGCCGGCTCCGCGGGCAAGGCCGGCAGCGGCGGCCGTATCAGGATCGCCATGGTCACGCACGGCGCGAAGGGCGACGCCTTCTGGGACCTGGTGAAGAAGGGCGCCGCGGAGGCGGCCGCGAAGGACGACGTCGATCTGACGTACACCAGCGACCCGGACGGGTCGGGGCAGGCCGAACTGGTGCGCGACGCCATCCGGGAGAAGGTCGACGGTATCGCCGTGACCCTGGCCAAACCGCAGGCGATGCGGGGGCCGATCGCCCAGGCCAAGTCGGCGGACATACCCGTCGTCGGCCTCAACTCGGGGACCGACTCCTGGCGGCCGGACGGGCTCCTGGAGTTCTTCGGCCAGGACGAGAGCGTCGCCGGGCGGGCCGTCGGCGACAAACTCAACGGCCTCGACGCCAAGCACGCGCTGTGCGTCATCCACGAGCGCGGCAACGTGGGCCTGGAGGCCCGCTGTGCCGGGGTGAAGAAGACCTTCGGCGGCCAGACCGAGAACCTCTACGTGGAGGGCACCGACCCGACCGCCACCTCCGCCGCGATGACCGCCAAGCTGCGGCAGGACCCGAGCATCGACGAAGTGGTCACCAACGGCGCCCAGTTCGCGCTGCTGGCCGTCAAGGCGGTGCAGGCGGCCGGCAGCCGGGCCGGGGTCGCGACCTTCGATCTCAACAAGGACCTGGTCAAGGCCGTGCAGAGCGGGGACGTGCAGTTCGCGGTTGATCAACAGCCGTATCTGCAGGGCTACCTCGCCGTGGACGGGCTGTGGCTGTACCGGACCAACGGCAACATCAGCGGCGGCGGTGTCTCGCCGGTGCTCACCGGCCCGGCGTTCGTGACAAAGGCCAACGTCGCCTCCGTCGCCCGGTTCGCCGACGGCGGGACCCGCTGAGCCGCCCGCGCGCGACATTTCGTACGCCGATGTCGCGAAATATTTCGGAGACCCGTGGCACGTGCGGTCACTTGTGCGGTTAGCATCCTGTGCACCCCTTCTCGCCCTGCTCACGGCCACCCCCGTCACTCTCCGCTCCGCTCCGCTGACTGCCTAGGACGACCATGTCTCCACGGACAGGTGCCCGGCCCCGCCGTCTCGGCTCCATACGTCTGTCGCTGATCCTGCTGGCCCTGGTGCCCAGCGTCACCCTCGCCGCGATGTGGGGCGTGACGACGACGCAGATGTTCACGGAGGGGCTGCGGCTGCGCTCGCAGACGCAGTTGAGCCGGTCGACCGGCGCGATGGGCACCGAGGCGACCCTCGCCCTGCAGCGGGAGCGCAGTCTGTCGGCGGCCTGGCTGGCCGGCGACCCGCGCGGCTCGCGGGCCGCGCTGGAGGCGCAGCGCAAGGTGACGGACAAGGCGGTCGCCCAGCTGGTCGGCCAGTCGGACGCGATCAAGATGGCCCCGGCGCGCATCTCGGACCGGCTGTACTCGGTCCTCGGCTCGGTGGGCAGCCTCGAGTACTACCGGGGTCAGGTGGACGACCCGACCGACATCACCGCGGCGCAGGCGCTGGACCAGTACAGCTCGATCATCGACGACCAGATCCACGCCTTCCAGGAGCTGTCCCAGGTCGACGACGGCGACCTGACCTCGCAGGCCGGTCCGCTGGTCGCCCTGGAGCACGCGGCGGAGCTGGTCGCACAGGAGGACGCCCAGCTCACCCAGGCCTGGCCGTCCGGCCGGCTGACCGACAAGTCGTGGATGACGTTGACGCAGTTGGTCGACACGAGGCGCTGGCTGGTCCAGGACCAGATCGTGCCCTCGCTGCAGGGCAGCGCCAAGACGCAGACCGAGCGGATCCTGCAGAGCCCCGAGTGGCAGGGCGTCCAGAGCATCGAGGACAAGGTGCTCGCGGCCCGGCCGGGCGCGGACGGCAGGGTGGTCCTGCCCGCCGCGCGGGACCAGTGGGCGGTGGCCTTCGCGAAGGTCGGCGACGAGTACGGCCGGATGATCCGGGTCCAGACGTCCGCGCTGCTGGACCGCAGCGGGGACAAGGCGCACAGCCTGCTGGTGACGGCCGCGTCGCTGAGTGCGGGCGGGCTGGTGGCGCTGCTGCTGTGCGTGGGCATGTCCTGGCGGATCACCCGCTCGCTGTCGCGCCGGCTGCGGGGTCTTCGGGAGGCCACGCTGAGCCTGGCGGAGGAGCGGCTGCCGGACGTGGTGGCGCGGCTGGACCGGGGCGAGACGGTGGACGCGGACCTGGCGACCCCTCCGCTCGACTACGGCGGTGACGAACTGGGCCAGGTGGCGCGGGCGTTCAACAAGGCGCAGCGGACGGCCGTCCACACGGCGGTCGAACTCGCCGACATCCGGCGGGGTTTCCAGAAGGTGATCCTCGGTATCGCGCGGCAGTCGCAGAACCTGGTGAACCTGCAGCTGACCAAGCTGGACACGCTGGAGCGCGAGCACACCGACCCGGACGTCCTCAAGGGCCTGTACGAACTGGACTCCACGGCCAGCCAGTTGCGGCGGTACGAGGAGAACCTGGTCATCATCAGCGGGGAGCAGCCCCGGCGCAGCTGGCGGGAGCCGGTCGCGCTGATCGACATCCTGCGCAGCGCGGTCGGGGAGGTCGCCGAGTACCAGCGGGTGGAGGTGCACACCGACGAGGACGTGTACCTGGCTCCGCCGGCCGTGGCCGACGTGATCCATCTGCTGGCCGAGCTGATCGACAACGCCACCGCGTACTCGCCCGCTCCGTCGCCGGTCAGTGTCCGGGCCGCGCTGGTCGCCAAGGGCCTGGTCGTCGAGGTGGAGGACCGTGGGCTCGGGATGGCGGAGGAGGACTACGCCTCCTTCAACGCCCAGTTGGCGGTGGAGCCGAAGTTCGACGTGGTCGCCCTCGCCGACGACCTGCGCCTCGGCATGTTCGTGATCGCCCGTCTGGCCACCCGGCACGGCATCGCGGTCACCCTGCGCCCGTCGCCGTACGGCGGCACCACGGCGATCGTCCTGCTGCCGCACGACATCGTGGTGCGCGAGGTGCCGGAGCCGGCCCGGGCCGCCGGACAGGCCTGGGACGGCGTCACCGGGCCGGACGCGCCTGAGTGGCACGAGAGCGCCGTGGGGACGTCGGCCGCGCGGACCGGGGGCGACGAGTACGCGCAGAACGGCACCGGCCCCGGCCCCCGCCCGCAGACCGGCCTCCTCAACGGCACGGAACACGCCCGCGCGACCGGGACGGGGGCCGCGGAAACGGCAGGCGCCTACGGAACCGCGGGCACGGCGGACACCGGCCTCCACGGCACCGGACCCGCGGGCGGCCCCTATGGCACCGCAGGACCGGCGGACACCGGCGCCTACGGGACCGGGGGCGTCGCAGAGGCCGGGGGCGCGGGGGATGCCGTAGCCGCTGACTGGCGCGCCGAGGAGGCCGTACCCACGGGCGGACGGCCCGAGGAGGCCGTACCCGGTGCCGGACGGCCCGAGGAGGCCGTACCCGGTGCCGGACGCCCCGAGGAGGCCGTACCCGCCCCCGGGCGGCCGGGACGGGCCCGGTATCCGGGTGAGGAGCGGTGGGTGTCGGACGCCCGGCATGCCGCGGCCGCCGCGCGCGGCGGTGAGGCCGAGCGCGAGGCGGGCACCGGCGACCGCGCCGGGCAGCCCGGCAGACACGCCCGTCGCCCCGGGCTCGCCCCGCTCCCCCGGCGGGTCCCGCAGACCAGTCTGGTCGCCGAGCTCCTCGATGACGGACCGCGCGGTGAACAGCAGGGCCCGTTCGAGGAGTTCACCCCCGAGCAGGCCGCTTCCTCGCTCGGGGGATTCCAGCGGGGAACGCTCCGGGCACGTGACGAGGGCGCCGAGACGCAGTACGACCAGGAGGAGGCCGCCGTAACGGACGACACGGACGCATCCAGCCCCGCCCCCGGTACATCCGCCGCAGGCACCCCCGCCGACCGCTGACGAAGGACACGTCATGACACGCCCCATCCCAGCCACCCATACCGCGCTCGATCAGCTGCTGACCGGCCTTGTGGACCGGGTCGCCGAGGTGAACCACGCCGTGGTGCTCTCCGAGGACGGCCTGGTCGTCAGCAAGTCCACCGGGTTCCTGCGGGACGACGCCGAACGGCTCGCGGCCACCGCCTCCGGGCTGATGAGCCTCAGCAAGGGCGTCAGCATGGACTTCCGCGGCGGGCCGGTGCGGCAGGCGCTGATCGAGATGGCCCACAGCTATCTGATCCTCACCTCGGCCGGGCCCGGCGCCCATCTCGTCGTCCTCACCAGCCAGGGCGCCGACGTCGGCGTCGTGGCGTACCAGATGAACATGCTCGTCAAGAAGATCGGTGAGCATCTCAGCGCCGCCCCACGGGCCGGCATCGGCCCCACCGTCGATTCCGGCGCGTGAGGTGGGCGGAGGCGACACGGCAGGCCGCCTGGTACGGCCGTTCGCGCTGACGGGCGGACGCACCCGGCCGAGCCGCGCCGACTTCACGCTCATCACGACGGTTACCGCGGTGGACCCGCCGCCGACCTGGGCCACCCGACCTCAGCCGGAGCAGCAGCGCATCCTGCGCCACTGCGCCGAGCCGATCGCCGTCGCGGAACTCGCCGCCCGGCTCGACCTCCCGGTGAGCGTGATCGTGATCATGCTCTGCGATCTCCTGGAGTCGGGCCGGATCACGTTCCGTCCGCCCCATCCGGTGACCCGGACCCCGGACCTGGACCTGTTGCAGAAAGTGAGGGACGGCCTTGGCCGACTCTGACACCATCACCCGGTCGGCACCCGACACGGTCAAGATCCTGATCGCCGGCGGTTTCGGCGTGGGCAAGACCACCATGGTCGGGTCGGTCAGCGAGATCGCACCGCTGCGCACCGAGGAACGGCTGACCTCCGCCGGCCTCGGCGTCGACGACCTGGAGGGCATCGAGGAGAAGCAGGCCACCACCGTGGCCCTGGACTTCGGCCGCATCACCATCGGCGACGACCTCGTCCTGTATCTCTTCGGCACCCCGGGCCAGCAGCGCTTCTGGTTCATGTGGAACGACCTCGCGATCGGCGCGCTGGGCGCGGTCGTGCTCATCGACGTCCGCCGTCCCGAGACCAGCTTCGCCGCGATCGACTTCTTCGAACGCCGCGGCATCCCCTTCGTCGTGGGCGTCAACGGCTTCCACGGCGAACACCCCTACCCGCCCGAGGAGATCCGTGAGGCCCTGGCCCTCCCCGAGCACGTCCAGGTCCTGCTGTGCGACGCGCGGGAACGCGGCTCGTGCCGGGACGTACTCATCGCGCTGCTGGACGAGTTGATCGCCGCGGCGGTCAACTGACGGTCTTCCCGGGGCCGGTTCACTCGTCGGGGCCGGTCAGGGGCTCGTTCGACGGCGCGACGATCCGCGCCGTCAGGTCCGGGTCCGGCATGTCCCGGTCGAAGGGGAACATCGGCCGCCGGATGCGGTGGTGGCCGAGCCGCTCCAGGTCCTGGTCGACTCCGCCCGGGGTCAGGGCCATCCTCCAGTCGGCCGCCATGGCGAAGAGCTCCGGCTCCAGATAGCCGATCTTGACGATCACGAGATCCGCCTCGCGGGGGGCCAGGTCCAGGTCGGTGAAGTCGTGTTCGTGGTGGTACGGCTTTCTGAGCCGGGTGAGGATCACGTGCACGCTCCCCACCCGCAGCACCACTTCGGTCCCGGCGTCCCGGTCGCCGTGCCGGATCGCGTGGACCGTGCCGGTCAAGGTGAGCGGGCCGGCGTGGCGGTCGTCGACCTCGGCGCCCGCGGTGACGGTGACCGTGGCGCCGACACCGGCCTCGACGGCGGTGTCGACGGCCGACGGGCCCGGCAGGGAGGCGTAGAGGACAGTCGGGCCGTCGGGGTCCTTGAACTCCGGGCGCGCGAGGACCTGTTGGAGGCCCCAGGTGACGTCGCCCGCGCCGCCCGCCGTCGGGTTGTCGCCGGTGTCGCTGATGAAGTACGGGCGTGCTTCGGCGGCCAGGGCGGTGTCGAGACAGTCGTCCAGGGTGCCCGTCGGGGCGACGAAGGCGAAGTCGCGCCGGGCCGCCCAGAAACCGTGGGCGAGTCGTTCCGCGCCCGCGGCCACGGCGGTGCGGTCGGGGCCGGTGACCACGACCGCAGCCCGGTTGCGCGGCTCGTCGGCCCAGGCGTAACCGACCCAGATCGCCGCGTCCGTGACCCCGTCGGCCGCCTCCACGTCCTCGACGGCCGCGTACACGCTCCGCGCGGGCTCGATGCGGGTGGAGGTCTGCTCGCCGGCCAGCAGCACCGGCACCGGGATCCAGGCCTTCACCGGCCGGTGCGCGCCGCTCGTGAGGAGGTCGACGAGGTTGCGGGCGGCCCGTTCCTTCGTCTCCATGGCGTCCTCGTGCGGGGCCATGCGGTAGCAGGTGATCAGGTCGCTGAGGTGGACGAGGTCACGGGAGACGTTGCCGTGCAGGTCCATGGAGGTGGACACCAGGACGTCCGGGCCGGTCACCTCGCGGACGCGGGTGAGGAGGTCGACCTCGGCGTCGTCCAGGCCCTCGACCGTCATGGCACCGTGGATGTCGAACCACAGGCCGTCGACGGGGCCCGACCGGCGCAGACGGTCGAGGAGTTCGGCGGAGAGTTCCGCGTACGCCGCCGCGGTCACCGTGCCGCCCGGCAATGCCTTGCCGACCAACGCGCCTCTCCAGTCGGCGACTTCGCGCAACTCGCCGCCGGGAGCGAGGAAGGGGTAGCGAGCCAGGACCTCGTCCCCGCGCTGCGGGTGGAAGGCGGGGGCCTCGGTGCGGGCCGGGGAGAAGGTCGACGACTCGATGCCGAGGCCGGCGACGGCGATCACGGGACGGGATGCCGGCATGGAATCCTCCGGAGGGTCAGGGGCGGTGGTTGCCGGTCGCCGTGTGCAGCGCGTGCGCCAGGGCCCGCTGCAGGGCCATCTGGCCCGCGCCGGCCAGACCTGCGTCGGCGCCGAGGACGGCCCGTTCGATCACCAGGTGTTCGGTGACCAGCGGATGGCAGCCCTCGTAGAGCTGGCTGCGGACGGCGGCGACGAACGGCTCCAGCGTGGAGAGGATGCCGCCCAGGTACACGGCGTCGGGGTTGAAGAAGTTGACGTTGGCGGCGAGGACCTGACCCAGGTAGCGGCCGGCCAGCCGGACGGCGCGGGTGGCCTCCGGGTCGGCGTCGGAGGCGAGGCGTACGACGTCCTCGGTGGACGTCACCTCGCGTCCGCGCTCGCGCAGGATGCGCACCAGGGCCGCGCCGGAGGCCACCGTCTCCAGGCACCCGGTGTTCCCGCAGGAGCAGGGGATGTCGTGGGCGGCCTCGACCCGGACATGGGTGATCTCGCCGGCGCCGCCGGTGCCGCCGCGGTAGAGACGGCCGTCGGCGATGACACCGGCGCCGATCCCGGAGCCCGCCTTGACCATGATCGACTGACGGTGAGAGGAGGGCCGTACGCTGTGCTCGCCCACGGCCATGCAGTTGGCGTCGTTCTCGATGGCGACCGGCACCGCGAACCGCTCCTCCAGCCAGTCCCGTACCGGGAAACGGTTCCAGCCCGGCATCCTCGCCGGCAGCGTCACCAGTCCTGGCTCCACGTCGACCGGGCCGGGCAGGCACAGGCCCACGCCCCGCAGCAGACCCCGGCCGTGCCGTTCAGCGAGCGAGGAGAGCGTCTCCACCAGTCCGGGCAGGGCCGCCTCGGGACCGTCGGCGGTCGGGAACGGCACGGTGGAGACGTCGGTGAGCCCGCCCCCGGGCAGCACCACGCCCACGTGCGCGTGCTTGCCGCCGAGTTCGGCCGCCACGGCGAACCCGTCGCTGCCGCCCAGCCGCAGCACCTTGCGCGGCCGGCCGCCCGCGGACGACACCGTGCCCTCCTCCGCGACCAGCCCGTGGTCCATGAGCTGACCGACCGTGAAGGAGATCGTCGAAGGCGCGGCGCCCAGCAGTCCGGCCAGTTCCGTACGGGTCGTGGCCTGGCCGGAGGCGAGGAGTTCGAGGACGCGCTCGGCGAGCGAGGTGACGCCGACGAGGTGTTTGCGGCGCGGTGGACTTTTTTCGGTCATGGACGAAGTAACTTCCGTCGACGGCGTTCGGGGCGACGAGCGTATGCCCCGGAAACCACCTGCGCGCTTTTTTCAGAACAGCAGTAACAGGCTTTTTACGGCGGTGCGTCTGTTTCTTCGACCACACGGGTCGTTGACTGTCCCTCACCCCGCCGAGCCCACCCTTGTTCCGAGGAGAGCCATGTCCCCTGCCCGCACGAGACTCCTGGCCGGTGTCACCCTCTCCGTGGGCACGCTGCTGCTCGCGGGCTGCTCCGGATCGAGCGGCACGTCGTCCGCGGCCAAGGACTCCATCGACTACGCGCTGCCGGCGAACTTCACGCCGAACTGGATCCTGCCGATCGGCACGGCGGCGCACCTCAACACCAACAACATCTCCATCGCCAACGCGTTGTGGGAGCCGCTGGTGGCCTACGACGGCTCGAGCGGCAAGATAGCCTGGAACAAGGCCGGTTCGATCGCCACGGCCGCCGACTTCGCCGCCGACAACAAGAGCGTGAA
This sequence comes from Streptomyces sp. NPDC006476, assembly GCF_040612015.1. Taxonomy (NCBI): domain Bacteria; kingdom Bacillati; phylum Actinomycetota; class Actinomycetes; order Kitasatosporales; family Streptomycetaceae; genus Streptomyces; species Streptomyces sp. NPDC006476. Next base: position 308,204 of record NZ_JBEXPK010000003.1, on the reverse strand, counting down.
GATCACCCTGGGCGACCGGCACTGGAGCGACGGCAAGCCCGTCACCGCCAAGGACGTGCGGTTCTGGTTCGACCTCATCAAGGCGAACAAGACGCAGTGGGCGGGCTACAACCCGGGCAAGGCGCCTGACAACTGGACCTCCTTCACCATCCAGGACGACCGCCACTTCACCATCGCCTTCGACCGGGCCTACAACCCGCAGTGGATGCTGGCGAACGAACTGAGCTCCATCAACCCGCTCCCCGAGCACGCCTGGGACAAGGGCGACCCGAAGCGGACCTGGACCTACCTCAACGACGCGGCCAAGAACATCGGCGGTTACGCGTCCAACCCGCTGTGGAAGACCATCAGCGGCCCCTACGCCGTGAAGTCCTTCTCGACGGCCGGCAGGGTCGTGCTCACCGCCAACAAGAAGTACGACGGCGGGGAGAAGCCCGGCATCCCCACGGTGAACCTGCTTCCCTTCACCACGGCGGACGCCGAGAAGAACGCCCTGCGCTCCGGGAGCGTCGACTACGGCTACATCGAGCCGACCGACCTCGACCAGGAGGCGAGCTTCACCGCGCGGGGCTACGAGGTGAAGCCGTGGTCGGGCTGGGCCATCACCTATATGCCGTACAACTTCAACAACCCCGCCATGGGTGCCGTGTTCAAGCAGCTCTACGCCCGGCAGGCGGTCCAGCGGTCGATCGACCAGACGAGCCTGGCGAAGGTCGTCCTCAACGGCACGGCGGTGCCCGGCTACGGTCCGGTGCCGCAGGGGCAGGCCTCCGACTTCGTCTCGCCGACGCAGAAGGACAATCCGTACCCGTTCTCGACGAGTGCCGCCAAGTCCCTGCTCACCAGCCACGGCTGGACCGAGCAGGGCGGGGTGATGACCTGCACCGACCCGGGCAGGTGCGGTGCGGGCATCGCCCAGGGCACCAAGTTCGAGATGACGGTGCTGTCGCAGTCCGGATCCACCGTCACCGACAACATGATGAGCGCGATCCAGTCCTCGCTCGCCAAGACCGGCATCAAGTTCTCCATCAGGACCGCGCCGGTCAACTCGGTGCTCTCGCAGACCCCGCAGTGCACCGCCGGCCAGTCGATCTGCAAGTGGCAGCTGTCCTTCTTCGGCACGGCGGGCAGCTGGTACTTCCCGGCCTTCCCGACCGGTGACTCGCTCTTCCAGACCAAGGCGGGCTCGAACTTCGGCAGTTACTCCAACCCGGACGTCGACCGGCTCATCACCGCGTCCACGACGTCGAGTTCGACCCGGGCGGTGCAGGACTACAGCGCCGCCCTCGCCCAGGACCTGCCGGTGATCTGGCTGCCGGAGCCGGACTACCAGATCTCCGTGATGAAGAAGGGACTGGGCGGGTTCTCCCAGGACTCGCTCGCCAACTTCCACCCCGCGCAGTGGAAGTGGACCGGCTGAGCCATGGAGACCCTCGTCTACCTGGCCCGGCGGACGCTCCAGGCCCTCGCGGTGATCCTCATCGTGACGGTCGTGGTCTTCTGCCTGCTGCACGCGCTGCCCGGGGGTCCCGCGCGCGGGATCCTCGGACCGCAGGCGACCGCCCAGCAGATCACCGCGTTCAACCACGACCAGGGGCTGGACCGTCCGCTGCCCCTCCAGTACCTCTACTACCTGCGCACCCTGCTGCACGGGGACCTCGGAACGTCGTACACGCTCAACGAGGCCGTCTCCCAGCTGATCGGGCAACGGCTGCCGAAGACACTGGTGTTGACGGTACTGTCCGCGCTCGTCGGGCTGCTCCTCGCGATCCCGCTGGGCATGTGGCAGGCGGTGCGGCGCAACAAGCCCGCCGACTACGTGATCACGACGCTGAGTTTCGTCGCGTACTCGACCCCGGTGTACTTCCTGGGCCTGATCCTGGTGCTGGTCTTCACCCAGACGCTGCGCTGGTTCCCCTCCCAGGCGCCGCAGGGGGACACGCTCGGGCAGGTGCTCGGCGATCCGGTGGCGCTCGTGCTGCCGGTGATCACGGGCGCCGCGTCGATGGTGGCGGTCTTCAGCCGGTACATGCGGGCGGCGACGCTGGAGAATCTGGCCGAGGACTACGTGCGCACCGCCCGGGCGGGCGGTGCGCGGCAGTACGCGATCCTTTTCCGGCACGTCTTCCGCAACTCGCTCACGCCCGTGATCGCGATGCTCGGTTACTACGTGCCCGTCCTGTTCGGGGGCGCCCTGGTCGTCGAGCAGCTCTTCAACTACCCGGGGATGGGGCTGCTGTTCTGGTCCGCCGCGCAGTCGTCGGACTATCCGGTGCTGCTCGGCTGCGTCCTCGTCATCTCCGTCGCCACGGTCGTGGGCACGCTGCTCGCCGACGTCGTCCAGCGTGTCGTCGACCCCCGAGTGAAGGCGGGCCAGGCATGAGCGCCGTCCTGCAGACCACCACGCCGACGACCGACCCCCTCGCGGGCCATCGTCTCTCGCTGCGCCGGTTCACCCGCAACAAGCTGGCCGTGGCCGGTCTCGCGGTGGTGGTCCTCTTCCTGCTCCTCTGCTTCGTCGGCCCCCTGCTGTACTCCACCGACCAGACCCACACCGACCTCACCCAGGTCAACCTCCGGCCCGGCGGCTCCCATCTGCTCGGTACGGACGCCGTGGGCCACGACGAGCTGGGGCGGCTGATGTACGGCGGGCAGGTCTCCCTGCTCGTCGGGCTCGCGGCCGGGGTGCTCGCCACCGTCATCGGCACGGTGTGGGGTGCCGTGGCCGGGTACGCCGGCGGCTGGGTGGACGCGGTGATGATGCGGATCGTGGACGCGGGCATCGCGATTCCCGCGCTGTTCATCCTGCTGGTCGTGTCGGCGATCACCACCCCGGACACGCTCGGGCTGATCCTCGTGCTCGGACTGGTGTCCTGGCTGGTGCCCTCGCGGCTCGTGCGGGCGGAGACGCTGACGCTGAAGGGCCGTGACTACGTACTGACGTTGCGCGCGACCGGCGGCACGCACGGCCGGGCGATCCGCCGGCACATCCTGCCCAACTCGGTGTCCACGATCGTCGTCGCGGCCACCTTCCAGGTCGCCGACGCGATCCTGCTCGTCGCCTACGTCTCGTATCTGGGCCTCGGTGTCCAGCCGCCGAAGACCGACTGGGGCGGGATGCTGTCCGCCGGTCTGACGGCCGCGTACTCGGGACGCTGGTGGCTGATCGTTCCGCCGGGCCTCGCGATCATCCTCGTCGTGTGCGCGTTCAACGCGGTCGGGGACGGGCTGCGGGACGCCTTCGACGTGAGGGGGCGTGGGTGAAGGACGCAGGGAAGGCGGTGGAGGGGGCGAACGTGCCGGAGGGGGAGAAGGTGCGGGAGGGGGCGAAGGTGCCGGCGGAGAAGGTGCTGGAGGTCGAGGGGCTGGGGGTCACGTTCGGGACCGAGACGGGTGACGTGTCGGCGCTATGTGACATATCACTGCACGTGCATACGGGTGAAACCCTCGCCCTCGTCGGCGAGTCCGGCTCCGGGAAGTCCACCGTCGCCCTCGCCGCGATGGGCCTCCTGCCGGGCAACGCCCGTGTCTCGGGCCGGGTGAGGATCGACGGCAGGGACGTCGTCGGGGCCGGCGAGGGAGAGCTCGCCCGGTTGCGCGGTCGTACGGCGTCGATGGTGTTCCAGGAGCCGGCCACCGCCCTCGATCCGCTCACCCGGGTCGGTGCGCAGATCGCCGAGGTCATCCGCAACCACCATCCCCTCTCCCGCGCCGAGGCCGCCGGTGCGGCGGTCGAGTTGCTCCGCAGGGTCGGCATTCCCGAGCCGGAGCGGCGGTCGAAGGCGTTTCCGTTCCAGTTGTCGGGCGGCCAGCGGCAGCGCGTCGTGATCGCGATGGCGATCGCCAACTCGCCCGGTCTGCTGATCGCGGACGAGCCGACGACCGCGCTGGACGTCACCGTGCAGGCCGAGATCCTCGATCTGCTGCGGGGGCTGGCGGCCGACTCCGGCACCGGGGTGCTGCTGGTCACCCACAACATGGGCGTGGTCGCCGACTTCGCGGACCGGGTGGCGGTGATGCTGCGGGGCGAGATCGTGGAGAGCGGGCCGGTGGACGAGGTGCTGCTGCGGCCGCGGCACGACTACACGCGGAAGCTGCTGGCGGCGGTGCCGCGCCTGGTGGTCGACGAGCCGAAGGCTCCGCCGGCCCCTTCGGCGCAGGGCGAGCCGGTGGTCCGGCTCCAGGACGTGTCCGTGAACTTCGGCCGTGGTCCTCGTACCGTACGGGCGCTGCGCGAGGTGTCGATCTCGGTGCGGGCCGGCGAGACGGTCGGGCTGGTGGGCGAGTCGGGGTCGGGCAAGTCGACCGCGGCGCGCGTCGCGCTGGGGCTGGTGGCGCCCGCGTCCGGGTCGGTGTCGCTGTTCGGTGCCGACCTGGGCCGCACCCGGGGACGCGCGCGCCGGGCCCTGCTGTCCGGGGTCGGGGTGGTGCTGCAGGATCCGGTGGCCTCGCTGGACGCGCGGATGAGTGTCGGGGAGTGCGTCGCCGAGCCGCTGCGGATGCACCGGCGGGGGATGTCGGCGGCCGAGCGGCGCGCCCGGGTCGCCGAAGTGCTCGAACGGGTGCGGCTGTCCGGGGAGTTGGCGGGGCGTGGGCCGCGTGAGCTGTCCGGTGGGCAGCGGCAGCGGGTCAGTCTCGCCCGGGCGCTGGTGCTTGAGCCGCGGCTGCTGGTCGCGGACGAGCCGACGAGCGCGCTGGATGTGAGTGTGCAGCAGACGGTGCTGGAGGTGATCGCCGAGTTGCAGGGCGAGCTGGGGTTCGCGTGCCTGTTCGTCTCGCACGATCTGGCGGTGGTGCAGCAGTTCGCGCAGCGGGTCGTGGTGATGCGTGACGGGTGCGTCGAGGAGGAGGGGCCGACCATGACGACCCTGTTGCGACCGGAGTCCGCCTACACGCGCCGGCTCATCGCGTCGGTGCCGGTACCGGATCCGGTGCTGCAGCGGCGCCGGCGGGCCGAGGACCGGACGGGGGCCACCGCGTGACGCGTGCTCCCGAGGTGGTCGCGGGCGTCGACATCGGCGGCACGACCACCCAAGTGCTGCTGTGCGCGGGGGACTTGAGGATCATGGACCGTCTGGAGGTGGCGACGCCCGCGGCCGAGGGCGGGGCGGCGATGGTCGGCGCCGCGCTGGATGCCGTACGGCGTCTGCTGGGCCGTACGCCCGCGCGGCTGCTCGGTGTCGGGGTGGGGGCGGCGGGGGTGGTGGACGCGCGGGCCGGGCGGGTGCTGGTGGCGAGCGACTCCTTTCGCGGCTGGGCCGGTTTCGAGGTGACCGCGGCGGTCGAACGGGGCCTGGGCGTACCGGCGTTCCTCGACAACGACGTCAACGCGTTCCTGCGCGGCGAGGTGACCGCCGGGGCGGTGGCGGGCGAGCCGGACGTGCTCGGAATGACGCTCGGCACCGGGGTCGGCGGGGCGTTGTGGCTGAAGGGCGCCCTGTACGACGGGCCGGAGGGCGCGGCGGGCGAGATCGGTCATGTGCCCGGCTTCGGCGAACTGGCCTGCACCTGCGGAGGCCGAGGCCATCTGGAGACGCTGGCCTCGGGTCGTTCGATCGCCGCCCGGTACCGGGAGCGCACGGGCCGCGCCGGCGCGGGCCGCGGAGTCGCCGAGGCGGCGGGCCGGGGTGATCCCGACGCGCTCGCGGTGTTCGAGGCGGCGGGCGCCGCGGTGGCCCGGGCGCTGCTGGTCACGGCCGGCCTGCTGGACGTGACGACCTTCGTGATCGGCGGCGGTGTCAGCCGGTCCTGGTCGCTCCTGGAGCCCGCCGTCCGGCGGGCGTTGAACGCCGAACCCCCGGTCAGCGGACGCCCGTTGCGGGTGCTGCCGGCCGGTCTGGGCGAGGACGCGGTTGCCGTCGGCGCGGCGGCCCGGGCGCGGGCGGACCTCGATCCGCACACCGCTCCCACAGGGGGCGGCAGGGTGAACGAAGCGTAAGCAGGACGGCACGTTCGTGGTGCCGGCGACCGACCTCAACGGCACCGACTGGACGTACGTCAGCCAGTACATCCCTGTGTGGGACTCCGCCGATCTGCGTAGTTTCCGCGTCGGATACTGAACGGCGGCAGGCGCGGGTGCCGCCCGTGACGGGGGCACCCGCGCCGGACCGTGCGAAAGGGCTCAGCTCAGGCCGGCCGTCTTCAGCCAGGCCTTGGCGACGTCCAGCGGGTCCTTGTTCTCGAGCTGGACCTGCGAGTCCAGGTCGAGCAGGGTCTTGGTGTCGAGCTTGGCGGAGACCGCGTTCAGCGCGGAGACGCCGTCCGAGGACAGACCGCTCTTGTATACGAGCGGCTGGACGTTCTCGAAGCCGAAGAGGTTCTGCGGGTCCTGCAGGACGACGAACTTCTCCTTGGTGATGTTCGGGTCCGTGGTGAAAATGTCCGCGGCCTGCACGGTGTTCTTCTTCAGCGCCGCCAGGGTCAGCGGGCCGCCCGCGTCCAGCGCCTTGAAGCCCTTGAACTCCAGGCCGTACACCGACTTCAGGCCCACCAGGCCCTGCTGCCGGGTCTGGAACTCCGGCGAGGCGCCGATGGTCAGGTCCTTCGCCACGTTCTTGAGGTCCGCGATGCTGGACTCGCTGGTCAGCTTGTACTTGTCCGCGGTGGCCTTGTTGACCGTGACGGAGTCCTTGTCCTGCGCGGAGGCGGGGTCCAGGAGCGTCAGCTTGGAGTCCAGCTTGGCCTCGATCGCGGCCGTGGTGGCCTCGACCGTCTTGGGCGCGGCCTTCGGGTCGAGGTAGGCCAGCAGCGCGCCGTTGTACTCCGGCAGCACGGTGATGGAGCCGTTCTTCAGCAGCCCGTACGTCGTCTCGCGGCTGCCGATGTTCGGCTTGTAGGTGACCTTGACGCCCTTGGCCTTCAGGGCCTCGCCGTAGATGTCGGCGATCAGGATGCTCTCGGCGAAGTTGTTGGATCCGACGACGACGGACTTGCCGTCCGACTTACCGCCCTGCAGCGGGTCGGAGGACTTGCTGTCGGAGGAGGAGGAACCACATCCCGCCAGCAGGGCCGTGGTCGCGGCGAGCGCGACGGCCGCCGCGGGGTAGCTCCTGAAGGACCTGGGGCGTGGGGCTTTGGAAGTCACGATTCCCGTTCCGGACTCGGGGGATTGATGAGAAGCAAGCGCTGCAACTGATCCAATCCAGCCGGTTCTCCCTCAGTCAAGAGCAGTCTGGTCACCAATTGGCCTCAATGCGTGATCGGTTGTGAATGCGGTGTGAACAGACTGAAGCGGAAGCAGAGGCGCTTTGTAACGGATTCTTGACGTAGGGCGACGCCCTTGATCATTCAAAGAGACGGTAGTCTCACCGCAGTTGGCGTCGGTCACAGCGGTGTGCGGGGGCCGCTGCGGTGTCATCCGCACCATTCCTCATGATCCAGTCATCGATCAGAATCGGTCAAGGCGCGTCGTCGCGCGCGGCCGAGACCGCACGAAGGAGGCCCGGTGTCCACGAAAGAGGTGGACGCGACCGCCCGGCCCGCCCCGCCGTCGCCGAGAGGCGGCATCCGGGGGTTTGCCGACCGGTGGCCGTTCCGGCGCAAGCTCAACCTCCTGGTCGGCGTTCCGCTGGCCGTCGTAGCCGCCCTGCTCTCCTATCTGATCGCCGGCCAGATCGGCCAGGCCCAGGACGCCTCGTCCGCAGCGGATCTGGTGCGCAACAGCGAGCAGGTGGCCACCCTGGTCAACGAGGTTGAGAGCGAGCACCAGCTGGCGATCCTGCTCTCCGTCCGCTACGAGGCCGGCGGCAAGGGCACTGAGTCGACCCGGACCGCCTACCGCAAGGCGCAGCGGGCGGTGGACGACCAGATCGCCAAGGTGCGGTCGGTCTTCGGCGGGGAGCTGCCGGACAGCGAGGCGCAGGCGTTGAAGGAGGTCGAGGGCCTCACCAGTCTGCGCGGGACGGTCGAGCAGAGCTATCTGCCCGCCAGCAACATCGACCCCGCCTACGACAACGCCGCCAAGACCCTGATCGACGGTCTCGGCCTGGACCGCAACGCCGAGTTGGCCGCCACCTTCACCGGCAACCTCCTGGACTCCCTGCTGCGCGCCGACGCCGCGCACGGCTCCTTCGAGACCGGCGTGTTCTCGGCGACGACCGGTGACACCAACGCGCTCATCGAGTTCACCACCGCCGTCGGCGCCTACGAGCTCTACCGCAACCAGGCCGACCGCTTCGCCCGGTTCGCCACCGCCGACCAGGCCGACGAGCTCACCGGCGTCGAACACACCGACGCGATGCGGGAGATCTCCGAGGCGTACGCCGAACTCCAGGTCGCACCCAGCACCCTGCAGGCCAACTCGCCCGCCGACATCAAGGCCGCGTTCCAGGACGCCCTCAGCGACTACCCCTCGTACCCCGAGCAGGCGCAGAGCCGGCTGAAGATCACCACCTCGCTCATCGACCAGATCGCCAACCGCGCCGACCGCGCCTCCAGCGACGCGACGTGGCGGGCCGGACTGCTGCTCGCCATCGGTCTGCTCGGCTTCGCGCTGTGGATCGCCTTCTCGGTGCTGGTGCGCCGCTCGGTGGTACGTCCGGTGCAGGCCCTCACCGGTGCCGCGCAGGAGGTCGCCGACGTGGCCGGGCGCGAGCTGGCCCGGGTCGCCGACGACGACGCCGAGGACGACAGCCCGCCGAAGCTGCGGGAGATGCCGGTCACCGCGAACGACGAGATCGGTGAGCTGGCCGAGGTGTTCAACCGCGTGCAGACCACCTCCATCGCCCTGCTGGAACGCCAGGTGCTCAGCCGGCGCAACGTCGCCGAGATGTTCGGCAACGTGGGCCGCCGCGTCAGCAACCTGACGACCCGTCAGCTCGCGTTGATCGACGCGGTGGAGCGCGGTGAGACCGACCCTGCCCTGCTGGAGCGCCTCTACTCCATCGACCACATCGCCGTCCGGCTGCGCCGCAACGCCGACAGCCTGATGCTGCTCGCCGGTATCCGCGAGACGGTCCTGGACTCCGGACCGACGCCGCTGACCAACGTCGTACGCGCCGCGCTGGGCCAGATCGAGGGCTTCCAGCGGGTACGGCTGCACGCGCGCACCGAGGTCATGGTCGAGCCGGACATCATCGGCGACCTCACGCTGATGGTGGCCGAACTGCTGGAGAACGCGGTGTCGTTCTCGCCCGCCGGCAGCCCCGTCGAGGTGTACGTGCGGGACACCTCCGGTGAGGAGGCGCCGGGCGGCGCGGCGATCGTCATCGCCGACCACGGCCTCGGGATGAGCGCCGACCGGCTCGCCGAGGAGAACGGCCGGCTGATCCGCCGCGAGCGACTGGACGTCGTACCGACGAAGGTGCTCGGCCTGTTCGTGGTCGGCACCCTGGCGCGGCGCTGGGACGTCGGGGTCAATCTCTCCCGCACCCCGGGCGGCGGTGTGACGGCCGAGGTGACGGTGCCGCCGTCGCTGCTGCTCGCGATGAGCCCGGTGGAGGTCGCCGTCGGCGGTTCGACCGGCCGACGGGGCTCCATCGCCTCGGAGTCGGCAGCCGCGTCCGGACCCCGGTCGTCGTCCGCCGTCGAGGAGAACACCCGGTTGTCGTCCGACACCGCGCGGGGCGGTCAGCCGGGGCCGCTGCCCCGCCGCGTGCCGCGCCGCGAGATCCCCACGGGCACGGACGCTTCCTCGTCCCGGCCGGCTGCCGCGGCTCCGGCTCCGGCCGATGCCCCAACTCCGGCCGACGCGCCCACCGGTGAACGCACCCCCTTCATCCCCCCGGCCCGCAGCGAGGCACCGCCGCAGTCCAGGGCGAAGGAGGCGACCCGCCCGAGCTGGGCCAGGGACACCGACCCACGCCCCGAGGACACTTCGCACGCGCACGAGGCGGTCGGCGAACCGCGTTCCGGTTGGACCGACGCCCCGGCGTCCGCCCGCCCCGCCGAGGACGCTCCGGCTTCCCATGAGCCCGCCCTCCCGACCCGCTCCCACTGGAGCGAGGAGGCGCTGTCCGCGCGGCCCGCTGAGGACATGAGCCCCTCGCGTCGTTCCGGTGCCGGCGACTGGGTATCGTCGGGCGGAGCCCCGGGCGGCGAGACGGCGTTGTCCGCCGAGGGCACGAGCGGCGGCGCGAACCCGGCGTTCCCCGGTGACGGCTCCGTCCGTCCGCTGCGGCGGCGGGTGAAGGGCGCGACCCTCCGTACGACCGTCGACGCAGCCCAGCACGCGGCGCGGCAGGTCGCCCGGCCCGCCGACGCGGACGCCGTCCGCGACGCACTCGACGAGTTCGAGGCCGCCGTGGAACGGGCCAACCGCGACAGTGCCGTCGCGGCCAACGGCAATGCCGGCGGTGCGGACGCCACGTCCGGTGCCGCCCGTCGGACCACGGACCCGCACGACCAGAACCACCTCCCGGAAGGAGCCGAGCAGTGAGCACGTCGACAGGTGACACTCCCCCTGCGGGAGCCACCACGCCGGCCGAACTGCAGGCCGCGGCAGCCGACTTCACCTGGCTGTTGAACCGATTCGCGACCGAGACCGCGGGCGTCGTGGACGCCATCGCCGTCTCCTCCGACGGACTGCTCATCGCCGTCTCCGAGCTGCGTGAGCACGCCGACTCGGAGCGGCTGGCCGCGATCGTCTCCGGCATCACGTCCCTGGCCGCCGGTGCCTCCGGCAACTACGGCCTGGGCGCCCTCAACAAGGTCATCATCGACCTCGAGGGCGGCCATGTCCTGGTCTCCGCGATCGGCAGCGGCGCCGTGCTCGGCGTGGTCACCGACAAGGAGGCCAAGCTGGGCAACATCGCCTACGAGATGACGCTGTTCGCCAACCGGGCCGGCAGCGCCCTCAGCCCCCAGCTGGTGCTCCAGCTCAAGAACAGCGTCGGCGCGGCATCCGCGCGCTGACCGGTTGCCGCCCCCGGGACCCGTCCTGAGGGCGCGATCGAGGAGGAAGACACCCCATGGCGGACGGCTCCCCACCGCCGGGCGACCCGGACCCGGTCGGCCCCGCCCCCGCCGTACGGCCGTTCCTGGTCACCGCCGGCCGCGTCGCGCCCACCGCGGCCGGCCGGCCGGTGCCGGTGGAGACCCAGGTGGTGGCCACCGCCGAGGGTCTCGTCGTGCTCGACGAACTCGACTTCGAGCAGCACGACATCGTCGCCGCCTGCCGGCGGCCGCAGTCCGTCGCGGAACTCGCGGCCCGGCTGCGGCTGCACCTGAACGTGGTCCGGGTCCTCGCCGAGGACCTGCGTGCGGCCGGCTACCTGACGGTGCACGTGCCCGACTCCGGCGTCACCCACGACGCCTCCGTCCTGCGCAGGGTCATCGAGGCCCTGCGTGCCATCCCCGACTCCCGAGGGGTACTCCGTGACTCGGACTGAACCGGCCGCCCCCGCCGTGGCCGCCCCGGCGGCCGCCGTAGCACCGCCGCTGCCGGTCAAGCTGGTGATCGCGGGCGGCTTCGGCGTGGGCAAGACCACCGCCGTGGGCTCGATCTCCGAGATCGAGCCGCTGACCACCGAGGCCGCCATCACGGAGGTCGCGGCGGGCGTGGACGACCTCAGCCACACGCCCCGCAAGACCACCACCACGGTGGCGATGGACTTCGGCTGCATCACCATCGACCCGACGCTGAAGCTGTACCTGTTCGGCACGCCCGGTCAGGAGCGGTTCGGCTTCATGTGGGACGACATCGTCGAGGGCGCGGTGGGCGGGCTGGTCATCGTCGACACCCGCCGTCTGGACGACTGTTACGCCGCCGTGGACTACTTCGAGCACAAGCAGATCCCGTTCGCGGTCGCCGTCAACGCGTTCGACGGGAAGGTCGAGCACACGCTGGAGGAGGTCCGCTGGGCGCTGGACGTCGCCGAGCGGGTGCCGGTGGTGGTGTTCGACGCGCGGGAGCGGGGGTCTGTGCGGGACGCTCTGCTGGTTGTGCTGGAGCAGGCGTTGGCGCGAAGCGGAGGGTGACGTAACGGGCCCCCATCGGTTCCGCTTTGTCTGCGGGTCCGGTGGAGGCTTGTCGCGCCCGCGCGGCGGCAGCCGCAAATCGAGTACAGCCCCGCGCCCCTATGGGGCGCTTCTGCGTACCCCGGGTGACACGGTGAACCGTGCCACCAGCCAGAAGAACCCGAGTGTCACCAGAGCGAGTACGGCCACCAGGGTCGCCCCGCCCACCACCTTCTCGTAATTGCGTTGGTAGAGGCCGTCCACGATGTAGCGGCCGAGGCCGCCGAGGGAGACGTAGGCCGCGATCGTGGCCGTCGAGACGATCTGGATGGCTGCCGAGCGCAGGCCGCTGAGGATCAGGGGGAGGGCGACGGGGAGTTCGACCTGGAAGAGGACCCGTGACTCGGCCATGCCCATGCCGCGGGCCGCGTCCACCGGGGACGGGTCGACGGAGCGCACCGCCTCGTAGGTGGTGACCAGGATCGGCGGTACGGCGAGCACGACCAGCGGGATCATCACCGGGGTGAGCCCGAGTCCCAGCAGGACGAACATCAGCACCAGCAGGCCGAAGCTGGGCAGCGCCCGTCCCGCGGTGGCGATGAACGCGACGGTGTTGCCGCCCCGGCCGGTGTGGCCGGTGAGCAGGCCGACCGGCAGGCCGATGGCGGCCGCGATGGCGAGGGCGATCAGGGAGTACTGGATGTGCTCGCGCAGCCGGGTGGGGATGCCGTCGTAGCCGTGCCAGTGGGCGCTGTCGCTGAAGAAGTTGTTGATGAAGTGGAGGACGTTCATCGGACGGCGTCCTCCAGGGCGGCCTGCAGGGGTTCGGGTTCGTCGACGGGGCGGGGTTTGCGGTTTCCGCGCGGCATCCAGGGGGTGACGAGGACCCGCACGAGGACCAGCAGGGCGTCCGCGATGATGGCGAGGACGGCCGTGCCGACCACGGACAGCCAGATCAGCCGGGACTGGTGGTAGATCATGCCGTCGTTGAGCAGGTTGCCGAGCCCGCCCTGGTTGCCGATCAGCATGCCGACGCTGACGAGGGAGATGCTGGAGACAGTGGCCACGCGCAGGCCGGCGATGATGGCGGGCGCGGCGATGGGCAACTGGACCTGGAAGTAGCGTCGTACGGGTCCCAGGCCCATCGCGGTGGCCGCGTCCAGGGTCTCCTGCGGGACCGAGCGGACGCCGTCCACGATGGCCGGGACGAAGACCACGAGGCTGTAGACGCCCAGCGGGATCATCACGGTGGTCTCGGTCTGGCCGGTGTAGTCGATGAGCACGACGAAGAAGGCCAGCGAGGGGATGGCGTAGAGGACGGTCGTCACCCACAGCACCGGCGGGTACAGCCATCGCAGCCGCACGCAGAGCTGGGCGACGGGCAGCGCCACCACCAGGCCGACGGCGACCGGGATCAGCGCCTCGCGCAGATGCAGTCCGACCAGTCCCCAGTACGTGTTCTGCAGGTCGCTCGGGATGTCGAAGAGGCCGCCGCTCATCCGGCGACCTTTTCCGTGCGGCCCTCTGCGTGCGCGGCGCGGATGGCCTCGCCGATGGTCTGCTGCGAGACCACGCCGGTGACCCGGCCGTCGGCGCCGACCGCGACGGCCCAGCCGGTCGGCGAGAGCACGGCACCGTCGAGGGCGGCGCGCAGGGACTCCCGGCCGTGCTCGAAGGGGCGGCCGTGGGAGAGGAGTCGGGCCGGGTCGACCGACCCGGCGGTCAGCGCGGCCGGCTCGCTCCAGCCGAGGGGACGGCCGTCGACGTCGGTGACGAGGAGGTAGGGCACGTCCTTGGAGGTGCGGGCGGCGATCTGCTCGGCGGTGGCGTCGACGGCGACGATCGGGGTGGTCAGCAGGTCGAGGCCGGAGGAGGAGAAGAAGGACAGGCGCCTGATGCCCCGGTCGGCGCCGAGGAAGTCCTCGACGAAGGCGTCCGCGGGGTCGGTGAGCAGCTCGGCGGGCGGGGCGAACTGGGCGAGATGGCCGCCGGTGCGCATCACGGCGACCATGGTGCCGATCTTCACGGCCTCGTCGATGTCATGGGTGACGAAGACGATGGTCTTGCCCAACTCGTCCTGGATGCGCAGGAGTTCGTCCTGGAGTCCCTTGCGCACCACCGGGTCGACGGCGGAGAAGGGCTCGTCCATCAGCAGGACCGGCGGGTCGGCGGCGAGCGCCCGGGCCACGCCGACGCGCTGCTGCTGGCCACCGGAGAGCTGGTAGGGGTACCGCTTGGCGAGGGAGCCGTCGAGCCCGACCCGCTCCATCAACTCGCGGGCGCGCGCCCGGGCCCTGGCCTTGTCCCAGCCCAGCAGGCGGGGCACGGTGGCGATGTTATCGATGATCGTGCGGTGCTGGAAGAGGCCCGCGTTCTGGATGACGTACCCCATCGACCGGCGCAGCGTGTTCACGGGCTGCCGGCTGATGTCCTTGCCGTCGATGGTGATCGTGCCCTCGCTCGGCTCGATCATCCGGTTGATCATGCGCAGTGTCGTCGTCTTGCCGCAGCCCGACGGGCCCACGAAGACCGTGATGGATCGGTCGGGTATCTCCAAGGAGAGGTTGTCGACCGCCACCGTGCCATCGGGGTAGCGCTTGGTGACTGAATCTATCCGTATCAAAACGCCGAACGCCCTTCGGGACTGGATCGTTGGGTGCAGATTCTAGACCGCATGTGTTTCCGGATTCAGTCGGGAACCTGGCGAAATCCGGTATGCACCGAGGCGGTATCGGTCTGTGACCGACCTGTGAGTCCACTGATTCCCACTGCCCGCTCAGCGGCCGCTCAGCGAGCCCACAGCGAGGGCCCCGATCGTCATGGCCATGAGCGAACTGGAGAACGCGTCATGACAACCCTCGCCCCGCCTCCCGCGCCGGCCCAGGAGGGCAGGCACCGGGCCTCGAACCGCGGTCAGTCCACCAACTCCCAGATCGCCACCTGGGTGAAGAAGCACGGCACGGCGGTGAGCGCCTACAGCGGCCTGTACCGCCTGAACGCCTCCGACGCCGGCTGGCCCTTTCTCCCCCACCCCCAGCGGGGGGCCGCCGGTTTCAGCCCGCGGCTCCCGCTGAAACCGCCGTGAAGCCGCCCTGAAGCCGGCCCCCGGCACGCTCTGCGGCATGAACCAGACGACGACACCGGCCATCGAGGTGACCGGCCTGAGCAAGGCGTACGGCGACAAGGTCGTCCTCGACGGCATCGATCTCTCGGTCCCGCGCGGCACGATCTTCTCGCTGCTCGGCCCGAACGGCGCCGGCAAGACCACCACCGTCCAGATCCTGTCCACCCTGATCCGCGCCGACGCCGGCGAGGCCCGCGTCGCCGGGCACGACGTGCGCGAGGCCCCGCAGTCCGTACGTGCCGCGATCGGCGTCACCGGCCAGTTCTCCGCCGTCGACCAGCTGATCACCGGCGAGGAGAATCTGGCGCTGATGGCGGACCTGCACCACCTACCCCGCGCCGAGGGCCGCCGGGTCACCGCGGAACTGCTGGCCCGCTTCGACCTCGTGGAGGCTGCGCGGAAGCCCGCCGCCACCTACTCCGGCGGCATGCGGCGGCGCCTCGACATCGCCATGACGCTGATCGGCTCACCCCGGGTGATCTTCCTCGACGAGCCGACCACGGGGCTCGACCCGCGTTCCCGGCACGCCGTGTGGCGGATCGTGCGCGACCTCGTCGACGGCGGGGTCACCGTGCTCCTCACCACGCAGTACCTGGAGGAGGCCGACCAACTCGCCGACCGCATCGCGGTGCTGAACGGCGGCCGGATCGTCGCCGAGGGCACGCCCGACGAACTCAAGCGTCTCGTCCCCGGCGGCCATGTCCGCCTCCGGTTCCTCGACCCGGCCGAACTCCACCGCGCCGCCCGGGTGTTGGACATGGGTCTGCGCGACGACGAGGCGCTCACCCTCCAGGTGCCGGGCGACGGCAGCGTGCACACCCTGCGCGCCCTGCTGGACGTCCTCGACGCGCACGGTGTCGCCGTGGACTCCCTCACCGTGCACACCCCCGATCTCGACGACGTCTTCTTCGCGGTCACCGGCCGCCCCGAGCACGAGAAGGTGCAGAGCCGATGAGCAGCGCCGTCCAGCCCGCCACCCCACACCTGCGCGACTCCCTCACCATGCTGCGGCGCAACCTGCTGCACGCCCGCCGCTACCCCTCGATGACGCTCCAGGTCGCGCTCATCCCCGTCTTCCTGCTGCTGTTGTTCGTGTACGTCTTCGGCTCCGCGCTCGGCGCCGGGATCGGCCAGGGCGGCGGCCGCACCGCCTATCTCGCCTATCTCGTCCCCGGCATCCTGCTGATGACGGCGGGCACCGGGTCGGTGCCGACGGCGGTCGCCGTGTGCACGGACATGGCCGAGGGCATCGTCGCCCGCTTCCGCACCATGGCGATCTCCCGGGCGTCGATCCTGGTGGGCCATGTGGTCGGCAGTGTCCTCCAGACGGTCATCAACCTGACCCTGGTCACCGCGGTCGCCCTGGCCATCGGGTTCCGGCCCGACGCGGGCCCCGTCGAATGGCTGGCGGCCTGCGGTCTGCTCGTCCTCTTCGTTCTCGCGCTGACCTGGCTCTCGGTCGCCCTGGGGCTGATCAGCAGGACGCCCGAGGGCGCCAGCAACGCCCCGCTGCCGATCTCGTTCCTGCTGCCCTTCGTCAGCAGCACCTTCGTGCCGGTCGGCTCGATGCCGTCCTGGATCCGCTGGTTCGCCGAGTACCAGCCCTTCACCACGGTCATCGAGACCGTGCGCGGCCTGCTGACCGGCACGCCGATCGGGCACAACGGCTGGATGGCGGTGGCGTGGAGCATCGCGATCGCGGTCCTCGGCCTCGTGTGGTCCCTCCGCCTCTTCGACCGCGACCTCCGCTGAACCTCCCTCCGCAGAAAGGCAGTTGCCATGAACGCCGTGTCCCTCACCCCCGAACTCGTCGAGAACCCCGTCGGCGCCTACGCCGGCCTGCGCTCCCGGCCCGGCCTCGGCCATGTCGTCCTGCCGGGCCTGAGCACCCCCGTGCGCCTGGTCACCCGGCACGAGGACGTGAAGGCCGCGCTCACCGAACCGCGCCTGGTCCGGGACCGGTCGACGGTCTCCGGCTCCGACATGCCCGACCCCCAGGCCGAGTTGCTGGCCCAGGGCGCCGACGGTCTCCCGCCCGAGTACGCCCGCTACCTCTCCGGCCACCTCGCCCTCTTCGACGGCGACGAGCACAGCAGACGGCGCGGCCCCCTCACCCGGGCCTTCACCGCCCGCCGGGTGGCCGCCTTGCGCCCCTTCGTGGAGAAGACTGCACGGGACCTGGCCGACACCCTCGCGGGGCGTGAACAGGCGGATCTGCTGGGCGAGTTCGCCTATCCGCTGAGCACGGCGGTGATCTGCGCGCTGGTCGGTGTGGACGCGGGCGACCAGGACAGGGTCTGCGGCTGGATCCGGGACTTCGCGTACGGCGACGGCAGCCGGGTCCTCGAAGGGCTCGGCGCGCTCGTGGAGTACACCAAGGACCTGGTCGCCCGGCGCCGGGCCGAGCCCGCCGGCGACCTGGTGTCGGCGCTCCTCGCCGACGGCGGTATGACCGACGACGAGATCGTCACCGTCTTCTTCCTGCTGATCAACACCGGCATCACCCCGCCCGCCCTGTTCCTGGCGCACGCGATGCTCGCCCTGCTGGACAGCCCCGACCAGCTGGAGCGGCTGCGCGCCGAGCCGGAGCTGCTCAGCCGGGCGGTGCCCGAACTCCTGCGGTACGTCACCCTGGTGCGCATGGGCGCCACCCTGTACGCCACGGAGGACTTCGAGTTCGCCGGGACCCTGCTGAGGAAGGGCGAGGCGGTGACGGTCGCGCTGTTCGCCGCCGACCACGACCCGGCCGCCTACGACTCCCCCGAACACCTTGACGTCACGCGGGAGTTCGGCCGCGGCGACGGCCATCTCGCCTTCGGGCACGGCCCGCACTACTGCATCGGCGCGGCCCTCGGCCGGCTGGTGACGGGCGTCGTCCTCGACGAGCTGGTGGTACGGCGGCCCACCGCCCCGAAGCTCGCCGTGGACCGGGCCGAACTAGCCTTCGGGCACTGGCCCGGCGACGGCTTCCACCTGCTGGCGCTGCCGGTCAGTCTGTGACCCGCTGCCGCACCAGGCCGAGCGCGGCCTCGCACAGTCCGTCGTCGTCCAGGGCGGCGTACCGGGACACCGCGTCCTCGTACGCCGCCCTGTCGGCATTCCGGGCGTCCTCGCGGGCCCGGGCCAGGGACATGGTGGGCTGGAAGTTGCGCAGGTAGCGCAGCCGCTCGGCGAGCGCGATCAGCCGTACGCCGCCCGTGTCCCCCTGCGCCAGGTCGGCCGTGCCGAGGGCGAGCAGCAGCGCGCCGCACAGCGGGAAGCAAGCGGGCCGGGCGGCCGGGGAGCGGGCCAGCAGGTGCGTGACGCGGCCGGGGAACGCGGTGAGGAGACGGTCGACGAGGTCGGTGCGGCCGTAACGGGCGTGGGCGGTCACGGCGACCGCCTGGAGCTCCGGTCCCCAGGCCTCCATCACCGGTTCCCCGCCGGGTGCCGGGTCGGCGGTGTGCGTCAGCCGGTCCAGGGCCCGGCGCCACAGGCCGAGTCCCGTCTCGATGTCGCCGCGCGCGAGCGCCATCTCGGCGCGGGCTCCCAGGTCGGGGGTGAAGGGGTCGGACACGGCGCCCTCGGGCTGGTGCCGCAGCGCCTGCTCCAGCCAGTGTTCCGCCTCGTCGATGTCCCCGGCCTGCAGGTTGGCGAGCATGATCCCCCAGCGCAGTCCGATCGTGTCGGTCCACTCGCCGAACTCCTCGAGGGCTTCGAGGGCGGCCCTCATCGGTCCGATCGCCTCCGCGCCGCGTTCCGTCTGCAGGCACAGTTCGGCGAACCGGGCCCGCGGCCAGATCCGCAGCAGCGGGATGTCCTGGCCGGCGACCGCGTCGAGCATCCGGCGGGCGGCCGTGAGGGCCCGCTCGGGGTCCCGGTCGTGCTCACCGACGTAGCTGGCGGCGCCGTTGGCGATGGCCGCGAGCAGGGGCCGGTCGCTGTCGCACAGTGCGTCGAGGACGCGGCGGCCGCCGGGCGCGAGCATCTCGGGAAGGGCGCTCAGCACGCCGGCCACGGCCCGGATGACGGTGTCCGGCGGGGCGGGCGGCAGGCGGCGCAGCGTGACGAGGACCCGCCCGGCGCCGGGGCCGAGGCCCAGCAGGGAGTTGGCGGCCAGCAGGGCCGCCGCGGTGCGCGCGGGTTCCATGTATCCGGGGGCGGGCCGGTAGTGGGAGAGCAGCGGTGCGGTGTCCTCGGTGAGGGCGAGGAGGCGGGCGTGGTTGGCGCCGGCCTCGGTGGACCACAGGCTGCCCAGGACGGCCGTGACCGCGACGACGGTGTCCTGGTCCCCGAGGTCGAGGGCGCGCCGCAGGGCGTGGACGAGGTTGTCCTGCTCGGCGCGGACGAGCCGCCAGGACGCGAACGGCTCGGCCCCGAAGGGCGCGTCGTGGTGGGCGACGCCGAACTCCCGCGCCCAGCCGAGGAACCGCTCCGTGACGGCCGCGTCCTCCCCGGCCCCCGCCCGGTGCGCGGCGGCGAACTCCCGTACCGTCTCCAGCATCCGGAAGCGGGTGCCGGTCGCGGTGTCGGTCACCTTGAGCTCGGTCACCTTGAGCAGGGACTGGTCGACGAGGTCCTCGAGGATCTCCAACACGTCCGGATCGCCCACGAGTTGCTCCGCCGTGCCGGCGGTGAAGCCGTCCGGGAAGACGGAGAGGGCGCGCAGCGCGGACCGCCCGCGTTCGTCGAGGAGGTTCCAGCTCCAGTCGACGACGGCGTGCAGGGTGCGATGGCGTTCGGGCGCGTCCCGGCGCCCGCCCCGCAGCAGCGCGAAGCGGTCCTGAAGCCGGCTGTGGATCTCGGCGACCGACATCACCCGCACCCGAGCGGCGGCCAGTTCGGCGGCGAGCGGCAGTCCGTCGAGGCGGCGGCAGAGGGCGGCGACGGTGTCGGCGGGCAGGTCGGCGTCGGGGCGGGCGGCGCGGGCCCGCTGCTGGAACAGCTCGACGGTGGTGGCGAGATCGAGTTCGGGCAGGGGGTGGATGGTCTCGGAGGACAGGCCGAGCGGGGCACGGCTGGTGGTGAGGACGCGCAGGTCCCTGGTCCGCGACACCAGCGCCTGGACGAGGTCGGCGACGCCCTGGACGACCTGCTCGCAGTTGTCCAGGACCAGCAGCGCGGGCCCGGCACCGAGGGTGCCCAGAATCCCGGTGACCGCGTCACCTCCCCCACCGGGCCGCAGGCTCTCGCCGGCGCCCAGCGCGGAGGCGACCTCGGCGGCCACGTCGGCGTCGCGGCGGACACCGGCGAGCGGCACCAGGTGCACCATCCGCTGTTCGGCGTCGCGGGCGACGGCGGCCGCGAGGCGGGTCTTGCCGAGACCGCCGGCGCCGACGACGGAGACGACGCGGGCGCCGTGCAGCAGGCGGGTCACGGCGGCGACGTCGGCGTCCCGGCCGAGCAGCGGGTTGGGTTCGTGCGGTACCCCGCGCCGGACGGCCGGGGCCTCGCCGCGCAGCAGTTCCTGGTGCAGTTCCTGCAGGGCGGGCCCGGGGTCGGTGCCGAGTTCGTCGCGCAGACGGCGCCGGTGGGTGGCGTACGTGGCGAGGGCGGCGGCCGGTCCCGCGGTGGCGGTGCGGCAGCGCATCAGCTCCAGCAGGAGTTCCTCGTCGTGCGGCCGCGCGGCGGCCAGGTCGGTGAGCGGGCCGACGGCCTCCTCGCGCCGGCCGGTGCGGGCAAGGGCGAGGGCACGGGAGCGGGCGAGTGCGCGGTGGGTGCCGGCGCGCTCGGCACGCAGCTCGGCGACCGGGTCGCCCAGAGCGGGTGCCTCGACGGCCGGGGCGCCGTTCCACAGCGCGAGCCCCTCCTCCGCCTCCGCCAGGGCGCCCGCGTGGTCCCCGGCGCGGCTCTTCTCGGCGGCCGCGGCGGCGAACAGCCGGACGGCGGCGGTGTCGACCTGGTCCTCGCGCAGGGCGAGCCGGTAGCCGGTGGGGGTACTGGCGATGACGTCGGCGCCGAGCTGACGGCGGGCCCGCGACACGAGGATCTGCAGGGCCTTGGCCGGGTTCTCCGGCCGCTCCTCCGGCCACAGTCCCTCGACCAGCCGGGCCGTGCCGCACCCCGCCCCGAGTTCCCCGGCCAGCAGCGCGAGCAGCCCCCGCAGCCGGGGCGCGGTGATCTCCCGGCCCCGGTGGGAGACGGCGGACAGGAGCGTAAACTCGATGGTCACCGGGCCAGGTTAGTCAGCCCGGTGGGTCATGCCGCCCGGGACCGCGAGGCCACCGGGAACCCCTCCGTCCGCAGCACCTGTCCCGCCGCGTCCACGGCGAACACCTCGCACCCGGGCTGCGCGGCCGCCCACGCGACACCCTCGGAGCCCAGCGCGAAGGCAGCCGTGGCCACGGAGTCCGCCTCGGTCAGCGAGGCGGCGACCACCGTCATGCTGAGCAGTCCGGTCGCCGGGCGCCCGGTACGGCCGTCGACGATGTGGTCGCCGCGCTCGTAGCGGGCGGAGGTGGCCACCGCGCCGTCGGTCAGCTCCAGGACCGCGCACAGCTGGTCGGCCTGTTCGGGGTGTCGTACGCCCACCCGCCAGGGCCCGCCGGAGGCGACCACGTCTCCGCCGGCGTTGAGGACGAACCGTCTCGCACCGGCCGTCCGCAACAGCTGCGCGGCCCGCTGCACCGACCAGCCTTTGACCACCGCGCACGGGTCGAACCCGCGCCCCGGCAGCCGCGCGTCGAACGCGCCGCCCGTGGCGACCCGGTAGTGCTCGCACAGGTCGAGCACCTCGGACAGATCGGTGCTGAGCGAGTCCCGCTCCAGCTCACCCCGGCCGTGGCGGGACACCTCGCTGTCGGCCCTGAAGGGGCTGAACCGGGCGTCGACCTCGCGCAGCCAGGCGAACACCGCGTCCGCGGCCTCCTCCCACCCGCCCTCGTCGTCCACCCGCAGCGAGACGGGGAACCCCATGACGTGTTCGACGCGGCGCACGTCAGGCGCCCTTGGCGTCGATCGCGGCCTGGAGGGACTGCTTGTACCCCTCGCTCGTGATGGTCGCCCCGGACACCGCGTCGATGTCCGCGCTCTGCGCCTTCAGCGTCTCCGCGATCAGCTTCGGTACAGCGGCCGTGGTCTGGGGGTGGTTCGGCTGCTGGAGCATCGACACGGCGGTGATCCGGTCGCCCTCGAAGGTGACCTGCACCTGCACGGGCCCCTTGTCCGTGTTCACGGTCGTGCCCTTGACGACCTTCCCGGAGGCCGAGGACGCACCCGAACCGGACGACGAGGACGAGGCCGAGGCCGAGGAGGACGGTGTCACGGCGGGCTCGGCGGTGGTGGACGTCGTACCGCCGACCGATGGCTCGTAGCGCCAGACCGGGACCAGGCCCGCGATGCTGAGGACGACGACGGGTATGGCTCGCTTCACGTTCTCCTCCTCATCCCGCCAGGCTGAAGCGTTCGAAGTGGATCTGCCGCTTGGGCACGCCCAGTTCGCCCAGGCTGCCCAGCACCGCCTTCATCATCGGCGGCGGCCCGCACAGGAAGACGTCCCGCTCGCCGATGTCGGGCACCAGCCGGGCCAGTTCGCGCGGGGCCAGTTTGTCGGGGACGGGCGGGCCGGTGACCAGGTGCAGTTCGGCGCCCTTGGCGGCGGCGAGGTCGCGCAGTTCGTCGTAGAGCACGGCGTCCCGTTCGCCGGCGACACGGTAGACGACGACCGCGTGGCCCTCGATGTCCTCCAGCAGGGCCCGGATCGGGGTCACACCGACACCGCCCGCGATCAGCAGGGACTCGGTCCTCGTGCGGTGCAGGGCGGTGAAGGCGCCGTAGGGGCCCTCGGCGAAGACGCGGGTGCCGACCTTCACATGGCGCAGGGCGGCGCTGCCCGCGCCGGCCGCCTTCACCGTCAGGCGCAGGGTGCGGCCGTCGGGGGCGGCGGAGAGGGAGAAGGGGTTGGCCTGCCACCAGCGGTCGGCGGTCAGGAACCGCCACAGGAAGAACTGGCCGGCCCGGGCGGGCAGTTTGTCCAGGTCCTTGCCGGTGACGTGGACCGAGACGACGTTGTCGGACTCGGGGACGACCGCGGAGACCCGGAACTGGTGGCGGGTGTTGCGCCACAGCGGCAGCACGAGCCGGCCCAGGACCAGTGCGCCGAGGGCCACGGCCCACACCCCGTACCAGTACGTCTTCGCGGCGGACGACGAGGTGAACGTCGTACCGACCGCGACCTGGTGGGTGAAGGCGAGCACCACGGCGACGTAGGTGTAGAGGTGGATGAAGTGCCAGGTCTCGTAGGCGAGCCGGCGTCGGGCGAAGCGGGCCGAGACGGCGCCGACCACGAGGATCAGGCCGAGGGCGACGATCGCGCGCAGCACGCCCTCGGTGGTCTCGGCGAGGTCCACCAGCTCGGTGACGGGACCGACGCCCGCCCCGTCGGCGTATCCGAAGCTGATGAAGACGGCGTGGGCGAGCAGCGTCCACAGCAGGGCAAAGCCGGTCCAGCGGTGCCAGGAGGTCAGCCGGTCCATGCCGATCCGCCGGTCGAGCCAGGGCAGCCGGGCCACCAGCACCAGCTGGAAGGCCATGACCAGGGCGCCGTACAGTCCGGCGAGGCGGCCGATGACGATGAGCGCGTTGGAGGCGAAGCCCGCCTGGGCGAAGAAGTAGGCGACCACGGCCGCGTTCGCGGCGAGCACGGCGAACAGGCCCGTGCGGGCCACCACCCTGGGGCGTGTCGCCGTGGGGGGCGCAGGGGGTGATTGGACGGTCGTCACGGTGACGGCAGCTCCTTGATCGGGTCCTGGGTGACCGAGCTTGGCCGGTGGGAGCTGTCGAGAAGCTGTCGGACAACTTTCAAGTACTTATCGATGTGCCCGCTGTGCGCCGGACCACACGGTCCGCCCGGGCGGGTGCCGCACTATGAGCGGGTGGAAAAAGTACGCCTCCTCGTCGTGGACGACGACCCGCCCATCGCCGACCTCGTCGCGACCGTCGCCCGCTACGAGGGCTGGGACGCGGTCACCGCGAACACCGGCGAGGAGGCGATCGCGCTGGCCGGCGAGTTCCGCCCGGACATCGTGGTGCTCGACGTGATGCTGCCGGACGTCGACGGCTTCGGTGTGCTCGACCGGCTGCGGCGCTCGGGCACGATGGTGCCCGTGGTGTTCCTGACCGCGCGGGACGGGGTGGCCGACCGGGTGGCGGGGCTGACCCGGGGCGGCGACGACTACCTGGTCAAGCCGTTCGCGGTGGAGGAGCTGATGGCGCGGCTGCGCACGGTGCTGCGGCGCAGCGCCGGGCCCGTCTTCCAGCGCTCCGTGCTGCGGGTCGCGGACCTGACGATGGACGAGGACACCCGCGAGGTGCGCCGGGGCGACAGGCTGCTCACGCTCACCCCCACCGAGTACGAGGTGCTGCGCTTCCTGATGCGCAAGTCGCCGACCGTGATGACCAAGGCGCAGATCCTCGACCATGTGTGGGAGTACGGCTTCGGGGGCCGCTCGAACGTCGTCGAGCTGGTCGTCAGCCGGCTGCGCCGCAAGCTGGACGACACCGGCGCACCGCTGATCCACACCGTGCGCGGCTTCGGTTACGTCGTCCGGCAGGCGGCCGAGTGATACGGCGGCTGCGCCGGGCGTACCCCGGGATGCGCCTCGGGACCCGGCTGGCGCTCGGGCTGGGCGCGCTGGCGCTGGTGGTGTTCGCGGTCGTCGGCACGGCCCTGACGACCTACATGCGGGACTATCTCTCCGCCCAGCTCGACGACCAGCTGGGCCTGGCCCAGGTCGCCCAGGCCAGGAGCATCGCGGAGAACGGCACCCTGCAGGGCAAGAAGTACTACCGCTGGTACTACGCGGTGTACGACATCTCGGGCGGCGCCGCCGTGCTGCGCAGGCCGGAGGAGCCCGGCGACCTGCCCGCGGACATCGCCCCCCTCACCTCCCTGGCCCGGGCCCAGGCCGGCGGGAGGACCGAGATGCTGCGCACCGCGCGGATCTCCGGCGAGGGCGAGTACCGGCTGCGGGCCTGCGAGGTCGAGCCCGGTGTGGTGCTGGTCAGCGGGGCGCCGATGGACGACATCGACGCCACCGTACGGCGGCTGATCACCGTGCAGGTGGTCGCCTTCGGGCTGGCGCTGGCGGCGCTGGTGGTGTTCGGCCGCAGGATGCTCAGACGCGGTCTGAACCCGCTCAGCGACATGGCGCACACCGCGCACGGCATCGCCTCGCACGACCTGACCGAGTCCGCGGCCCGGCTGCCGCTGCGCGCCGACGAGCGCGGCGGCGGTCCCGAGGTGGAGGAGCTGCGCACGGCCTTCAACACGATGCTGGAGCACATCGACCGCTCGCTCGCGGTGCGCGCGGAGGCGGAGCAGCGGCTGCGCCGGTTCGTGGCCGACGCCTCGCACGAGCTGCGTACGCCCCTGATGTCCGTACGGGGCTACGCGGACCTCTTCCAGTACGCCGCCGCCAACGCCCCCGAGGAACGCGACCGGCACCTGGCCCGGCTGCGGGCCGAGGCGGCCCGGATGGGGGTGCTCCTCGACGACCTGCTGCTGCTCGCCCGGCTGGACGCGGCGGAGGTGGACGCGCCGCTGCGGGTGCAGGACGCGGACCTGGTGGAGCTGGTCGGGGAGGCGGCCGCCGCCTTCCGGGCGAGTCACCCGGAGCGCCCGCTGACGGTGGAGCCGGGGCCGCCCGCGCTGCGGCTGCGCCTGGACCCGCACCGCATCCGGCAGGTCCTGGACAACCTGCTCACCAACGCGGCCGTGCACACGCCGGCCGGCACCAAGGTGTCGGTGGCGGTCGCGCTGGAGCAGGAGACGGCGGTCGTCCGGGTCGAGGACGCTGGTCCCGGCATCCCGGCCGCCGACCGGGAACGGATCTTCGACCGTTTCTACCGCGTCGACAAG
The DNA here is from genome assembly GCF_040612015.1 of Streptomyces sp. NPDC006476. Taxonomy (NCBI): domain Bacteria; kingdom Bacillati; phylum Actinomycetota; class Actinomycetes; order Kitasatosporales; family Streptomycetaceae; genus Streptomyces; species Streptomyces sp. NPDC006476. Next base: position 282,348 of record NZ_JBEXPK010000003.1, on the reverse strand, counting down.
GCCCGCAGCCGCGACCGGGGCGGCAGCGGTCTGGGACTGTCCGTGGCGAGCGCCCTGGTGCGCGCCCACGGCGGCACGATCGAGCTGAGCGGCGAGCCCGGCTCGACCGTCTTCACGGTGCGGCTGCCGCCGCGAGGTCTTACGGACCGGTGACATGACGTGCGCGGCCCGCCGGTTCGGGCCGCTCACGGCCCTAGCGTGGCGGCATGCGCGTACTGGTCACCGGCGGTGCCGGATTCATCGGGTCCCATGTCGTCAGCGCTCTGCGGGTCCACGGGCACGAGACGGTCGTGTACGACGTCCGCGCCGCCCCTCCGTCGGACGTGCGCGACCCCTACGCCGTCGGCCGGGCGCTGGCCGGTGTGGACGCCGTGTGCCACCAGGCGGCGATGGTCGGACTCGGGACGGGCTTCGCGGACGCGGCGGAGTACGTCTCCCGCAACGACCTCGGTACGGCCGTCCTGCTCACCGCGATGGCCGAGGCGGGCGTACGGCGGCTGGTGCTGGCCGGGTCTATGGTGGTCTACGGCGAGGGGCGGTACTCCTGCGAGCGGCACGGCGTCGTACGCCCCGGCCCGCGCGCCGTCGCCGACCTGGACGCGGGCCGCTACGAGCCGCCCTGTCCCCGGTGCGGCGCGGACCTCGCCCCCGGTCTCGTCGGCGAGGACGCGCCGGTCGACCCGCGCAACGTGTACGCCACCACCAAGCTCGCCCAGGAACACCTCGCGGCCGCCTGGGCCCGTGCCACGGGCGGCTCGGCCGTGTCCCTGCGCTACCACAACGTGTACGGGCCGGGCATGCCCCGCGACACCCCGTACGCCGGGGTCGCCTCCTTCTTCCGCTCGGCCCTGGCCCGCGGCGAGTCCCCGCGCGTCTTCGAGGACGGGTGCCAGCGACGCGACTTCGTCCACGTACGGGACGTCGCGGCGGCCAACGTGGCGGCGCTGCGGGCGGACGCGCCGTCGGGCGCGCTGACGGCGTACAACACCGGCAGCGGCGAGCCGCACACCGTCGGCGAGATGGCACGGGAGTTGGCGGCGGCGTACGGCGGTCCCGAACCGGTCGTCGCGGGCGGGTACCGCCTCGGCGACGTACGGCACATCACCGCGGACTCGACGCGCATCCGCGCCGAACTGGGCTGGAAGCCGGAGGTGGGCTTCGCGGAGGGGATGCGGGAGTTCGCGCGGGCCGGGATGCGGGAGGCATAGGGCCGGTCCGGCCCCTCCGGGACCGGTGGTGCTGTCCGCCTTTCAGGAAGCGGCGGCGGGCAGCACCACCTCGAAGCGGCAGCCGCCCGGGACGTTGCGGACGGTGGCCGTGCCCCGGTGCGCCTCCACGATGCCCCGGACGATGGCGAGGCCGAGTCCAGCGCCGGCGGGGGGAGTCCGGGCGTGGGTGCCGCGCCAACCGGTGTCGAAGACGCGGGGCAGGTCCTCCTCGGGGATGCCGCCGCAGCCGTCGGTGACGGACAGCACGACCCCCTCGGGCGAGCGCTCGGCGGCCACGGCGACCGTGCCGTCGGCCGGGGTCCGGCGGATGGCGTTGACCAGCAGGTTGCCCAGCACCCGGCTCATCTCCTTGCCGTCCACCTCCACCGGCACCGGCTCGACCCCGTCACCGACGAGCCGTACGCCGTGTTCGCGCGCCAGCGGATCGGCGCCCGCGAGCGCGTCGCCGACGAGGTCGTACAGGGAGATGCGACTCGGGCTCAGCGCCAGCGTGCCCGCGTGGATACGGGAGAGTTCGAAGAGGTCGCCGACCATGTCGTTGAGGCGCTCGACCTCGGTGCGGATCTGCTTGAGATAGCGGTCGGGGTCGGCGGCGACACCGTCCTCCAGGGCCTCGGACATGGCGCGCAGGCCGGCGAGCGGGGTGCGCAGGTCGTGGGAGATCCAGGCGACCAGTTCGCGCCGCGAGGACTCAAGCGCCCGCTCACGCTCCCGGGACTCGGCGAGTTTGGCGCTGGTGATCTCCAACTCGCGGCTGAGCTCGGCCAGTTCGGCGGTGGCGGGACCGGCGGGAGAGGTGAAGTCGCCGCCGTCGCCGAAGGACCGGGCGGCGAGGGTGAGGGCGCGGCTGCGGGCCGCGACCCAGCGGCCGAGGAGCAGGGCGGTGGCCAGGGAGACCACGGCGGCCATCGCGACGACGGTCGTGACCACCTTCAGGTCGTGTCCGGACAGGAACATGGCCTGCGCCACCGCGAGCGTGCCCGCGAACATGGCGGTGACGCCGACGGCCGCGACGACACCGAGGTGCAGGGCCAGCGAGCGGCGCCGGATCAGCAGCAGCACACCGGCGCCGAGCAGACCGGCCACGGCGGCGCCGAGGAAGGCGAACAGGGCGATGAGGAGGTTGGCGCGCACGGTCAGGCCCCCTGGTCCGAGGCGTCGAAGCGGTAGCCGACGCCCCACACGGTCTGGATCAGCCGGGGCCGGGCCGGATCGTCCTCGACCTTGCCGCGCAGCCGCCGCACATGGACGGTGACGGTCGACAGGTCGCCGAAGTCCCAGCCCCACACCTCGCGCATCAGGTCCTCCCGGCTGAAGACCCGGCCGGGATGGCGCAGGAAGAACGCGAGCAGGTCGAACTCGCGGATGGTGAGGGCGAGTTCGGCGCCGCCCTTGAGGGCGCGACGGGCCCCGGGGTCCACCGAGAGCCCGCCCGCGCGCAGCAGGCCGGCCGGCTGTGCGGGCCGGGTGCGGCGCAGGACCGACTCGACGCGCAGGACGAGTTCGCGGGGGCTGAAGGGCTTGGTGACGTAGTCGTCGGCGCCGACCTCCAGGCCGAGGATGCGGTCGTCCTCGTCGCCGCGCGCGGTGAGCATGATGACCGGCACGGGCCCGTACCCGCGCATCCGGCGGCACACCTCCAGCCCGTCCATGCCGGGCAGCATCAGGTCGAGGACCACGAGGTCCGGCCAGTGCGCGGCGGCCCGCGCGAGCGCGTCGGGGCCGTCGCCGGCCCGGTCGACGACGTATCCGGCCCGGTCGAGATACCCGGTGACGACCTCGGCCACGGTGGGATCGTCGTCCACGACGAGCACCCTGGCCCCGGCCCGTCCACCCTGCTGCTGCTCCATGGAGCCAGCCTCGCACCCCGCGCGTGCGAGCGGGCTCCTCGGCTTCCGACGTCCGTGTTTCGTAAGGAGCCGCCGCCCGTTTCGCCGGTTTCGCGTCCGTAGGGTGAGACGGGTGACGACCCCTTCCGACGAAAGAGAACAGCTCGCGGCGTCCGTCGACGTCGTCCTCCCCTGTCTCGACGAGGCCGAGGCCCTGCCGTGGGTGCTGCGCCGCATCCCGCCCGGCTGGCGCGCGCTGGTCGTGGACAACGGATCGACCGACGGCTCGGCCGACCTCGCCCGCTCCCTCGGCGCGACCGTCGTGTCCGAGCGGCGGCGCGGTTTCGGCGCCGCCTGCCACGCGGGCCTGCTGGCGGCCACCGCCGACCTCGTCTGCTTCTGCGACTGCGACGCCTCCCTCGACCCGGCCGACCTGGTGCCCTTCACCCATCGCATCCTGACCGGCGAGGCGGACCTGGTGCTCGGCCGCCGCCGCCCGCAGACCCGGGGCGCGTGGCCGCCGCACGCCCGCGCCGGCAACCTCGCCCTCGCCCGCCTGCTGCGCCGCCGCACCGGCCTGCGCCTGCGCGACCTCGGCCCGCTGCGCGCCGCCCGCCGCGAGCCGCTGCTCGCCCTGGACCTCTCCGACCGGCGCAGCGGCTACCCGCTCCAGATGGTCGTCCGCGCCGCCGACGCGGGCTGGCGGATCGCCGAGTACGACGTCCCGTACCGCCCCCGCACGGGCGCCTCGAAGGTCACGGGCACCTGGCGCGGCACCTGGCAGGCGGTCCGGGACATGAGCCGCGTCCTGGCCGAGAAGGAGGCCGGCACGTGACCACCCTCCTCGTCATCGCCAAGGAACCCCGCCCCGGCAGGGTGAAGACCCGCCTGACACCGCCGTTCACCCCGCGGCAGGCCGCCGCGCTGGCCGAGGCGTCACTGGCGGACACCCTGCACACGGTCGCCCGCACCCCGGCCCACCGCCGCGTCCTGGCCCTGGAGGGCGAACCGGGCCCCTGGCTGCCGCCCGGCTTCGAGGTCATACGGCAGTGCGCGGGCACCCTCGACGAACGCCTGGCCGCCGCCTTCGCCCACTGCACCGGCCCGACCCTCCTCATCGGCATGGACACCCCCCAGGTGACCCCGCCCCTCCTGACCCTCGACTGGACCGACTGCGACGCGTACTTCGGCCCGGCGGAGGACGGCGGCTTCTGGGCCCTGGGCCTGGCGACCCCGGACCCCGCACTTCTACGGGGCGTCCCCATGTCGACTCCCCACACGGGCGCGGCCCAGAGGGCACGACTGACGGGCCTGCGCGTCCGGGACCTACCGCCCCTGCAGGACGTGGACACGGCGCAGGACGCGAGGTTGGTCGCCAAGAAGGCCCCGAACAGCCGGTTCGCAAGTAAATTCGCGGAACTGAACGCGCCCTGTAAATTCGCGGAACTGTATCAATGTGCGGCTCCGCCGCGGGGCGCGATCAACCACACCGAATCCGCAGCCACATGACGACAACCGCACCCACAACTCTCGACACCCACCCCTGGTCCACCGACCCCTACACCCGCGCCCTCCACACCGGCCAGGGCCCCCTCTTCCTCCGCCGCCCCGACGGCTGGCTCCTCCCCCTGGACGTGGAACGCTGGTGCGCCGAAGCCGACGCCGCCGACCTGGACGTACTGCGCCATTGCGAGGGCACGGTCCTGGACGTCGGCTGCGGCCCCGGCCGCCTCGTCGCAGCCCTGGCCACCCGCGGCCACCCCGCCCTCGGCATCGACGTGAGCGCCGAGGCCGTCCGCCGCACCAGAACCCTCGGCGGCCGGGCCCTGCACCGCAGCGTCTTCGACGAGCTCCCCGCCGAGGGCCGCTGGGGCACGGCCCTGCTGATCGACGGCAACATCGGCATCGGCGGCGACCCGCGCGCCCTGCTCGACAGGATGGCCCAACTCCTCACCCCGGCCGGTCTGTTGATCGTCGAGACGGTCACGGACCCGCACGTCGACGAACGCGTCCTCGTGCACGTGACCGACGCCCGGGGAGCCGCCGGCACCCCCTTCCCCTGGGCCCGGCTCGGCACGACGGCCCTGCTGCGGCACGCACCCCGCTGGCGGGCCGTCGCTCAGTGGACGACCGGCGGCCGCTCCTTCGTCGCCCTGCGCAGCCCCCGCGCCCAGCGCGGCCGACGCGCCCGGCGCAGCACGAACAGCAGCGCCGAGCCGCCGAAGAGCGCGGCGGTCACCAGCAGCCAGCGGGCGAGGTAGCCGTCGGCGGACAGCCCGGTGCCGGCGGTGTAGCGCGCCGCCACCTGTCCGCCGATCAGCGGGAACCACACGAGCAGGAGCAGCAGGGAGAGCGCGGCCGGCACCCGGACGTACATGACCCGTTCCCGGCCCGCCACCCCGATCAGTGCCCGGTCCGCCGCCGCGTACAGCGGCAGCAGCACCAGGTCGTGCAGGAGGGCGGCGCCCGCCATCCACAGCGCGATCCCGAACCAGTCCCCCTCGAACAGGCGCAGCCCCGCGTAGGCGGCGAGCGCGAACGTGCAGGCGAGCAGCAGGAGTTGCAGCGGGCTGCCGATGACGATCCGCGGGCGCATCACAGGTCTCCGAAGGTCAGCCGGGCCACCCACTTGGTGTTGAGCACACCGGGTGCCGCGGGCACGATGATCCGCGCGGGGTGGCCGTGGTCGGGGGTCAGGTCCTCGCCGTTCACGAACAGGGCGAGCAGGGAACGCGGATCGGCGACCTGGTTGGCCCGCAGGGCGGCCCGCCGGAAGGAGCCGTGCCGTTGCAGCGACTCCACGAACACGTCGGGCGGATCGGTGTCGTACCCGACGAGCGCCGCGAGGTCCCGCAGCCGTACGCCCCGCCACCACTGGTCGGAGGTGGACCAGCCCTCCACGCAGGCGATGGGCAACGCGGCACTGTGCAGGGGGAGTCGGAGGAGTTCGGCACGGCTCAGGCGGACGGTGCCCGTGCGTCCCGTCACCACCAGCCGCCACGCCTCCTCGGTTGTCTCGGCCGGGTGGATGCCGGCGTACGCGGCGGTCTTGTTGATCTGGAAGCCGCCGGGGCCGGTGCCGGGGTCGCGGCGGCCGTGGGGGGCGAAGAGCGCCGTCCAGCGCAGTCCGTCGAAGTCCTGCCCGACGGTCGTGGCGAAGAGCAGCAGCGAGCCGCCCCCGACCAGCCCCAAGGCTCCCCTGCGGCTGACGGTCGGCGCGTCGGGCGTCGGAGACGTCAACTCGCTCCGCTCCTCCTTCAGTTGACGCAGGTTGCGTAGGGCAGCCGGTGTCTTGAGCACGGCGTGCGCGGCGAACGCGGCGAAGAAGATCCAGGCGCCGTAGAAGTGCAGGGGGTAGAAGGAGCCGGGGAAGAGGTAGTCGAGCTGGACGTTGAGCACGCCGGTGACGAACTCGAACAGTCCGCCCCCGACGAGCAGGAGCAACGAGATCCGCTCCAGCGCGTGGGCCACGGAACGGGCCGGCGGCAGCGTGAAGAGCTTCGGCACGACCGACCACAGCTTGGCCAGGAGCACGGGGATCAGGGTGATGCCGAGCGTGACGTGGACGCCCTGGGTGAGGCGGTACAGCCAGTGCGGGTCGGTCGGCCAGGCGAAGAGGTAGAAGCCGAGGAGGCCCTTGCCGGGTGTCTTGTCGTTCACCGGCGACAGGTCCGGGTTGTAGGCGGCGTACGACAGCAGTCCCGTCACGAACAGCACCGTGATGCCGCCGAGCAGGACGAGGCCCAGTACCGAGGTGAGCCAGGGGCCGCGCAAGGGGCTGCGCCAGAAGGCGGGTGAGAAGGGTGACCGTGCCATGCCTCGACCGTAGGTCCGTACGGGCCCCGGAGCGGCGATGCGAACCATGACGAAATGCTGACGTCCGCGCACGTCAGACGTCCGGGCGTTGTTCCCCGGCCTAGCGTGTCGACCGTGAACCGGGACCTGAACCGAGACCTGTACGCCGCCTCGGCCGCCGCCTTGCTCGTCGTCGTGGCCGCGGTCGTCGGCACCGGCATCCAGCACCGTGACGGCTCACTGCGCGTCGGCTGGCCTCCGCTGCTGGCGGTCTGGGACCCGCACCTCGGCCCCGGCACCCCGGCGGCGATCGTGGTGGCGGTCGCCGTGGTGGCGTACGGCCCGGCCCTCGCCGTACGGCTGCCCTGGCGCCCGCTGCTGCTGGCGGCCTGGGGCGGGGCCATGGCCTGGACATGGTCGCTCGCGCTGGTCGACGGCTGGGACCGGGGCGTCGCCCGGCGGCTCACCACGAGGAACGAGTACCTCCAGGTCATCGGCCGCTTCCACGACATCCCCGACACCCTGCGGGACTTCACCCGGCACATCCTGATCGGCAGTCCGGACAACTGGCCCGCCCATGTGGCCGGGCATCCGGCGGGCGCGACCGTCACCTTCGTCCTGCTGGACCGGATCGGGCTGCACGGGGGCGGCTGGGCGGGCGCCTTCGTCATCACCGTCGGCACGACAGCGGCGGCCGCGGTCCTGGTCGCCGTACGGGCGCTGGCCGACGAGCACCTGGCCCGTCGTGCCGCGCCGTTCCTGGTGCTGATGCCGGGCGCGGTGTGGGTGGGGACCTCGGCGGACGGTTACTTCACGGGGGTCTCCGCGTGGGCGGTCGCGTTGCTGGCGCTCGCGGTGACGGGGCGCCGCCCACGGACGACGGGCTTCGCCGCCGGCCTTCTGCTCGGCCTGACCGCCTACCTCTCCTACGGCCTGACGCTCCTCGCCCTCGTCGTCGCCGCCGTCCTCCTGCTGGGCTCCCGCCGTGCCCGCCCGCTCCCCTTCCTCCTTGCCGGACTGGCGGTCGTCCCGGCGGTGTTCACCGCGCTGGGCTTCGACTGGTGGGAGGCTTACCGCCTGTTGGTCACCCGCTACTACCAAGGAGCGGGCGGTGTACGGCCGTACGCCTACTGGGTGTGGGCGAACCTCGCCTGCACGGTGTTCGTCGTGGGCCCGGCGACGGCGGCCGCCCTGCGGCGCGCCGGAACGGCCCTGGTCGAGCGCGCCCCGACTCCCGCCCTGCGGCTGGCCGTTCTGACGGCTGCCGCTCTCCTCGCCCTGCTGGTCGCCGACGTCTCCGGCATGAGCAAGGCGGAGACGGAACGGATCTGGCTGCCGTTCGCGGTGTGGCTGCTCCCGGCGTGCGCGCTCCTGCCGCGTCCGCGGGCCTGGCTGACCGCGCAGGCGGTCCTGGCGCTGCTCGTCAATCACCTGCTGCTGACGTGGTGGTGAGGCGCGGTCACCGAGCACCTCCTCGGCCTGGGGCACCGTACCGTCCACCACATCGCCGGCCCCGCCGGACTGGGATGCCGACTCCGGCCACGGGGTCGGTCGCGCGAACTGGTACCGGTCGACGTGGCGACGGTGGGGAAGGCGGAAACCCCTTCGCGACCGGCCCCTGTCCACTGGCGGTGGCCCTCACCCCCTAGGGGCGCGGGGAACTGCGCGACCAGCCCCCACCGGCCCGCGGCTTCGTGTCCGCACCGCCGACGGAGTCAACTGGCGGTGCGCCGGATCCGCCCGGCGTACCGCTTCTCCAGTTCCAGATTGCCCTCGAAGCCGCCGGGCACATTGGCGGAGACGTAGACCGGCGGCCGCTGCCCCGCGTCCAGGAGCAGCTTCGACGCCTCCGCCACCGCCATCTGGACCAGCATCACGCCGGTCAGCGTGGACAGCGCGCACACCGCGCCCCCGGCCGGAAGCTCCAGCAGCGCATCCCCCCGGGGAGCCCGGTTGTCGAGGACGACGTCGGCCAGGTCGGCGAGCTTCTTGCCGCTGGGATGCCCCGCGGGCACCGCCCGGGTATGGGTGAGGGAGGTGATGGCCAGCAGCCGGTGCCCCCGCTCCTTGGCCAGCAGGGCCGTCTCCACGATCACGTTGTTGACGCCCGAGTTGGAGATGATCACAAACAGGTCCTGGGGGCGGGGTTCGGCGAGCCGGTAGATGCGCTCGGCGACACCCTCCTGCCGCTCCAGCAGCGGATCGTCGAGGACCCCGGGACCGTCACCGCCGTACAGCACCAGGTCGGCGATGCTCAGCCGGTTGGTCGGCACCAACCCGCCCGCGCGGCCCGCGAGTTCGAGGACGATTGCCTGGGAGTGGCCGGTGCCGAAGGCCTGGATCACGCCGTCGGAGCGCACGCAGTCGGCGATCAGTTCGGCGGCGCGTGCGACCTCCTCGCGCGCGGACTCGGTGAGGTCCCGCAGGACGGTCAGGCTCTCCCGCGCGAAGCCCTCGGCGCTCACGGACTCGTCGGACACGCGACACTCCCCACTGGTGGATTGAACCACCCCGTACACCGTCACAGGTGAATCAATAAATCACATGGCTCTTGCAGCGAGCAATGGCAGTGGAGCAATGGTTGAACGCTGCTCTCCTTTGTGGTCCTGGTATTCAATCCATGCCTCTAAGGGTGGCTGATACCTTCTGTGCATGCCCTCCACGGACGTCACCACACTGATCCGGACCGAGCTGCCCCGCCTGGCCGGCTCCCTGCGGAAGGTCGGCGAGCTGATCCTGGAGGATCCGGCGGCCGTCACCCACTGCTCGGCCGCCGAACTCGGCCGCCGCACCGGCACCTCCCAGGCGACGGTGACCCGGTTCTGCCGGGCCATCGGCCTCGACTCCTACCAGCATCTGCTGATCGAGCTGGCCCAGGAGCGCGGCCGCGGCGAGGTCTCCGCCTGGGGCTCGACAGAGATCGACACCGACATCTCGCCCGAGGACAGCCTGGAGCGGGTGGTCCAGGTCGTCGGCAGCGCGGATCTGCGCGCGATCCAGCAGACCATCGACCGCATCGACCTCGACGCGCTGGAGCGCGCGGCCCAGGCGCTGGCCAAGGCGCGCCGTATCGACGTGTACGGCGTCGGCGGCAGCGGAGCGGTGGCGCAGGAGACGGAGACGCGGCTGTTCCGCATCGGCTGCCAGGTCCGCGGCTGGACGGAGGTGCACGGCGCGGCCACCTCCGCGGCCCTGCTCACCCCGGCGGACGTGGCCATAGGGATCTCCCACTCCGGCGCGACGCGCGAGACCCTCGAGCCGCTGGAGATGGCCAAGGAGCGGGGTGCCACCACGATCGCGATCACCACCGATCCGCGTTCGCCGCTGGCGCGGGCCGCCGACATCCGGCTGATCTCGGCCACCTCCGAGACCAGCTTCCGCACCGGCAGCATCGGCGGCCGCCACTCCGTCCTGATGATCGTCGACTGTCTCTACGTCCGGGTCGGCCAGCTCTCCTACCAGCGCGCCAGCGCCTCGCTCGCCCTGACCGACCACATCACCCCGCAGCACGCGGTGAAGTCGCGCCGGGCGAGATGAGCGGATCCGTGCCGCGTGGGCCGGCGGTGTTCGGATCTGTATGGATGAACCACCGAGAAAACGTGTGGATGGTTGTTTGAATCATCCCCACGGTGCCAGGATGGGGCTCCGCCGAGCATCCTGGTAGGAGACCCATGCGCGTCACCGCTGCCGAGTCGACCGAGCTGTTCGTCGGCACCGCCGAGCATCCGCAGCAGGTGGTGGCCGTCGAGATCGAGCACTCCCCCGGACGGACGGTGCTGCTGACCGTCGAGGGCGCGGGCGTCACCGGTGACGCGGTCGCCGACGCCGGCGACGACGGGACCGTACGCGCGGAGATACCCGTGACCGTCGACGGACCGGTGCCCGGCGACCGGCGCGAGGTCACGCTCACCGCCGTCGACGGCGGCCAAGTGGCCCGGCACACCTTCGAGTTCACGACCGCCGAGCCCGGCTGGACCATGTTCATGGTCAGCCACTTCCACTACGACCCGGTGTGGTGGAACACCCAGGGTGCCTACACCGAGACCTGGGACGTCGCCGACGAGCCCGCCGTCACCGGCCTGCCGGCCCGCACCTTCGACTCGCGCGGCCAGTCCGGGATGAGCCTGGTGCGCGCCCACTGCGACCTGGCCCGGCGCGACCCGGCGTACACCTTCGTGCTGGCCGAGGTCGACTATCTCAAGCCGTACTGGGACGCCTTCCCGGAGGAGCGGGCCTTCCTGCGCGAGCTGATGCGCACCGGCCGCGTGGAGATCATGGGCGGCACCTACAACGAGCCGAACACCAACCTCACCGGCGCCGAGGCGACCGTGCGCAACGCGCTGTACGGCGACGGGTTCCAGCGCGGGATCATGGGCGGATCGCCCGAAACGGCCTGGCAGTTGGACGCGTTCGGGCACGATCCGCAGTTCCCCGGGCTGATGGCGGACGCGGGGATCGGCTCCAGCTCCTGGGCGCGCGGCCCGTTCCACCAGTGGGGGCCGGCCCTGTCGGTGTTCGGCGAGGAGCCGCGCGATCCCGGGCGGATGCAGTTCCCGGCGGAGTTCAGCTGGATCGCCCCGTCCGGACGGGGACTTCTGACCGCCTACATGGTCAACCACTACGGCGCCGGCTGGGCGATCGACAACGCCCCCTCCCTGCCGGCGGCGGAGGCGGCCGCCCTCAAGCTGTTCCGGGGCTTGAGGTCGGTCGCTCTCACCCGCAACGTCCTGCTCCCGGTCGGCGGTGACTACGCGCCCCCGTGCCGCTGGGTGATGGACATCCACCGGGACTGGAACGCCCGTTACGTCTGGCCCCGGTTCGTCAGCGGCACCCCGCGCGCCTTCTTCGCCGCCGTCCGCGCGGAACTCGACACCGAGGGCCGCAAGGCCTCCCCCCAGACGCGCGACATGAACCCGGTCTACACCGGCAAGGACGTCTCCTACATCGACACCAAACAGGCCCAGCGGTACGGCGAGACGCTGCTGGCCGACGCGGAGGCCTGGGCGACCCTCGCCTCCCTCGTCACCGGCCGGCCCTACCCGGACGCCGCCCTCGACAAGGCCTGGCGGCAACTGATCTACGGCGCCCACCACGACGCCATCACCGGGTCCGAGTCGGACCAGGTCTACATCGACCTGATGACCGGTTGGCGCGAGCTGTACGACCTGGCCCGGCTGGTCCACACCGACGCGACCCAGGCCCTCGCCGACCACGTCACTCCGGGCGCCGCGCCCGATCTGGTCGTCTTCAACCCCTCGACCTGGACCCGCGGGGACGTGCTGACGATCGACGACCCGGGGCTCGCCCCCGCCGGCCTGCCCGCGGTCCGCGAGGACGGCCAACTGCACGTCGTCGTACCGGACTTGCCGGGCATGGGCTACAAGGCCCTCCCTCTCACCGACGATTCCGTCCCCGAGTGGGCGCTCGGCGAGGGCACGACCATCCGCAACGCGTTCTACGAGGTGACGGTCGACCCCGCGCGCGGCGGCGGCGTCAGCAGCCTGCGCGCGCTCGCCGAGGGCGGCCGGGAGCTGCTGCGCACCGGGGACATCGGCAACGAGCTGGTCGTCCAGGAGGAGTACCCGAGACACCCGCGCTTCGGCGAGGGCCCCTGGCACCTCACCCCGACCGGCACCACCGCCGCCCGGAGCCGGGACGTGCGCGCGGACATCGATGTCGAGCACTCCCCGGCCGGCTCGCGCATCACCGTCCGCGCCGACCTCGGCCTCTTCCGGTACACGCAACGCCTGACGCTCTGGACCGGCGTCCCGCGCCTCGACGTGACCACCACGATCGACGGCTACGACGGCGCCGACCGGCTGATCCGCGTCCGCTGGCCCTCCGACGTACAGGGCGGGCTGCCGGTGCACGAGGTGGCGGACGCGGTGATCGGGCGCGGCTTCGGGTTCGTGGACGTGGACAGCGAGCGGTTCCCGTGGACGCTGGACAACCCGGCCAACACCTGGTTCGGGCTGGGCTCCACGGCCCGGGTGGAGCTGCGGGACGAGACGGGGAAGGTGGCGGGCCGGCGGTCGATCGGGGTCGCCGAGCTGGTGTACGCCTCCTGGGAGGAGGCCGGCGAGCTGGGCACCCCGCTCGCCGCCGCGCTGGTCCGCGCCGGGGTCACGGCGACCTCGACGATCGCCGACGGTCCCCGTTACGGCGACCTGGAAGTCGACTCCAACCTGCCGGACATCCGGATCGCCGTCGGCGCCCCGGAGCGCAACTCCGTGGTGGCCGAGGCACTGGCCTGGGATCCGGCGGCCGGGCGCGAGCTGCGGCGGCAGGTGGCCGAGGGCGGGGTGGCCGCCGTGTGGGTCGCGCCGCGTGCCGGGCTGCGCGAGGAGTGGGTGCCCGGGGCCGATCTGCGGGACCTGGAGCGGCTTCCGCTGCTGGTGATCGCGGGCGCCGACGCGGACGGGGACGCCAAGGCGGTGGACGCGCTGGTCGCCGATCTGGACGACGCGGTCGTCACGGCGACGGCGGCGGGCGGCGGCGAGGCACTGCCGCCGGGCGACGCCTGGGACGGGCGCGGCTTCGCGGTGCTCAACCGGGGCACGCCCGGCTGTGTGATCACCTCCTCCGGCGATCTCCACATGTCGCTGATGCGCTCCTGCACCGGCTGGCCGTCGGGCGTCTGGGTCGATCCGCCGCGCCGCACGGCTCCCGACGGCTCGGGCTTCCAGCTCCAACGCTGGTCCCACACCTTCGAGTACGCGGTCGTGGCGGGCCAGGGCGACTGGCGGCAGCAGCAACTGCCGCGCCGGGGCCATGAGTTCAACCATCCGCTGACCGCCCGGGTGCGGGAGGCGGCGGACGGCGGCTCGTTGCCGCGGGAGTCGGTCCTGCTGGCCCTGGAACCGGCGGGCGAGGTGCTGCTCGACGCACTCAAGCCGGCCGGTTCGCCGCTCGCCCGGGGAAGCGTGGCACCGGTCGATCCCGGGCGCGGGGTCGTCGTGCGGATGCACGAGGTGAACGGGCGTCCGGTGCGGGCGCGGGTGCACGGGCCCGGGGAGTGGGTGCGCGGCGCCCGGGCGGACGTGCTGGAGACCCCGGGTGAGGCGCTCGCGCCGGACGGGCAGGGGGCGCTGGGCCTGGGCCTGACCGGCTTCGAGGTGGCGACGGTGCTGGCCACGCCGCCCGAGACCGCGAGATCCCCCTACGACCCCGGAATCGCCGCCCACGAACCGGCCCAGCCGGTCGCCACCCGCTACTGGCTGCACAACTCCGGCCCGGCACCCCGCGGCAACATGCCGGTCACCGTCTACCTCTCGCCCGGCTCACTCACCGCCCCCGGCGGCCGGCCGGTCACCGCGACGGTCCGTGTCGCCTCGGAGCTGACCGACGCGCCCGTCTACGGCACCGTGTCGGTCGGCGTCCCGCCCGGCTGGTCAGCCGAGCCCGCCGAACTGCCGTACGGCCTGGCCCCGGGCGGCTTCACCCTCACCGAGGTCACGGTGACACCCCCGCCCGACGCCGCCCCCGGCCGCCACTGGCTGACCGCCCGCCTGACGTACGAGGGCCAGACGTACGAGGACGTGGCCTCCCTCGACGTCCCGGGTGCGCCACCGGGCCCGACTCTGGTCACCGGGCTGGGAGTCGACCGACTGACCGTCGCCCGGGACGAACGCGCCCGCGTCCCGGTGACCCTGCACAACCCCACCCGGGGTCCGGTCGACGGCACCGTGTGGGCGGTCTCCTCGTGGGGCACCTGGGCCGGCGTCACCCCGGCCTGCCAGGGCTTCACCGTGCCGCCGGGCGAGCGGCGGGAGGTCTTCGTCGACGTCGACGGCGCCGCGACACCTCCGGGCTCCTACTGGCTGCTGGCGAAGATCGCCTGCCACGGCCGGGTCGCCTACACCGAGGCGATCCCCCTGGAGGTGACCCCATGACGGACCACGCGGCGGTGGTGCACGGTAGTCCGGTGGCGAAGGCCCGCGTGGACGCCTTTCTGCAGACGGTCACCTCCGCGCCCCTCAGCGGCCCGGGCAACCGCGCGACCGGCCACGACGACAGGCCGGCCGGCCGACCGCCTTCCGCCGCGCTCTCCAGCTCCGCGGATCGCCAACGACGGCGCTGGGCCACGCAAGTGGTGGTCGCGGACGAACTCGCCCGGCGAGCCTGCGAGGAACGGAACCTCTCCCTGCCGGACGAGGTGTCCCCGGCCTACCTGCTCACCGTCGAGGAGGTGGGAAGCATCGTCGCCGCCGCGCTCGCCCACTCCCCCGCCGCCCGTCTGCTCCTGACGGAGCTGGAAGCCGAGCAGACCGTGCCCGAGACGGCCGTACGGGACTACTACGAGCGCAATCCGGACCGCTTTCTCACCCCGGACGCCCTGCGGCGCGGCGTCGATCCCTTCGGACGCGCCGCGCCCACCGACTTCCTGGCGTACGAGCAGGTCCGCGACGGCGTCGAACGCGATCTTCGGCGCGCGGCGGGGCGGCGGGCCTTCTTCGACTGGTTCGACCAGGCTCGGGCGGATGTGGTGTTCGCAGCCGGGCACGAACACCCCGGCGATCGCTCGCACCAGGACCACGAACACCGCCACTGATCACGGCCGGAACCCAAACGCAACACGGCAACCCATTGACCTCCAATGAATTCTGGTCCACCTTTTCATCAATCGGAGTCGAAGTTGGTTGATTGAACCAGCCGCCTCGGCTGGTCCCAGGAGGGTGGACATGCGCGCTGGAAGACTCACCGCATCCGTGGCGGGAATCATCGCCCTGACGCTGACAGCCGCCGGCTGCGGCCTCTCCGGCGGCTCCTCCGGGGGTGACTCCACCGCCGGGGGCTGCAAGGTCGACAAGGGCAACGTCGGGTCCGGGAAGCTGACGGGTGACGTCAAGGGCCAGATCACCTTCCAGACGACCAACCTGAAGAAAGACTTCGGGAAGTTCTTCAACGGAGTGATCGCGTCCTTCGAGAAGGCCCACCCCGGAGCCAAGGTCAAGTGGATCGACGACCCGGGCGACAACACCTTCACCCAGCGCACGGTCGCCGACGCGCAGGCCTGTACGTTGCCGGACGTCATCAACGTCAACGCCCCGACGGCGACGGCCCTCACCAAGGCCGGCTACCTGCTGAACCTGGGCGTGAAGGACCCGGACGTCGCCAAGCCGTTCGTCCCCTCGTTCTGGAAGTCGGCCACCTTCGACGACGCCTCCGGCAAGGCGATCCACACCACGCTCCCCTGGTACACCGGCGGTGTCCTGCTGACGTACAACAAGGACCTCCTCGACCAGGCCGGCATCGACCCGGCGAAGCCGCCGACGACGATCTTCGGGCTGTTCGCCGACTACGAGAAGGTCGCCAAGGCGGCCAAGGGCAAGTACTACGCGACGATGGCCAACCCGATCTGGCGCATCCCGGCCGACTTCGACCAGATGAACATCAGGACGCTGTCCGCCGACGGCAAGTCCGCGGTCTTCGCCGACGACCCGAGGACCACCCAGTGGGTGGCCTGGATGGCGAAGCTGTACAAGGAGGGCGCGATGCCGAAGGACTCGCTGTCCTCCAGCAACGACCCGTCCACCCTCTACAGCCAGGGCAAGGTGGCGTACGGCTCGACGAACCCGAGCTTCGTGCGGTTCGTGAAGCAGAACAGCCCCTCGGTCTATGCCAGGACGGCTGTGGGCCAGCAGCCCTACGACGCGCTCGGCCGCGCCTCCGCCGGTGCCCCGCAGTACATATCGGTCGCGGCGACCAGCAAGCACGCGCCGGTGGCGCTGTCGTTCGCGGAGTACCTCACCAACGCCGAGAACCAGACGGCCTGGTGCAAGGACCCGGACGTCGTCATCTTCCCGACGACGACCGCCTCGCTCGACGACCCGTTCTTCCAGAACGTGACCGGCAGTGATCCCTTCTCCCAGGCGCGCAAGCTCGTCGCCGACCAGCTCAAGACGGCCGACACCAACCAGACCAACCTCTCCCCGGCCGTGCAGAACGCGATCGTCGGGCAGGTGCAGTTGGCCATGCAGGGCAAGAAGAGCCCCGCGCAGGCCGTCAAGGACGCGCAGGCCAAGGCCAACGAGCTGCTGAAGCAGGCGGGTTGATGGTGGCGACCCAGACCGCGAAGCCGGTGTCCGTGTCCGGCGCGGAGGGCATCGCCTCCGCGCCGGGCGCGGCCCCGTCCCGTGCCCGGCGCGTCGTGAGGGCCGTGCTGCCCGGCCCGGCGGCGGGCGCCAACGGAGCGGCCCTGTACCGGCGTTGGTGGCTGCCCTGGCTGTGGACCGCCCCGGCGATCGGCTGCGCGGTCGTCTTCGGCGTGTTCCCCTTCCTCAACACCGTCATCCTGTCGTTCACCGACGCCAAGCCGCTCGGCGGCGCGGCGGGCTTCGTCGGGCTGGAGAACTACCGCCGGATGCTGGGCAATTCGGACTTCTGGCTGGCGACCCGCAACAGCGTCCTGTACGCCGTGATCGTCGTCCCGCTGATGGTGTTCCTGCCGCTGATGCTGGCCGTCCTGGTGGAGAAGAACCTCCCCGGCATCGGCTTCTTCCGCTCCGCCTTCTACACGCCCGTGCTCGCCTCCAGCGTGGTCGTGGGTCTGAGCTGGCAGTGGCTGCTGGCGGACGACGGGCTGGTCAACACCTGGCTGCAGAAGGCCCACTTGATCAAGTCGGCCATCCCGTTCCTGTCGGACTCCTGGCTGATCCTGCTGTCGGCGATGGGCCTGACGCTGTGGAAGGGCCTCGGCTGGTACATGATCTTCTACCTGGCCGCCCTCGGGAACGTCCCCAAGGAGCTGCACGAGGCGGCGCAGATGGACGGTGCCGGCACGGTCCGCCGCTTCTGGCACATCACCGTGCCGGGCGTGCGGCAGGCCATGATGCTGGTCGGCACGCTCACCGGCATCGGCTGTCTGCGGGTCTTCACCGAGATCTTCATGCTGGGCAGTTCCACCGGCGGCCCCGGCGGCGCCGACCGCACCCTGCCGTTCTACATCCGCGACGTCGGCCTGGACCCGATCACCGGCAACGCCGGCTACGGCTCCGCGGTCAGCGTCGCCCTGTTCGTACTCACCCTCGGCCTGACCCTGCTGGCGCAGCGCCTGACGAAGGAGGACGAGGCATGACGACCGCCGTCGACAAGCCCCGGCGCCTTGTGCCGCGCTGGCGGGACTACGGCCGCCCCCGTGAACTGGTCGTCCGCTACCTGCTGTTGCTGTTCGTGCTGGGCATCACGGTGGGCCCGCTGCTCTGGCAGTTCCTGGCCTCGCTGAAGGGCGTGGGCGAGGACGTGTTCGGCGCGAACGCCTCCCTCCTGCCCCACCATCCCACCCTGCGTGCCTACCGCGAGGTCTTCGACCAGGTCCCGGTGGCGACGTACATCCGCAACAGCCTCATCGTGGTGGCCTTGTCGATCACCAGCCAGCTGGTGTTCTCCACCACGGCCGGCTACATGCTCTCCAAGCCCGGCTGGAAGGGCCGCAAGGCGGTCTGGGTGGTGCTGGTCGCCTCCATGATGTTCCCCTTCGAGTCGATCATGGTGTCGCTGTTCCTGAGCATCCGGGACCTGGGCCTGGTCGACAACCTGGCGGGCGTCTGGCTGCCCGGCTTCGTCGGCGCCATCAACGTCCTGCTGATGCGCGGCGCGTTCCTCGCCGTCCCGCGCGAGATCGAGGACTCGGCGATGCTGGACGGGGCCAACGAGTGGCAGCGCTTCCGCCACCTCTACCTCCCCTCCGCCTGGGGCGCGATCATGGTGGTCACCATCAACACCTTCATCAGTGCCTGGGACGACTTCCTGTGGCCGCTGATCGTGCTGCGCTCCGAGAACCACATGACGCTGACGCTGGGCCTGTCCCGGCTGCAGAGCTCGTCCTTCGGCTACGACCAGCGGGTGGTGATGGCCGGCTCGGTGATCTCGGTCGTCCCGGTGCTGGTGCTGTTCGTGATCACCCAGCGGTGGTTCTACCGGGGAGTGGCGGCGGGCGCGGTCAAGCTCTGACCCGGCGCGTCGAGCGCTTCCCGGGCCGATGCCGCGACCCTGATCTCGGCCGTGCCGGTGAGCTCCGGGAGGGTCAGGGTGAGCGTGCGGCACTCGCCCGGCTCCAGGCCGACACCCTCGAACGCACAGAGTTCGAGGGTGCGCGGCCAGGTGGCGGTGACCAGCCGGCGGAGATACACCTGGACCGTGGAACGTCCGTACCGCCGCCCGGTGTTGGTGACGTCGACCTCGACGGTGCGCCCCGTCGTGCGCGGTGTGCCGTAGTCGAAGCTCGTGTACGACAGCCCGTGCCCGAAGGCGTACAGCGGCTCGGCGCTCTCGTCGGCGTAACCGCGGTACTCGGTGTCCTTGTGGTTGTAGTAGACGGGCAGTTGGGCCACCGAGCGGGGTACGGAGAGCGGCAGGCGACCCCTCGGGTCCGTCAGCCCGAGCAGCACCTCGGCGATCGCGTCACCGCCCCAGGGGCCGGGATACCAGGCGGTGAGCAGGGCGGCGGCGGTGTCCGGCACCAGGTGGGGTCGCCCCTGGACCAGCACGACGGCGGTCGGTGTGCCCGTCGCCACGACGGCGTCCAGCAGCGCGTACTGCGCGTCCCCCAGCCGGAGCCCGGCGAGGTCGACGCCCTCGCCGCAGGTCATCTCGGACGCGACCGTGAGCGCGGCCCCGTTGGCGTCGAACTCCGTCTCGGGGGCGCGGGCGCTGCTGCCGCCCAGCACCAGCACGGCGAGGTCGGACGCGGCGGCCTCGGCGATCGCGGCCGGGATGCCCGAGAGGTCCGCGCCGGTGAGGGAGCAGCCGGGGGCGTGGCGGACGTCGAGGCCGGCGGGGGCGAGTCGGCGCAGGGCGTCGAGGACGCTGCTGCCGGTGCCGGGGCGTTGCGGGGCCGTGTAGTCGCCCGACTGGTGTGCTGTGGTGGCGGCTTGGGGGCCGAGCACGGCGATCCGGGAGACGCTCGCGGCGACGGGCAGCACGCCGTCGTTGCGCAGCAGGGTGACGGCGGCCCGGGCGAGCTCCCTGCTCAGCTCCTCGCCTCCGGCCGGCATCCGGGCCGTGGTGTACGGCCTTTCGAAGAGCCCCAGCCGGAACTTGAGGCGCAGCACGCGGGCGACGGCCCGGTCGAGGGTCTCCTCGCGCACCAGGCCACGCTCGACCGCCTCCTCCAGCAGCGTGAAGCCCCGGTCCCAAAGGCTGAGATCGACACCGGAGTTGAGGGCCAGGGCCCCGGCGGAGACGTGGTCGCCGGTGATCCGGGCGAGCCGGTCGACGGCGAGCCCGTCCGCCATGACCAGACCCTCGAACCCCCAGTCCGCCCTGAGCAGTTCGGTGAGCAGCCACCGGTTGCCCGAACACGGCATCCCGTCGACCTCGTTGTAGGCGGCCATGACGGCGGCGGCCCCGGCGCTGACGCCCGCGCGGGCGGCGGGGAGGTGGATCTCGTGCAGCTCCCGGTGGCCCAGCTCGGACTCGGCGGAGTTGCGGCCGCCGACGGTGGCGCCCTGGCCGGCGAAGTGCTTGAGGACGACGGGGGCCTTGTCGGCGGCGAAGTACTCGGCGGGAACGCCCTGCATGCCGTGCACCAGCGCCTCGGTGAGGCGGGCGGCGAGGCAGGGGTCCTCGCCGAAGCACTCCTCGGTGCGGCCCCAGCGGGGGTCGCGGGAGATGTCCAGCGCGGAGACCAGGGCCACATGGCCGCCGCGGGCGCGCAGTTCGGCGGCCGCGTGGGCGGCGGCGCGCTGGTACAGGGCGGGGTCCCAGGTGGCGCCGACGGCCAGGTTGACGGGGAGGACGGTGCCGTCGAGGGCCATGTGGCCGTGCGGGACCTCCTCGACGAACAGGGCGGGGATGCCGAGCCTGCTGCGTTCCACGACGTGCCGCTGCACGAGCTCGGCGAGCAGGGCGCTGTCCTCGGCTCCTGGCCCGCTGCCGTGGGCGACCCCGGACCAGGCGTCGGCCCGCATCAGCCCGTAGAGGGCCCCGAGCCCCTCGAAGCGGTCGGTCTCGGCGTACAGGGCGTCGGTGAGCTCGTAACCGCCGTCGGGGGACCGGCGGTACGCGTCCCACCCGTACATCCGCTGATTGACCTGCCCGACCTTCTCCCGGAGGGTCATACGGGCCACAAGGTCCTGGACACGGGCGTCGAGGGGGGCGGAGGGGTCGCGGTAGAGGGGGTGGGCGGTGGCTCGGCGTACGGGTTCCGCGCGGGTGGCCGCGGGGTCCGGGGTCGGCATGCGGCCGGTCCTTTCGTGGGTGGAGTCGGAGGTTCAGATGAGGAGGCGGGCCAGGGCGACCGCCCCGCGGCAGCCGTCGGGGACCCAGTCGAGGGTGAGGCCGAGGGCGTGGAGGCGGGCGGTGAGGGATGCGGTGAGGGGGCCTTCGGGTCCGAGCAGACCACCGGTGGCGACGACCCGTTCCCCTGGGCGCGGATCCAACGCCCTTACGGTCACCGCCAGTTGATTGACGGCCTCCTCGAGAATCGCCCCGGCCACGGCGTCCGTGCCCCGCGCCGCCTCGACGACGAGCGGGGCGAGCCGGGCGAGCCGGATGGGGGGCTCGGCCATGACGGCGGGCAGAACATGCCTCCGGAAGGCCTCGCGGTGAGGGCGGGACCAAGCGGGACCGGACCTCACCCCCAGCGGCGCCTCTCCCGGCAGCACGTCCTCCGGCACCCCCAGCTCCCGGCCCACCGACAGCGCCAGGGCCGTCGCCCCGCCCCTCCCGTCCGCCATGCGTAGCGCGGCCCGTACCGCCTCCCGGCCGATCCAGAAGCCGCTGCCCTCGTCGCCGAGGAGCCAGCCGTCGCCGTCGACCGTGGTGGTGGCGTGGCGGTCGGTGATGCGCATGGCGACCGCGCCGGTACCGGCGACCAGCGCGAGCCCGTCGGCCGGGGCGCCGGGCGCCGAGGCGAACGCGGCCTCGATGTCACTGCTGACGGTGAGCGCGCCGGCGCCGATGCCGACCTCGCGGAGCGCGGCGGTGAGGGCGGTCACGGCGTTGACCCGCCCGGGGTCGGCATCGTCCGCCCCGGTCGCCCCCGCGAACCCGCCCGCCACGGCGACGACCCGCCCCCGCGCGGCTTCCGGCACCGCCCGGGCGACGGCCTCGGCGAGATGCGCGGTCAGCCGCGCCGACGGCACGGTGAGGGCGTTCCCCGGCCCGCCGGCCCCCTCCCCGAGCAGCCGCCCGTCGTCCGCAGCCGCCACAACGGCCCGCGTCCGCGTACCGCCCGCGTCCAGCCCGACGACCAGCGCGCCGAAAGCTTGGTTCAAATCGCTATTCATTACCGACCATGGTGGTTGATACATTCAGCGAGGACAAGCCCCGTCCCACGGACGAGTCCCGCCCCGGGGACCGGCCCCGACCCGAGGAGGATCCCATCCCCACGCTCCGCTTCGGCGTCAACTACACGCCCCGCCGCGGCTGGTTCCACTCCTGGTACGACTTCGACCCGGACCACGCCCGAGAGGACCTGGCCCAGATAGCCGGCCTCGGCCTGGACCACGTCCGTGTCTTCCACCTGTGGCCGCTGCTCCAGCCCAACCGCACGCTCATCCGCACGGCCGCCGTCGACCAGCTGGTCCACCTCGTGGACCTCGCGGCCGAGGCCGGTCTGGACGTCATGGTCGACGGCGTGCAGGGGCACCTGTCGAGCTTCGACTTCTACCCGGAGTGGACCCGCAGCTGGCACCACCGCAACGTCTTCACCGACCCGGAGGCGGTCGAGGCGCAGGCCGAGCTCCTGCGCACCCTCGGCCGCGCCCTCGCCGACCGGCCCAACCTCCTCGGCCTCCAGCTCGGCAACGAGCTCAACAACCTGGTCGAGCACAACCCGGTGACGGCCGAGGAGGTCGACCGCTACCTCGACACGCTGCTGACGGCGGCCCGGGAGGGCCTGCGTCCGGGCCTGCTCGCCACCCACTCCGCCTACGACGCGGCCTGGTACGGCGACGACCACCCCTTCACACCGCAGGCCTCGGCCCGCAAGGGCGACCTGACGACCGTCCACCCCTGGGTGTTCTCCGCGAACTGCGCCGGACGTTATGGCTCCGGCTCCTTCGAGGTGCTGCATCTCGCCGAGTACGGAACGGAGTTGGCCAAGGCGTACGCCGAGGATCCGTCCCGCCCGGTGTGGGTCCAGGAGACGGGCGCCCCCGAGCCGCACATCCCGGCCGCCGACGCCCCGCGCTTCGCCCGCGCCACCGTGCTCAACGCGGCCGGGTGCACGGATCTGTGGGGCGTGACCTGGTGGTGCTCGCACGACGTGGACCGGTCCCTGGCCGACTACCCCGAACTGGAGTACACCCTGGGCCTGTTCGACTCGACGGGCCGGCGGAAGCCGATCGCCGAGGCCCTGGCCCAGACGGTCGCGGAACTGCGCGCCCAGCCCCCGTCCCCCGAAGCCCGCGGCACCGCCCTGGTGCTGGACTGCACGCCCGCCACCCGCTCCGTCTCCGGTCCGGGAGGCGCGTACTTCGAGGCGTGGATGCGGCTGCGCGCGCAGGGCGAGCGCCCGGCCGTGGTCCTGGCCGAACGGGCCGAGGACGCCGCGCACCTGGCGGCGCGCGGGATCGTGAGGACCGTACGGCCGTAGCCGCTCGGCCTCAGCACTCGGCGGCCAGCACCTCCGCGACCGCCCGCAGATTGACCCGGCCCCGCCCGTAGGAGAGGACGTCCCCGCCCTCCGGCAGCCCGGTGTCCACGCGTACCGCGTCCGGGCGGCGGGCCAGCAGGGCGTCGCGGAGCCGGGCCTGCCAGGGGTGCAGTCCGGCGTCGCAGGTGGCCACGACCAGCGGAGCGCCCCGCGACACGCGCAGGATGCCGTCGGCGAGGGCGGCGGGGTCGCTGGGCTCGCCGCTGACGGCCGTACCGGAGGCGGTGGGGTCGAGGGCGCGCACCTCGGTGAGCAGGTCCTCGCCGCCCCAGTTGAGGGCGGGGTGCGGGGGCGGGAAGAGGTCGACGACATGGGCGCCGCGCACGGGCGCCGGCACGGGTCGGGCGTGCACCGCGCGGCGGGCCGCCTCGAGCCCGGCCCCGGAGTCCCAGCCGGCGACCGGCCCGGCGCCGGGGGCCGCGTACCGCTCGGCGAGCCGCCGTACCCGCCCGGCCGCCTCCCAGACGCGTTCCTCGGGCAGCCGCCGGGAGTGCAGCGCCTCCAGGACCTCGTCCCGGCAGGCGAGCGTGACCTCCAGGTCCGGTACGGCGACGATGACCTGGTCGGCGCCCGTGGCGAGGGCGATACGGGCGCCGGCGGCCTCGCCGTAGCGGCCCGCGATCGCCTTCATCTCCAGGGCGTCACTGATCAGGACGCCTTCGAAACCGAGGTCCAGGCGGAGGACATCACCCAGGATGCGGCGGCTGAGGGTGGCGGGGCGGTTGGCGTCCAGCGCCGGGTAGACGACGTGCGCGCTCATCAGCATCGGCACACCGGCGGCGACTGCCGCGCGGAACGGTTCGAGGTCGGCTCGCAGTTCCTCACCCGGCCTCGGGTCGACGGCCATGTCGTGGTGGCTGTCGGTCTCGGTGCCGCCGTGGCCGGGGAAGTGCTTGGCACAGGAGGCGATGCCACGGGCCTCGGTGGCACCGATCCAGGCCCGCAGATGGCGGGCGGCGAGCCCGGGGTCGGCCCCGAAGGACCGGGTGCGCACGATCGGGTTCAGTGCCTGGTGCTGGAGGTCGGCGACCGGGGCGTACGAGGCGGTGATGCCCAGGGTGGCCAGGTGCCCGGCGAGTGCGTCGGCGCAGCGGGCGGTGAGGTTCGGGTCGTCGACGACGCCGAGTGCGTAGCTGCCGGGGACCTCGGGGGCGCCGGCGGCGACGAGGTGGCCGATGCCGCCGCCCTCGTTGTCGATGGCCACCAGCAGGTCGGGGCGGATCGCGCGCAGCGCGTCGGTCAGCTCGCGGACCTGCTCGGCGTCGCGCACGTTGCGGGTGAACAGGATGACGCCGCCGAGACCCCGGTCGATCAGGCGTTTGAGGGTGTCGGGGAAGGTGGTGGTGCCCTCGAATCCGGCGACGAGACAGCGGTGGACGGCCTCGTCCAGGTCGGAGGAGACGGGAGACGGGGGCTGGGTCTCGCGGACGTGCAGGGAGGTCACCTCTAGGATTCTTCTGACTCGCTCAGCCGGAAGTCAACCCTTAGTTGGATGATTGATTCATCTACGCCGTATGTGGTCGCGGACATCACCGCAGGTCGGCGCGGAGGACAACGTTCGCAACGGGTTTCGGCACCACGGGCCGGTGGCAGAGATAGACCCTGGGAGGTCGACGGACGCCCCCATGGCCAAAACGGGCCACGTCTGCCCCGTCGTCCACCCGCCCCCGCCCCTTCCGCTCCCGGACACCACGGCGTCACACCGGACGGGAACGGTTCCGGCGTCCCCTCCTGCCTCGCCCCGCACCCGTCACGCCCGCGCTCCGCACCCGGCCGCCCGGACGTGCCGTGAAAGGACGACGTGCGCCGTGTCCCTGCTCCCGCTCGACGCCACCACCGAGACGGCACCGGCCCTGTGCCCAGCCGTACCGTCCCCCGCGGCCACGCCCGCGACACTCACCCCGGCCACCCCGGCCGGTTCCCCTCCGGTCTGCGCGGCCCCCACCGCGCGCCGCCCCGCCCTCGCCGCGGCCGTGTCGGCCCTCCTCCGGCCGCCCTCCGCGGACGAGTCCACGGACTCTCCCGCTCGCTGCGGTCCACTCGCCACGCTCACCCGGCGGGCCCTCGTCCTCCTCCCCCTGCTGCTGATCGGCGTCTGGGCGGTCGTCGACTGGCGGACGCTGCGGGACGGGACCGCGCGGCTCGGGTCCGCCGACCCGGGATGGCTGCTGGTGGCGTTCTTCTTCACCTGCCTGTGCTGGCTCTCCTCGGCCTACGTACGGCAGGGCGCCCTGCCCGAGCGGCTGCCGACCGGGCTGCTGATCGCCTCGCAGTTCGCGGCGGGCGCCGCCAACCACGTGCTGCCGGCGAGTCTCGGCGCGCACGCCGTCACCCTGCGCTTCCTCCTGCGCCGCGGCATCCCGTTCGCCCGCGCCACCGCCTCGCTCGCCCTGTACTCCCTGGTCAGGCCGATCGCGAAGACCGCGGTGCTGCTCGTCTTCCTGCTCGCCTTCCCCGATCTGCTGGGCCTCGACGGGCTCGCCCCGGACGGGCGGACGCTGCTGCTGATCGTCGCCGGCGCCGCCGCCGGCCTCGCCGTCACCGGCGTCCTCGTGACGACCGTACGACCGCTGCGCCGTCCGCTGCTGAACGGTGTCCGCACCGCCCTGACCGACGTACGGCTGCTGCACAGCCGCCCGTCCCGGGTGCTCGCCCTGTGGGGCGGGGCGGCCGCCGCGCCGCTGCTCCAGGCGAGCGTGATCCACGCGGTCGGCGCCTCGCTGGGGCTGACGCTGTCCTGGGCCCAGGTCGCCTTCGCGTTCCTCGCCGCCAGCAGCGCGGTCGGCGCCGTACCCGCGCCGGGCGGCATCGGCCCGGTGGACGCGGCGATGGTGTTCACGCTGTCGGCGCTCGGCGCCCCCGTGGACCTGGCCGCGGCGACCCTGATCGGCTACCGCGTGCTGACGGTGTGGCTGCCGCTGCTGCCAGGCGCGCTGGTGCTGTCGGCACTCGTGCAGCGAAAGGTGCTGTGAGCCGAGCGGGTTCCCGTCACCCGGGCACCGGCCCGGTCACGGCGTCGGGATGCCCGCCGGGCGGGCCGGCCGGCCGAAGCGGGCCGGGACGCCCGGCGAGTACAGCACGCTCACCGGCTCGCCCACCGGCGTCGGCAGCCCCGCCGCGGCCACCAGGTCCTCCGCGCACTCCAGCAGCTCGGCCCGGTGCAGGGACCAGCGCGGGTGGACGTTCGGCAGGTACATCGGCCGGCCGAAGAACGTGCCGTGCATGCCCCAGCGCGCGGTGAGGAAGTGCTCCAACTCCGTGGGCTCCCCGATCCGTTCCCCCACCCGCACGGTGATGCGGCTGTGCGCGCCCCGCGGGCCGGGCCAGCGCCGCGAGCTGGTGTAGGACACGGTGTCGCCGTCGGCGCGGACGCTCATCCGGGACCACACGTACGGCATCCGGAACCCGATCCGCGCCACGGCCACCGGCAGCAGCCGGGAGGCGTCAAGGGACCGGAAAACCACGCCCCGCCGCCCGTGCCCGTCCACCGAGTACAGCCGGACGTTGGTCTCGGGGAAGGTCCCCAGATAGGGAACGCCGGGGAGCCGGAACCAGCCGACCCGGTGCATCCGGAACGCGACCAGCCCGACGTACGTGACCCCGTCGAGGGTGTCCGGGACGGTCCCGGCGGGCAGCAACGGGGCCACGTCGGCGGGGTTCGCCGCCCAGTGCAGAAAGGCGAGGTCTAGCCAGGACTGGGTGAGCAGCGGACGCGCGATGGCGCCCGGCGCGTCGACGCTGATGGGCTCCGGTGGCACGCGGGTCACCGTACCGCGGCCGGCCGCGCCGCGGTCAGGGCGTGCTGCACACCGTCTCCGGTCTCGCCGGGCTGCGGGACTGCGCGTCCTGCACCCGCTGCAGGTCCCTCAGCAGACCCCGTATATCGAGGTCCGCGCCCGTCGCGGCCCGGGAGAGGGTCATCAGGGCGGCCTCGTAGAAGGCGTCCCGCACGGCCGGGGCCATCACGTCGGATGCGTCCAGGCACCGGATGCCCCTGCCGGTGAGCTGTTCGGAGATCTCGCGGCCGACCCTGTCGGATTTCGGCGGCACCCGGCGGTTCGCCGAGAAGACGTCCTGGGAGCCTGCCCAGGCGCGCTGGCCCTCCCGGGAGGCGAGCTTCTCGATCAGCCTCTTCGCCTGGGGGCGGTCGCTGAAGAGGGCGGCGAAGTCGCCGGTCACCTCGTGGGCCCGCACCGGGTAGGGGCCGCCGGGCAACAGGGGGGCGGAGTCGGTCAGTTCGGCAGGCCTGCGGCTGTAGAACGAGCGGGCGAAGGAGCCCTGGTGCTCCAGGGCGCACCCGTTCCAGCCGGCGAACAGCAGCCCGGCCCCGCCCTGCTTGCCCCGGTGGTCGGTGAGCAGGGCGTGCCGGGCCGCCGAGGGGCTCTGCTGCAGCAGTCGGCCCCACGCCTCCCAGGCACCGCGCACCCGCGAGTCGGTCCACCGCACGCTGCGGTCGCCCAGCGCCCAGCGCGCGTACACGCCCGGGCCGGCCCGCTGCAGCACCAGGTCCTCGATCCAGTCGCTGCCGGGCCAGCCGGAGGCGCCGTCGTCGCCCATGCCGATGCACCAGCTCTTCAACGGAGCCGGGGAGGGTGCGGGTTCGTGGCCGGAGCGGTACCAGACCACGCTCTTCAGGTCGGCCTTCACCGGCACCCAGAACACGTTGTCCCCGCGCTTGCCCGCCAAGTCCCAGGGGGCGCCGTAGTCCGCCTGGTCGTAGAGGTTGCCCAGGGGTCGCAGGCGCTCCTGTTCGGCGTACTCGCCGAGTTCACCGACGCCGGGCATGATCACGATGTCCGGGGACTCCCCCGACTGCACCTTGGAGAGCAGGACTTCGCGCTGGGCCGCGGTGCCCTGGTAGGTGAACGGGATGCCGAAGCCGCGCAGCACCTTCTCGAAGTGCTTCTCCTGGGTGCCGGTCCAGGTCCCGAGGATGGTCACCGGCGCCTCGTCGCGCTGCGTCCAGGCCGCCACCAGTCCGCCCGCGGCGACCAGCAGCAGCGCCACCAGGAACACCAGCAGCCGGAACGGCCGGGTCATCGCTGCCTCCAGTAGTCCCGGTCGAGCCGGTAGCCCAGCCCCGTCGCGGGCAGCACGAAGACCAGCAGCCCGATGATGAGGGTGGCCCGGTACACCCCGTCGGTCCAGGTGGTGCCGGTCAGCTCCCGCCGTACCTCCTCGGACCTGTTCGTGACGGCCGTCTGCACGTCGGTCAGGTGGTCGCCGCACTTCTTCCAGGCGGCCGGCGCCAGAGCGGGCTCGCACCGGACGGTGTGCCGCGAGATCTCGGTGATGCCGCGCAGACCTCCGCCGACCCGGTCGAGGTCGTGCTGCGCCGACGACGCCGTCAGCACCGGGAAGACCGCGAGCAGCACGGTGAGGGCCAGCGCGGGCAGCAGACACACGTCGAAGTCCCGGCCGCAGCGGTCGCGGAGCACGAACAGGGCGGACAGCAGGGTCACTCCCAGGACGGCCAGGGAGAGTTCGGCGAGCCACCAACCCCCGCGTTGCACCCACCCCATGCCGGCGGTGGCCGCACCACGCCTCATCTGGTTGCCCTGCAGCTTGTCCAGCCGCGGGGCGATCCCGGTCTGCGGACGGCTGAGCAGCGAGGCCGCCTCCATCAGCTTCTGCTGCCGCATGAGCGGCTGGTGCCCGTACTGGAAGGCGCCGGGAGAGATGGAGTTGCTGTAGGACGCGAGCAGGCCGTTGACGGTGCCGAGGTCCTGGTCGGTCCGGTCCGCGGTCCGGGACAGTCCCTGGTCGGCCGCGGCGAGCTGGACGCGGTAGGTCTCGCCGGGGCCCACGATGTCGGCCAGGCCCCTTCTCACCAGGTCGTTGGCGCCCCAGTCGGCCCGC
This sequence comes from Streptomyces sp. NPDC006476, assembly GCF_040612015.1. Lineage (NCBI taxonomy): Bacteria > Bacillati > Actinomycetota > Actinomycetes > Kitasatosporales > Streptomycetaceae > Streptomyces > Streptomyces sp. NPDC006476. The sequence goes on along the minus strand of NZ_JBEXPK010000003.1, from coordinate 253,036 downwards.
ATCAGCGCGAGCCGGGTGGCGGCCAGGCCCTGCACGGCCGGTGCCTGCCGGGCGGCGAGGGACTGGGTGGCCTGCTGGGTCTGACGGTAGGAGACCAGCAGAGCGCTGACCGCGAGGGCCGCGCAGAGGGTGAGGACCAGGGCGTGTGCCTCCAGCAGCCGCCGGGTCCGGTAGGGGCGAAGACGCCGGCGCCAGAACGCGGCGGGGGTGTACGTGTGCCAGGTGTGTCCCGTCGTCACAGCAGTTCCTCCCCGCACCTGATGCAGTAGCGGGCCTCGCCGCCGGCCGGGGTGCCGCAGCCGGCGCAGTGCGGGCCGGGTGGCGGTCCGGCCGCCTCGGCCGGGGGTTCGACCGGCCCGGAACCGACGCGCAGGATCATCGGGGCCAGCGTGTCGGCGTCGACGGCCGTGCGCAGCCGTACCTCTCCCCCGGCCGCGTCCTCGATCACCGCGACGGCGCGGATCTCCTCCAGCACCCGGTCCGTGCCGAGGCCGGCCGCCAGGCGCGCGGCCCGCCCCAACTGGCGTTCCGCCTCCTCCCGGCGGTCCTCCCTCAGGGCGAGGAGCCCCTTGCGCAGGGCGGTGCGCATGGCGGTGGCGGCGTTCAGGGAGAGCACGCTGTCCCCGCCCTGGCCGTGCGGTGCCGCCGGGTCGGGCCGATGCCAGCGGGCGGTGACGGCCGCATGGACGTCGCCGACGGAGACCATGGCGAACTGCAGCTCGGTCTCCTGGGGATCGTGGTCGGCGTCGGCGACGAGGGTGAGCAGATAGTCGCGCGAGCCCGGCTCCCACTGGTAGGTGGGGAAGAGCCAGGTGTACGGCCGGCCGGGCTCGCGCAGTCCGCCCAGCCGGTGCGGCCGGGGCGCCTTCTCGTTGAGGGAGACCTGGCGTACGGCGGGCCGCACGGTCACCGCGATGGGCAGCTGCGGGGTGTGCACCCGGCGCAGCCGCCGGACGGCGGCGGTGATCGCCGAGCCGAGGCCCTCCTCGACGAACTCGGCCGTGCCGTGCAGCCGTTCGGCGAGGGTCAGCAGCGGTTCGGGCGGCCAGTCGGTGCCCACGGCGAACACGTCGCAGGTGAACTGCCCGGCGCAGGCCTCCAGTTCCTGCCGCAGCCGGCTCTCGCCGGGGGCACTGCTGCCGTCGGTGATCAGCAGCAGATGGCGTACGGACAGCGGGCGGGCGGCGAGCAGCGCGCGGGCCCGCGCCACCCAGGCGGCGTATCCGGCGGGCCGTGGGCCGTCCCGGTGCAGCGGCAGCGCGCCCGCGGCGAAGGCGGCCCGCCGTCGGTGGTCGTGGTCGGCGACGGCCCACTCGCCCCCGCGCAGGGGATAGCAGGGGGCGGGTTCGGGGCCGCCGCCGAGGACCGCGAAGGAGATGTCGTCGGGCAGCGCGCGCAGCGCGGTGGGCAGGGCGTGCCGTACGGCCGCCCGATGGGTCTCGGCGACGTCCACGGCGATGATCACGGCAAGTTCGACGGCCGGCAGTTCGGCGGCGGCGCCGGTGGCGGCCACGTCCACCCGCAGACGGGCCTCGATCTTGGCGCTGCGGTGCGGACGCACCTCGCCGTCGAGGTCGACGTGCAGCCGGACGTCCAGGTGCGGCGGCCGGATGGGGCTGCCCGTCTCGTACGTCACCGGTCCCTCGCCTTCGTCTCCTCGGCGCCGGGTGCGCGCCGCCGTGTCCGTGGGGTCAGATCACCGTCTGTGGTCGTACCGCGTGGGAGAGATCCACCAGGTGTTCATGGGCGGCGGCCGACTCCCTGTGGTGCGCGGCCAGTTGGCGGAGGTGCCGCTCCAGCCGGGCACGGACCTCGCGCTCAGCGGGGGACGGTCGCCTCAGGCGCCGGGCGCCGCGGCCCGGGTGGCGGGGTCCGTCGCCGCGGCTGTGCAGCGCGTCCAGCTTCCATTCGTGCAGTTCGGTGCTGAGCCGCAGCACCTCGTCCTCGGAGAGGCCGGGTTCGCCCGCGCCCGGGGTGCGCCGCCCCAGGCCGCGCAGTTCCTCGAGCGCCGCGTCGACCTCGGCGGGCGTGGGCAGCGGGTCGTCGACGTCGGGCAGCCGGGCGGCGCGGATGCGCAGGGCGGCGATCCGGGCGACGGTGTGGTCCAGCGAGCCCGCCCGGACCCGGCCGAGGACGTCGAGGGCGGCGCCGCGGTCGCCCTCCCGCAGCGCGAGCCGGGCCAGGCCGAGGGCGGCGCCGCCGTGCGAGGGGTTGCGGGCGAACACGGCCTCGTAAAGCTCCTTGGCGGTGGGCCCGGCGGTGTCGTCGCCGAGCCACTCCCCGCAGTAGGCGAGGGCGAGCTTGGGCGCGTACTCGCCGGGCAGGTCGAGCCGGACCCGGGTGAAGTGGGCCTTGGCCTCGGCCACTTGGCGGGGGTCGCCGTCAACGTCGGCGCGGCGCAGCGCGACCAGGGCGCGGTGCCACTGGAGCCGCCACTGGCGTACGGCACGCGGCCCGGGGATGGAGTCGGCGGTGTCGAGTTCCTCCTGGGCGCTCTCCAGGTCCTCGGCGGTGTTGCGGCCCAGCAGGACGCGCACGTTGTGCAGGCAGATCTCCACCGAGGTGGGCTGCTCGCCGTCCTGGCCGAGGAGATGGCCGGGGTCGTAGCCGCTGCTGACCTCGAACCGGGCGGTCTGCGGGTCGTCCGGGTAGCGGCGGGGCACCGGCAGACAGCGGGCGATCTCCGTGGGGGTGGGCGCGCCGAGGGCGAGGGCGGGCGCACGGGGCGGTTCGTAGCGGTCGCGGCGCGGGCGCTGAAGCCAGTGCCCGATGTCCGGCACCGTGCCGAGCCGGGCGCCGAGCAGCCGGGAGGAGGGGCGGAAGTGGCGGGAGGGCTCGGGCGGGTCGCTCTTGCCGCGCAGGGCGCGGATCTCCCGCAGGGCGCCGCGGAGTTGGCCAGCCATGTCCTGGGCGTCGGCGAAGCGCAGGTCCGGGTCGCTTCTGGTCGCGCGCTCCAGGACCCACCAGAAGGAGGCGGCGCCGAGGCCGGGCACCCGGTCCACGGCCCAGCGGGCGAGGTCGCGCAGGGTGGCGCCGACAGTGTGCAGGTCGTGGGCGACGGTGGGCAGGCCCGAGGCCTCGGTCTCGGGTGCCATGTAGCCGGGCGTGACATGGGCGGGCGGCTCGGTCTGCCCCTGCTCGCGCATGCCGCCGAGGTCGATGACCTTGACGCCGTCGCGGTGGTGCACGACGTTGGAGGGCTTCATGTCGCCGTACAGGAAGACCCGTTCGCCGCCGGTGTGCAGATGGCCGAGGGCCTCCAGGATCTGGCAGCCGTAGGCGGCGACGTGCTCGATGTCGAGGACGAACTCCCCGCGCCGGGTCTCCTCGACGACCTTCTCCAGGGTGCCGTCGCCCACGTCGTCCATGACGAGGTAACCGCCGGTGACCCGGTCGCTCCCCTCGCTCCGGGCGACGAAGTCCCGGATCTGCACGATCCGGGGGTGGCGGATGGCGACGAGGTTGCGGCGTTCGACGTCGGCGAGCCGGGCGCCGTCCCGTTCGTAGCGGTTGAGCAGTCCCTTGACGGCGACGACGTCGCCGAGGTGGGTGTCCTCGGCGAGGTAGACCCACCCCTGGCCGCCGTGCGCGATGGGCCCGAGGATGCGGTACTGCTCGCGCAGCTTCTCGTCCTGGGCGAGTTCGGGCCGGTAGGAGTAGCGCTCGCCGCAGTTCGGGCAGTGGCCCTCCAGGGGTACCGGGCCCTCGGTGTAGGGCGGGGCGAAGGTGATGCCGCAGGAGGAGCAGCCCATGCGGATGCGCAGCGGTGCCTCGGGGTGGATCAGGCGCTCCTCGGCGGGGCGCGGCTCGCGCCGCGGGAGGGCGAGGAGTTCGCGGGGGCCGAGGTCCCCGGGGTCCTTCGGCAGCGGGGGCAGCCCGGGTGCCTTCTCGTGGCGGCCGCACTCGGCGCAGTAGCCGGTGGGCAGGACGGAGCCGCCGCAGGGAGCTCCGGTGAAGTGCCGGTGCGGGCAGGTCGTCATCCTCGCGGCGCCCTCCTCCCCTCCCCGCGCCGGACGGGACCCCTCATGCCCGGCCTCCGTGGTGGCGCAGGTCCTCGCGGAGGACGGCGATCAGCTCGCGCAGCCGGGCGAGCTGCCGGGACGGGTCGGTCAGCGTGGCGATCTGCAGGCGTTCCGTCCGGCGCCGGTCGGCGGTCTCGGTGGCGGTGGCGAGCGACTCCCGGTCGACGACGCCGAACTGGACCGAGCGGCCGAGCTCCACGCGTCGCAGCCGGGCGAGCAGCGCGTCGGCGTGGTCGAGCAGCGCGGGCCGCAGGAGGGTGTCGCGGGCGGCGGTCCAGCCGGTGCCGCCCTCGTGCCGGAAGACGAGCAGCAGCCGGAAGCCGCACTCCCGCAGCCGGGCGAGCAGTTCGATCAGGCGCCCCGGCTCGCGTTCCTCGTCGACTCCGTCGACCAGGACCGTGGCCGGCCGGGTGAGCACGGGCGGCGGTGCGGGGCGGCGTCTGGTGCCCAGCAGCCAGTCCCAGTGAGCGAGGTAGGCGCCGGCCGGGAAGCCGATGTGCTCCAGGGCGTGGTCGGCGAGGTCGGGCCGGCCGGAGACGCCGCCGCGGTGGACGAGGTGAGCGCGGTGCTCCAGGTGCCGTAAGGAGCGGTCCTTGCCGCTGTCCGGCGGCACCACGGTGATCTTCACGGGGTCCTCGTCGGGATCCTCGAACCAGCGCACCAGCCGCTCCTCGAAGCCATGGTCCCAGGCGTGCGGACTGCTCAGCTCCTTGACGAGCGGGGAGAGTTCGGCGATCCGCTCGACGGGGATCAGATACGAGAAGGCGAGCCGGTTGTTCTCGGGCAGCAGTTCGTCCATGTCGCCGCGCCAGCTGACGACGAGGCCGACCACGCGGGTGGGGCGGCCGTCGTACGGCCGGGTGCAGACGGCGGCGCCGCTGAAGCCGCGGCGCACCACTTCCGCCCTGGTGACGGCGTCGAGTTGCACCCGCTCGCCGTGGACTCCGCTGATCCGGCCCCACAGGGTCATGCCGTCGTCGAAGCCCTCCGCGTAGCCGGTCGCGAAGACCTCGGTGCCTCCGCGCGGCACGCCGTCCAGCGGCGCGGGCCGTGCCTGCGGGCGCGGGCTGTCCAGACGCAGCACGGCGACGTCCTCGCCGCCCTCGCCCTCCGGCAGCCAGCCGCCCGGCATCACCCGGGCACCGACGCCCTCGAGCTCGCGGTTCTCGGCGAACTCCACCCACATGACCGCGTCCGGGTCGCCCACCACGTGGGCGCAGGTCAGCGCCGTGTGCTGATCGACGAGCACCCCGGCACCGCGGACGGGACCGCGAGCGTCCCCGCGGCGCAGCCTGAGTCTCCAGTCCGCACGTAGCTCCCCCATACCGGTTCACCCTACGCGCGGGGCTGGTGCGTCCCTAGACTTGTGACGAGGTTGGATCGGCCAATCAACGGAAGTCGGCGGTGAGTTGGCATGGGGGAGACGGAACCGGTCGGTCTCGCGGAGGCCATCGGCACGGTCCGTGCGGAGCTGGCTCGGGCGCAGGCCGAGGGGGCCGCCAGCGACTGGCGGTTCAGTGTGGAGCAGGTCAGCCTGGAGTTCGCGGTGCAGTTCCACCGGGTCGGCGAGGGCGGCGCGGGACTGCGCCTCGGCGTGGTGGAGGCACGGCTCGGCGGCTCGGTGAGCCATGACTCCACGCACCGTATCCAGGTCGACCTCAAACCCCTGCCCCGCGCCGACGGCCGGCACCACGAGGTGGGCCGCTAGCGGCCGCCGGCGGGGTCCCGGCTCAGGCCTCGTCGGGCGTGAGCCGCAGCGAGATGCTGTTGATGCAGTACCGCTGGTCGGTCGGGGTCGGATACCCCTCACCCTCGAACACGTGCCCGAGGTGCGACCCGCAGCGGGCGCACCGGACCTCGGTGCGCACCATCCCGTGCGAGCGGTCCTCGATCAGCTCCACCGCGTCGGTGTCCTTCGGGTCGTAGAAGGACGGCCAGCCGCAGTGGGACTCGAACTTGGTGGTGGAGGTGAACAGTTCGGCGCCGCAGGCGCGGCAGGAGTAGACGCCCTTGGTCTTGGTGTCGGTGTACTCACCGGTGAAGGCCGGCTCCGTGGCGGCCTGCCGCAGGACCGCGTACTCGGCCGGCGTCAGCTCCGCACGCCACTGCTCGTCCGGCTTGTCGACGTCGTACGACATGAAGCTCAGCCCCTTAGTTCGCGAGACGGTCCAGGATGCGCGGGCCGAGGTCGGTGACGTCGCCCGCGCCCATGGTGAGAACGAGATCACCGGCCCTCGCCATTCCCGCGACCACGTCCGGCACCTCTGTCTTGTCGTGCACCGCCGTCACGTCGGCGCCCGCGGCCCGCGCGGCCTCGACGATCAGCTCGCTCGTCACACCGGGGATGGGGTCCTCGCGGGCCGGGTAGATGTCGAGGACCACGGAGGCGTCCGCGAGCGCGAGCGACTGTCCCATCTCCTTGCCGAGCTCCTGGGTCCGGGAGAACAGGTGCGGCTGGAAGACGACCAGGATCCGGGCCTCGCCCGCCGCGGCGCGCATCGCCTCCAGGTCGGCCGTCATCTCCGTCGGGTGGTGGGCGTAGGAGTCGATCACCTGTACGCCGGCCGCCTCGCCCTTGAGCTGCAGCCGCCGCTTGACCCCGGTGTACGCGGCCAGGGCGGGCGCCAGCTCGGCGGCGGGGACACCCAGCGCGGCACCGGCGGCGAGGGCGGCGACGGCGTTGTGGGCGTAGTGCCTTCCGGGCACGGAGACGGTGAAGGTGAGCGGCGCGCCGTCCAGTTCGACGGTGACCTCGCTCTTCAGGCCCTGGGCGACGACGGAGAGGACCCGCACGTCGGCGTCCTCGGCCTCGCCGTACGTCACCGTCCGGACCGAACCGGCCAGCCGGCGGGTCAGCTCACGGGCGCCCTCGTGGTCGGCGGAGATCACCAGGGTGCCGCCGGGCACGATCTTTCCGGCGAAGGTCTCGAAGGACTCGTAGATCTCGTCCATGGACGCGTAGTTGGCGTGGTGGTCGAGCTCCACGTTCAGCACGATCGCCACCTCGGGGGCGTACGTGTGGAAGCTGCGGTCCGATTCGTCCGCCTCCGCGACGAAGATCTCCCCCTCGCCGTGCAGGGCGTTGGAGCCGGGCGCGTCCAGGTCGCCGCCGATCGCGTACGAGGGGCCGAGGCCCAGCGCGGACAGGGAGACGGCCAGCATGGAGGTGGTGGTCGTCTTGCCGTGGGTGCCGGCCACGGCGATCGGCCGCAGGCCGTCCATCAGGGCGGCGAGGGCGTCCGAGCGGTGGACGACCGGGACGCCCAGCTCCGCGGCGCGGGCCAGCTCGGGGTTGTCCTTCCGGATCGCCGAGGAGACGACGACACAGCTGGCGTCGTCGGCGAGGTGCTCCGCGGCATGTCCGATGTGCACCGTGACGCCCAGGGCCCGCAGTGCCTCGGCGGTCGCGGATTCCTTCGCGTCGCTGCCGGCCACCTTGGCTCCGCGCTGGGCGAGGATCTTCGCGATGCCCGACATCCCGGCACCGCCGATGCCGATGAAGTGCGGTCGGTCCATGGCGGGGGGAAGGGTGCCGGGTGCCATGCGTATGTCTCCCAAGATGCGGTGCGAGGGTCGGGCGTCCTTCTGCGGAACCCGCCCCAGCCTATGCCGTCCGGTGCCCTGTGCCTCTCAGCAGGCGTCCGGTCGACACGCGAGGAGGCGCGGGGGCGCACCGGCATGCGGTCGCGCCGCGAAGAAACACAGGGCCGCACCGGCGTCCGGCAGCGCCGCGCGCGGGCGCGCCCCGCCCCGACGCGTCCACGTCAGGACGACGCACGACGGGCGCCTCGTCGTCCATCCCGGTCGTCCACCCCGGTCCGCCCAGGCACGACCACCTGACCCAGTCCGACCCGGCCTGGCCCGATCCGGTCCGGCGGCAGCCGCTACGCCTTGCTGTGGGAGAACAGCTTCAGGACCGGGACGCCCACCTTGTGGCGGGCCCGGGACGCCCAGTCCCGGTGGAAGAACTCCTCGACGTAGTGGGGGTCGGTCAGCACGATCACCTCGTCCGCGCCGATCTCCTCCACGAGGGACTTCAGCGCGTCGAGCGGATGGTCCTCGATCAGTCTGCCCTCCGCCGCGCTGCCGGCCGCCGTCAGCGCCTGCAGGGACACCGCCAGGGCGCGCTCGCCGAAGCTCTTCGCCTCCTCCCCCTCCGGGGTCAGTCCCTCGCGCGTGGCCTCGTCGAGCTCGCCGAGGGCGACGTCGTCGATGGCCCGCAGCAGGCGGTCGGCCTGGTCGCCGCGGGGCTGGAGCAGTACATGGAAGGAGACCTCCTCCTCCCCGTGCAGGCCGGTGACGAACTCCACGTCTGCGGACGTCAGGGCCTTCTCGATCATCAGTACGCTTGTGAACACCGGGCGCCCCTTCTGCGGAAACCATCCTGCCCCGTGATCTCACGGGGACTGCGAGATTCAGTGTGCCCGCCGCAAGGCAAGCGGAACGGTAGATTCCGCCGATTTCGGAACCGGCGGTACCGCTGAACGATTGTCAGGTCCGCTGGTAGCGGCTGAACAGGAACCCTTCCTCCTCCAGCAGGGACGCCAGCGCGAACCGCCTCGGAACCGCGACCGACGGCCCCCCGGCGATCCGCTGGGCGTCCCCGGCGGTGAGCATCGGGGCGACGGTCAGACACAGCTCGTCCAGCACCCCCGCCGCGACCAACTGCCCCAGCAGCCGCGGCCCACCCTCGGTCAGCAGCCGTGTGTGACCGAGCTCACCGAGGGCCTGTACGGCACGGGCGGGCTCCACGCCGACGCCGTCCCCGGCGACCACCACCCGGGCGCCCGCCTTCTCCGCGGCCAGCACCCGGTCCGGGGCCGCCGCGGCACCGGTGAGGATCAGCGTCGGCACCTCGGGCGAAGCGAACAGGGGCAGCGAGAAGTCCAGGTCGAGACCGGCGGTGACGACCGCGATCGCCGGCACCGGCGTCTGCCCGGCCGCCGCCCGCACCGCCGCGAACTCCGCGCGCACCCGGGCGGGCCGGTACCCCTCCTGCCGCACCGTTTCGGCACCGACGACCACCACGTCCGCCAGGGCCCGCAGGGTGCCGAAGATCCGCATGTCGGTGGCGCTGGAGATGGGCTGCGACTTCCCGTCGTGCTGCGCGGCCCCGTCCAGCGTGGCGACCATGTTGGCCCGCAGCCAGGGCACCGGCCGGCCCGCGGCGGCGGGCTCCGGGTAGGCGTAGGCGGCGGCGAGCTCGGCGAGGCTCCACTCACCGCCGTCCGGCCCACCGGGCCCCTCGCCGGAGGCGGTCGGCACTGTCTGGTCGGTCACAGGGAACAGGCGTCGCATGCCGTGCAGTGTTCCACGACGCTTAGCATGGGTAACCGTGTCGTCCTCGCCTTCCGCTCCCGGCCTGCATCCCTCGACCGACGCGGCCCCGGTGTCCCTCTGCGCCCGCGCGCCGCACGTCCCCGCGGAACGGCTGGTGGCCGAGATGGTCCCCCCGCCACGCTTCGACTCGGTCCGCTTCAGCACCTACATGCCGGACCCGAACCAGCCCAGCCAGACCGAGGCGGTACGGGTCCTGGAGGGTTTCGCGGCCGGTCTCGGTGGTGCGCACCGGGCGAGCGGCGGCAAGCGCGGCTTCCTCGGCTTCGGGAAGACCAGGGCCCCGAAGACCCCGGCCGGCCCGCGCGGTGTCTATCTCGACGGCGGTTACGGCGTCGGCAAGACCCATCTGCTCGCCTCCCTGTGGCACGCCACCCCGGCGGAGCCCGCGCTGAAGGCGTTCGGCACCTTCGTGGAGCTGACCAACCTGGTCGGCGCCCTGGGCTTCCAGCAGACGGTGAAGACGCTCTCCGGCCACCGTCTGCTGTGCATCGACGAGTTCGAGCTGGACGACCCCGGCGACACCGTCCTGGTGTCGACCCTGCTCGGCCGGCTGGTCGAGGCGGGGGTCGCGCTCGCCGCCACCTCCAACACCCTGCCCGGCAAACTGGGCGAGGGCCGCTTCGCGGCGGCCGACTTCCTGCGCGAGATCCAGGGCCTGTCCGCCCACTTCCGGCCGCTGCGCATCGACGGCGAGGACTACCGCCACCGGGGTCTGCCCGAGGCGCCGGCGCCGTTCTCCGACGAGCAGGTGACCAAGGCGGCGCACGCCACGGAGGGCGCCTCGCTCGACGGCTTCCCGTCCCTCCTCGGCCATCTCGCCAAGGTGCACCCCAGCCGCTACGGCGCGCTCACCGACGGCGTGCGGGCGGTCTGCCTCACCGACGTCCAGCCGGTGCCGGACCAGGCGACGGCGCTGCGTCTGGTGGTGCTCGCGGACCGGCTCTACGACCGTGAAGTCCCGGTCGTAGCCTCGGGGTTGCCCTTCGACCGGCTGTTCAGCGAGGAGATGCTGAACGGCGGCTACCGCAAGAAGTACTTCCGGGCGATATCCCGGCTCACCGCGCTGGCCCGGGACGGCAAGGCGCTCGTCGCCGCCGACTAGATCACGCCAACCCACCGGCGCCATTCAGGCCCTCTTCAACTCGAAACGTAAAGTTAACCCTGCAAACCGGATCACCGGGTTACCGTGGCTCTTGACCAGTCGTTGACCATCCTTTGGTCGAGACCAGAGACACGAAGAGCACGGAGGGGGGCGCATGTTCCGAGGTACGACGGCCAGGGCCGCCCTGGCCCTCCTCGCCGCCGCCCTGCTCACCCTCCAGCTCTTCGCTCCGAACGCATCCTTCGCAGCCGCGCACACGGCCCGTCACGCCGTGGCCAAGGACCTGCCCGGAACGAAACCCTCCGGCAAGGCGCTGCGTGACGAGTCGGCGACGCATGGCGACTGCGGTCTCTCCAAGGACCCGACCGGCCCCCTGCGCACCCGCGACCGTCATGTGAACACCGGGTGCACCCCCGAGGACCCCGAGCGCCCCCTGCTGGGCGAGGACCCGGCGTCCGCCCGCGAACCGGTGGCGCTCCGCGCCCCGCATCCGTCGAGACCTTCGACATCCCGCTCCCCGGCGGCACTTCAGGTCTTCCGCTGCTGAGAGAGCCGAGCAGAACAGAGCAGTTCCCCCACCCTGTTCCTGCCCACACCGACGTGCCCCCACGGCGCGTCAGGAGGAGTCACCACATCATGCAGCCCCTCATCGACAACGCCCGTACGTTCGGACAGCGCCCTGAGGAGTTCGCCAAACTCGCCGAAGGCCAGTCCCCGCAGGTGCTGTTCATCACCTGCTCCGACTCCAGGGTCGTGCCGGCCCTGATCACCGGCGCCCGCCCGGGCGAGCTCTTCGAGCTGCGCACCGCGGGCAACATCGTGCCGCCGTACGCCTCCGAGCACCCCACCAGCGAGGCCTGCACCATCGAGTACGCCGTGGAGGTGCTCGGCGTCTCCGACATCGTGGTCTGCGGGCACTCGCACTGCGGCGCCGTCGGCGCCCTGGTGCGCGGCGACGACCTGGACGCCGTACCGGCCGTGCGTGACTGGCTCGCGCACGCCACCCCGCGCCCGACGGGGACGGTGGAGGACCCGACCGTGTCCGAGGGCGTGCAGAGCCACGTCCTGACGCAGCTGCTCAGGCTGCGCTCGTACCCGTACATCGACAAGAAGCTGAAGGACGGTCAACTGACCCTGCACGCCTGGTTCTACGAGGTCCACACCGGCGCCGTGCAGGCGCACGACCCGGCCGCCGACGTCTTCAAGGCCCTGTGAGCGCGGCGATGACAACCCTCACCTCGAAGTTCCCCCATCTGCGGCAGGACTTCCTCGCCTCCATAGTCGTCTTCCTGGTCGCCGTGCCGCTGTGCGTCGGCGTGGCGGTCGCCTCCGGCGTCCCGGCGGAACTGGGCCTGGTCACCGGCATCGTGGGCGGCCTCGTCACCGGGTTCCTGCCCGGCAGCAGCCTGCAGGTCTCGGGGCCGGCCGCCGGTCTGACCGTGCTGGTCTTCGAGGCCGTCAGCGAGTTCGGCGTGGGCACGCTCGGTGTGATCGTGCTGATGGCCGGTCTGCTGCAGCTCGCGATGGGCTTTTTCAAGATAGGCCGCTGGTTCCGGGCGATATCCGTCTCCGTCGTCGAGGGCATGCTCTGCGGCATCGGCCTGGTGATCATCGCCGGGCAGATCTACGCGGCGGCGGGCCTGAAGGCGCCGGAGACCGGCCTCGGCAAGATCGCGGGCCTGCCCGGGGCCTTCGCCGACGCGCTCGGCAGCACCGAGGCGCTGGCCTCGCTCGCGATCGGCGCGGGCACCATCGCCGTCATCGTGCTGTGGAAGAGGATGCCGAAGGCGCTGCGGTCGGTGCCGGGCGCCCTCGCCGCGGTGGTCCTGGCCACGGCCGCCACCCTCGCCTTCGGCCTGCCGGTCGCCACCGTCACGGTGGAGGGCCTGTTCGGGGTGATCCAGGTGCCGGGGGGCGACGCCTTCGGTGAGCTGGCCACCCCGGCCATCTGGGGCACGATCGTGGCGTTCGCGCTGATCGCCTCGGCGGAGAGCCTGTTCAGCGCGGCGGCCGTGGACCGGCTGCACGACGGTCCGCGCACCGAGTACGACAAGGAGATGGTCGCCCAGGGCGTGGGCAACACGGTGTGCGGTCTGCTCGGCGCGCTGCCGATGACCGCGGTGATCGTGCGCAGCTCCGCCAACGTCAGCGCGGGCGCGCGGACCAAGGCCTCGCGGGTGCTGCACGGCGCCTGGCTGCTGCTGTTCGCCGCCGCGCTGCCGTCCGCCCTGGCGCTGGTCCCGATCCCCGCCCTGGCCGGCATCCTGGTGCACGCGGGCTGGAAGCTGATCCCGTTCCGGCAGATCTCGGCGCTGTGGCGCAGCCACCGGGGCGAGGCGCTGATCCTCGTGGTCACGGCCGTCTCGATCGTCGCGGTCAACATGTTCGAGGGCGTGCTCATCGGTCTGGCCCTGTCCGTGGTCAAGACCGCCTGGGAGGCCTCGCACCTCAGGACCGAGATCGTCGACAAGGGCGCCGGTCCCATCCAGGTCCATCTGACGGGCAACGCGACCTTCCTCAGGCTCCCGAAAATCCTCGACAGCCTGGAGGCGCTGCCCCAGGACCGCCCGGTGGAGCTGGACCTGTCCGGACTGCACCACCTGGACCACGCCTGCCGTACGGCACTGGAGAACTGGGCCGAGCGGCACAGCGCGGTCGGCTCCGAACCGGTGCGGGTGACGACGGCCGCATAAGCACCCCGGTGGCCGGTCCCGGACCCTCGTGGCCCGGGACCGGCCACCGGGCATATCGTTGCATAAACAGACAGATGGACCTCTCTCCGAGGGGGTCGTGATGGTCCCTGAGCTGGTGACAGCCGTGGTCGCGGCCGGAGCGGGCGCGCTCGTCTACGCCGCCGCGGCGGCGCGCGTCGTCAAGCAGTACGAGCGCGGGGTGCTCTTCCGGCTCGGGCGGCTCGGCGGTGAGGTGCGCACACCCGGGTTCACGATGATCGTCCCGTTCGTGGACCGGCTGGCGAAGGTCAACATGCAGATCGTCACGCTGCCGATCCCGGCCCAGGAGGGCATCACGCGGGACAACGTGACGGTGCGGGTGGACGCCGTCGTCTACTTCAAGGTGGTCGACGCGGCTGCAGCGCTGGTCAACGTCGAGGACTACAAGTTCGCCGTCTCCCAGATGGCGCAGACCTCCCTGCGTTCCATCATCGGCAAGAGCGACCTGGACGACCTGCTCTCCAATCGCGAGAAGCTCAACCAGGGCCTTGAGCTGATGATCGACAGCCCGGCCATCGGGTGGGGCGTGCAGATCGACCGGGTGGAGATCAAGGATGTCTCGCTGCCGGAGTCGATGAAGCGCTCCATGGCCCGCCAGGCCGAGGCCGACCGTGAGCGCCGCGCCCGCATCATCAACGCCGACGCCGAACTGCAGGCATCCAAGAAGCTGGCCGAGGCCGCCCAGCAGATGGAGGACACCCCGGCCGCGCTCCAACTGCGGCTGCTGCAGACGATCGTCGCCGTCGCCGCCGAGAAGAACTCGACCCTGGTGCTGCCCTTCCCGGTGGAGCTGCTGCGCTTCCTGGAAAGGGCCCAGGAACACCCGCAGGACCACCACCTGGAGAAGTGACCACGCCGCTGGCGGGGCACGGATCGCGGGGCTAGCGTTCCGTGCATGCGGCGCACGGTGGTGATCGTCGGTGTGGCGATGGCGGTGGGGCTCGTCCAGGGCTGCGGGGACGGCGGAGGGAGTTCCTCCGCGCCCTCGCCCGACACCGGCCGGCGCCTCGCCGTCTCCAGCCCCGCCTTCGCCGAGGGCGGCACGATCCCGCGGCGCCACACCTGTGACGGCGAGGACGTCTCACCGCCGCTCGCCTTCTCCGGCCTGCCCCCGGCCACCGTCACCCTGGCGCTCCTGGTCCAGGACCCCGACGCCCCGCACGGCACCTTCACCCACTGGCTGCTGTGGAACGCGCCCCCGGACCGGACCGGCTGGCCCGCCGGCCAGGTCCCGCGAGGAACGGTCCAGGGCCGCAACGGCTTCAAGCGGACCGGCTACGGCGGCCCCTGCCCGCCCAGGGGAGACCAGCCGCACCACTACGTCTTCACGGTCTACGCCGCCGACCGCACCCTCCATCTGCCCTCCGACGCCTCGCCCGACGACCTGGGGCGCGCACTCGCCGGCCACACACTGGCCTCGGGCACCCTGACCGGCCGTTACGGCCGCTGACTGGAAGGGACACTCCCGTGGCCAAGGACGGAAGGAACGAGGATCTGCGCACGCTGCTGCGCGTGCCCGGCGGTGAACATCTCGACCTGGCCGAGTACGACACCCGGCACGGGCCGGCGGGCCCGAAGGACAAGGCCGCGGGGCGCGCGGAGACCGCCCGCACCGGCAAGCGGCTGGCCAGGCTCCAGGAGCGGCTCTGGGCGGCCGGCACCGCGGGCGACCGGAGCCGGGTGCTGCTGGTGCTGCAGGGCATGGACACCAGCGGCAAGGGCGGCACGATCAAGCACGTCGTCGGGATGTTCAACCCGGCCGGCTGCCGGGTCATGGGCTTCAAGGCGCCCACCGCCGAGGAACGCGAGCACGGCTTCCTGTGGCGCGTCGAGAAGGAACTCCCCCGCCCCGGCGAGATCGGCGCCTTCGACCGCTCGCACTACGAGGACGTCCTCGTCCCCCGCGTCCGCGCCCTCGCCCCGCGCGACGAGATCGAGCGCCGCTACGACGAGATCAACCGCTTCGAACAGCGCCTGGCCGACGACCGGGTCACCCTCGTCAAGTGCTTCCTGCACATCTCCTTCGAGGAGCAGCGCCGCCGTCTCCTCAGGCGCCTGGACCGCCCCGACAAGCGCTGGAAGTTCAGCCCCGGTGACATCGACGACCGCGCCCTGTGGCCCGCCTATCAGGAGGCGTACGAGATCGCCCTGCACCGCTGCTCCGCCCCGCACGCCCCCTGGTACGTGATCCCGGCCGACCGCAAGTGGTACCGCGACTGGGCCGTGGCACGGCTGCTCCTGGAGCATCTCCAGGCGCTGGATCCGCAGTACCCGGAGCCGGGGTTCGACCCGGCCGAGTGCCGCAAACGGCTCCTGGAACACTGATCCCTGCCGGGCTGGGTACCCGGCCGCCATGAACGAGGACCAGCACGTCAACGGCTCGTACTGGCTCGAGACCGCCCCGGGCCCCGACCATCCTCCGCTCACCGAGGACCTCACGGTCGACGTGGCCGTGATCGGCGCCGGGATCGCCGGGCTGAGCACCGCGTGGGAGCTGGCGCGGGCCGGCCGGTCGGTGGCCCTGCTGGAGGCCGACCGGGTCGCGGCCGGTGTCACCGGCCACACCACCGCCAAGCTCACCGCGCTGCACACGCTGATCTACGACAAGCTGCGCCGTACCCGCGGCCCCGACGGCGCCCGACTGTACGCCCGCTCGCAGAGCGAGGCCGTCGAGCACGCCGCCGAGGTCGCCGAGGAACTCGGCGTGGACTGCGAGTGGGAACGCCGCGACGCCTACACCTATGTCTGTGACGCGGCCCGGGTGGAGGAGCTGCGGGCCGAGGTGGCCGCCGCGAGCGGGGCGGGGCTGCCGGCCTCGTTCACGACGGACACCGGGCTGCCGTTCCCGGTGGCGGGGGCGGTGAAGGTGACCGGACAGGCGCAGTTCCATCCGCGCAAGTACCTGCTGGCGCTCGCCGAGGACCTGGTCCGCCGGGGCGGGCGCATCCACGAGCACACCACGGTCACGGGCCTCGACGAGGGCGAGCCGTGCCGCGTGGCGACCGCGTCCGGCGCGACGGTGACCGCCCGGGACGTCGTGGTCGCCACGCACTACCCGATCTTCGACCGGGCCCTGCTCTTCACCCGTCTCTCCCCGCGCCGCGAACTGGTCGTCGCCGGGCCACTCCCCGTCGACCGGGACCCGGAGGGCATGTACATCACGCCGGACGAGGGCACCCGATCCGTGCGGACGGCACCGTACGGCGAGGACGAACGGCGGTTCCTGGTCGTCACCGGCGAGCACTTCACGCCCGGCACCGGAGACACCCGGACCCGCTTCGAGCACCTGACGGCCTGGGCCCGCGACCACTTCCCGGACGCCGACCTCACCCACCGCTGGGCCACCCAGGACAACGACCCCACGGACACGGTGCCCATGGTCGGCCTGCTGCACCCGGGCGCCCGGCACGCCTACGTCGCCACCGGCTTCGGCGGCTGGGGCATGAGCGGCGGCATCATGGCGGGCCGGCTGCTGAGCGCGCAGATCCTGGGCGAGCCGTGCGCGTGGAGCGAGCTGTACGACCCGCGGCGGCTGCGGACGGCGGTGCGCGAGGCGCCGACGTTCCTCAAGACGCAGGCCGAGGTGGCCCGGCACTTCGTCGGCGACCGGCTGCGTCCGGTGCCGCCGCTGGAGTCACTGCCGCCGGGCGAGGGCGCCGTGGTCCGCGCCGGACACGACCGGGTCGCGGTGTACCGGGACGACGACGGCAGCCTGCACGCGCTCTCCCCGCGCTGCACCCACCTCGGCTGCCTGGTCTCCTTCAACTCCGCCGAACGCGCCTGGGAATGCCCCTGCCACGGCTCCCGCTTCGACAAGGACGGCAAGGTGATCCAGGGTCCGGCGACCAGGCCGCTGGAGCGCCGGGACATCTGACCGGGTGACCTGACCGAGTGACGCCGACCCCGAACACCACCCCCATAACCACATAAATAAGACAATCAGCTCTACGTTCGTACGGTGATCGCTCCCGTACGACGTGCCGCCGCCCTCTGCGCCCTCGGCACCGCCCTGACCGCCTGCGGCACCGTCAAGGCCCCACACGCCGCCCACCCGGCCCCGTCCGCCACCTCCGCCGCGCCCTCCCGGCCGCCGACCCTGGCCCCCGGCCCGGGCGGCCTGACGCCGGTCTTCAAGAACGGCCCCCGCACCGACGGGAAGATCGTCGCCCTCACCTTCGACGCCGACATGACCGCCGACGAGGGCAAACGGGCCGCGGCCGGCGAGCGGTTCGACAATCCGCAGCTCATCGCGACGCTCCGGGCGCTGAAGGTGCCGGCGACCGTCTTCATGACCGGGCGGTGGGCCGACGAGTACCCGGTGCAGGCGCGGTCCATCGACCGCGACCCGCTCTTCGAGATCGCCAACCACTCCTACAGCCACTACGCCTTCACCGGCGACTGCTACGGCCTGCCGACCGTCACGGTGGACCGGATGCGGACGGACGTGGAGCGGGCGTACACCGCGTTCCGCCGGGCCGGGGTGAGGGACGCGATGCCGTACTTCCGCTTCCCCGGCGGCTGTTACGACCAGCGGGCCCTCAAGGCGCTGGCCCCCGTCGGCGTCACCGCCGTGCAGTGGGACGTGGTGAGCGGCGACGCGTTCGCGACGGACGCGGACGCGGTGGCCCGGCAGGTCCTGGACGGCGTGCGCCCCGGCTCGGTGGCGGTCATGCACTGCACCCGCAGCGCGGCCCCGGTGACCGAGCGCGCGGTCCGGACGATCGTGCCGGAGCTGCGTGCCCGCGGGTACCGGTTCGTGAAGGTCTCGGAGCTGGTGGGGGACGCGCAGGGACGTCGGTGAGCGGCGTCCGCGAGCGGCTTGCGTGAGCGACTTACGCTGGAGTCATGAGCGACGAGTACTGCACGATCGCCGACGCCACGAAGCCGCCGACGGCGGACGGTCCGCCGTACGCGGAGTGTGTGCTGTGCCGGGAGCCGACGGAGTACCCGGAGTCGTACAAGGGCATCACGATGTGCCCCGTCTGCGAGTGGCAGGAAGCCCAGCGCGGCGCCTGCTCAGGGTGAGCGGCCCTTTAGAGTTGCCTGGTGTGAGCCCTGATTCAACAGCAACCGGTGACAGTCCCTTCCGGTCCGAGCGCACCGCCCGCGACGAGGCCCCGCAGTTCGTGCTGCCGCTCGTCGTGCGGATCGAGAAGGCGGCGCCGCCCGCCCGTACCGACGCCCTGGAGACCGCTGCCCGGGCCGTGCTCGTCATGCTCAGCGATGAGCGGTCCCTGGGGGACGGCGCGTGGGCCCAGGCGATGCGGGAGTGGCAGGACGCGCGGATCCGGAAGGTCGTACGGCGGGCCCGCGGGGCCGAGTGGCGGCGGGCGGAGGGGCTGGACGGGATAACCGTCACCGGGAAGTCCGCCGAGGTGCGGGTCTTCCCGCCGGTACCGCTCGACGGGTGGCCGAAGGACCTGGCCCGGCTGCAGGTGTCCGGCACCGACCTCGACGATCCCGAGGCACCGGCGGAGGCCGACACCTCGCAGCCCGTGCTGTGGCTGAACCCGGAGCTGGACATGTCCGCGGGCAAGGCGATGGCCCAGGCGGGCCACGGCGCTCAACTCGCCTGGTGGGAGCTGTCGGACGAGGAACGCGCCGCGTGGCGGGACGCCGGGTTCCCCCTGGCCGTACGGACCGCCGAGCGGGGGCGCTGGGCCGAACTGACCGGCGGTGGGCTGCCGTTGGTCCGGGATGCCGGGTTCACCGAGATCGCGCCCGGCTCGTGCACCGTCGTCGCCGATCATCCGGCCTTGCGATGACACGACTGGACGGGCGGGTCGAGCGGGGAAACCGGACGCGGCGGTCGGTGCTGGCGCGGACCGTGGAGATCGCTTCCGTGGAGGGGCTGGAGGCGCTGTCCGTCGGGCGGTTGGCGACGGAGCTGGGGCTGAGCAAGAGCGGGGTGTTCGCGCTCTTCGGGTCGAAGGAGGAGCTGCAGCTCGCCACGGTCCGGGAGGCGGGACGGATCTTCGCCGAGCGGGTGGTCCGGGTGGTCGAGGAGGAGCCCGCGGGGGTCGGACGGGTGTGGCGGCTGTGCGAGGCGTGGCTGGAGTACTCGCGTGGCCGTGTCTTTCCGGGCGGGTGCTTCTTCTACGAGGTCGTCGCCGAGTTCGACGCCCGCTCGGGGCCCGTGCACGAGGCGGTGGCGCGGGCGCAGCGGGACTGGACGGCGTACGTGGAGCGCACGGTCGCCGGCGCCCGGGACGCCGGTGAGCTGCGTGAGGACACGGATGTGCCGCAACTCGCCTTCGAGCTGGTGGCGTTGATGGAGACCGCGAACGGGATCGCGGTGCTGCGGGCCGAGGAGACCGCCTATCGCCGGGCCCGGGTGGGGATCGCGGCGCGGCTGCGGGCGGCGGCCGTCGAGCCGGAGAGGGTTCCGGAAACGGGCGGCGAAAACAAGTAGCACGACCGTTCGCTTGGTTTTAGGCTCGGCTCATGGCTGTCACCGGAGCGGACATCGTCGAGCTGGACCGGATCGCCGTGCGCGAGGCGGTCCGGGTGGTGGATCTGGCGGGGGACGAGGACTGGGAGCGGGACACCCCGTGCGCGGGCTGGACCCTGCGGCGGCTCGTGGCACACATGGCCGCCCAGCACCACGGGTTCGCGGCCGCCGCGCGGGGTGCGGGGCAGGAGGCCGAGCGCTGGCGGGAGCCGGCGGACATGGGCGATCCAGCGGGGGTGCACCGGGCAGCTGCGGCGGACGTGCTCGGCGCGTTCGGTGAACCGGGCGTGGAGCAGAGGGAGTTCGCGCTTCCCGAGCTCGGCGGGAGCTTCCCCGGACGGATCGCGGTCGGCTTCCACTTCGTCGACTACGTGGTGCACGCATGGGATGTCGCGGCCACGCTCGGCGCGGCGGTGGAGCTGCCGGACGAGGTACTCGGCGCCGCGCTCGCCGTCGCCCGGCGCGTGCCGACCGATCCGGCGCGACGAGGACCGGGGTTCGCGTTCGCGCCGATGGTCCGGGTGCCGGAGGAGGCCGGGCCGTTGGAGGAGACGCTGCGGCTGCTGGGGCGGACGACGGAGGTGTGGACGAAACGCGACTGAGCGGGCATATCGCTTTACCAGTCGTTTAGTTATTTGGCCGTCGCTTGAACAACCGGGTCCACCCCCGCGTACCTCCTGTCACCGGCGCCCGGTCAACATCCCCGCGCCGTGGACCAGTTGGTTTCACCCGGGAGGGACCTTTGCAGCGCATGCGGATCAATGGCACGGCCTTCCTCGTCGCGGCCCTCGTCGCCACCGTCGGAGCGATCGCGTTCCCCGTGTGGTCGTACGCCGACCGGTCGGGCACCGGTCAGGCGAACGTGGCCGCGGGGACCGTGAACACCCAGTGGGGCCCGCTCACCGCCGCCGACCGCGATCTGATCGTGCGGGTGCGGCTGGCCGGACTGTGGGAGCTGCCGGCCGGGCAGCAGGCCCTGGAGCGCGCGCCGAGCCAGGCCATCAAGGACGCCGGCGACCATCTCATCGTCGGCCACACCGACCTCGACAAGCGGGTCCGGATCGTCGCGGCCCAGCTGGGCGTCGCCCTGCCGAACCAGCCGAACGAACAGCAGCAGGGCTGGCTGCAGGAGATGTCGGCGGCGAGCGGCGCGGAGTACGAGTACAAGTTCGTGAACCTGCTGCGGTCCGCGCACGGCAAGATCTTCCCGGCGATCGGCACGGTCCGGAACACCACCCGCAACACCCTCGTACGGCAGCTGGCCTCGGACGCCAACCAGACCGTGCTCGACCACATCACGATCCTGGAGAAGACCGGCAAGGTCGACTTCGACGCCATCGCCAACGACGCGGTGGCCGGGACGACCGCCAGCCCGACCGGACCGGCGGCCCCCGTGCCCGGCCAGGTCGCGCCCTCGGCGCCCGCCGCCGAGCCCGGAGCGAACCTGCCGACGACGTCCAGCCCCTCGCCGGGCGCGCCCGGCACGGTCAACACCGGGCGGCCGGACCCGGTGGACACGGCGGGCGTCCTCGGGTGAGCCGGGCGGGACGCAAGGAACCTCAAATGTTGCTCTGAAGGTGCGGGGCGCGCGGTTCGGGGCGGGGCGCCGGGGCCATACCCCCGTCACGTTCTTCGGGGAGACGGCAGGGAGGGGACGACCATGGAGCGTCTGGGCACGGGCATCGGGTGGCGGCCGGAGATCGCCGACGCCGTGGAGCGGATGCCGGGCATCGACTGGGTCGAGGTCGTGGCCGAGAACGTGTGCCCGGGGCACCTTCCCGACGCGCTCCAGCGGCTGCGGGCGCGTGGCGTGACGGTGGTCCCGCACGGTGTCTCCCTGGGCCTGGGCGGGGCCGACCGTCCCGACGCGGGCCGGCTGACCGCGCTCGCCGAGCGGGCGGAGGCACTGGGGTCACCGCTGGTCACGGAACACATCGCCTTCGTCCGGGCGGGCGGACCGCTGACGGCGTCCCCGTCGCTGGAGGCCGGTCATCTGCTGCCCGTCCCGCGCACCCGTGACGCCCTCGACGTGCTGTGCGAGAACGTCCGCGTCGCGCAGGACGCGCTGCCCGTGCCGCTCGCCGTGGAGAACATCGCCGCGCTGATCTGCTGGCCGGGCGAGGAGATGACGGAGGGGCAGTTCCTGTACGACCTCGTCGACCGGACCGGGGTGCGGCTCCTCATCGACGTGGCCAACCTGCACACCAACCACATCAACCGCGGCGAGGACCCGGCCAAGGCCCTCGCCGAGCTCCCCGTGGAGGCCATCGCGTACGTCCATGTCGCGGGCGGCTTCGAACGCGACGGGGTCTGGCACGACAGCCACGCCCACCCGGTGCCGGACGCGGTCCTGGACGTCCTGACCGACCTCGCGTCCCGGGTGCGCCCGCCGGGCGTGCTGCTGGAGCGGGACGAGAACTTCCCCGAGCCGGGAGTGCTGGAGGGGGAGCTGGCCGCGATCCGGACGGCCGTGGAGAGAGGACGGGCGGCGGGCGGCGAGCCGGGGCGAGCGGTGCGGAGGGAGGTGGCGGCGACCGCGGCGGGCACCGGGACAGTGACAGCGGCAACCACCGAGGAACCCCCGACCGCCGCCCCCTCCCCCGTCACCACCGCCCCGACTCCGCCTCCCGCCGCCCCCTCGGACAGCGCCGAGGGCGCCCGGCAGCGGCTCGGACTCGCTCAGGCCGCGCTGCTGTCCGCGCTCGTCGCCGGGACGCCCGTGCCCGAGGGGTTCGACCGGGGGCGGCTCGGGGTGCAGGCGCGGGCGCTCGCCGGGAAGCGTGCCGATGTGGTGGGGAAGGTCGCGCCCGAGTTGCCGGGGATTCTCGGCGAGGCGTACCGGGCGGCGTTTCTCGCGTACGCGCACGGGCACCCCATGACCGGCGGCTATCGCCGGGACGCGTTGGACTTCGCCGAGCATCTGCTGGTGTCGGGGCGGCTCGCGGAGGGGCGGGTGCGGCGGGAGCTGCGCGGCTGGTGGCAGGAGCGGTCGGGGCCGGTGCCGCCCCGGTCCGGGCGGGGGCGGGTGGCCCGGGTGGCGCGGCGGGTGCTGTCGCACCGCTGAGCGGCGAGTGTGGGATACGCCTCCTCGCGGCATCGGTGCCCGCACCACGCAGTAACATGCCAGTCCCGCACTCACAACCGACCAGCGTGCGGTGCCGCAGGTAGGAGGCACCATGCGACCGAGACCACCCATCAAGGGCCGGGGCATCGTCAGTGGAACCGGCGTCATCGTCACGGGTCTGCTCGCGACCCTGCTCGCACTGATCTTCCCGATCTGGTCCTACGCCGACCGGTCGGGAACCGGCGTGAGCGTGCTGAACGCCCAGACAGTCGCCACGAACTACGGCCCCCTGTCGGGCCTCGACCGCGACTTCCTCACCAGGGTCCGCCAGGCCGGCCTGTGGGAACTGCCCGCCGGCCAGGAGGCCGAGCAGAAGGGCACCACCCAGGCCGTACGGACGGCGGGGCAGCACCTCGTCCAGGGCCACACCTTCCTCGACCAGCGGGTCCGGGACGTCGCCGCCAGGCTCGGCATCGAGCTGCCCAACGAGCCCACCGCCCAGCAGCGGCAGTGGCTCACCACCCTGAACAGGGCGCAGGGCGTGGAGTACGACCACGACTTCGTGAACATCGCGCGGCTGGCGCACGGCAAGGTGTTCTCGCTCGTCGCCCAGGTCCGCGCGACCACCCGCAACTCGCTGGTGCGCGCCCTCGCGGACGACGCGAACACGACCGTGCTGGACCACATCAAGGTCCTGGAGGCGACGGGCGACGTCGACTGGGACGCCCTGGCGCGCAACATGGCGGCCGCGAGCACTCCCCCGCTGGTCAACTCCCCCGCCCCGCCCGGCCCCACGACGGACCCGAGCCCGGCGGTCCCGGTCGCCCCCACGCCGTCCGCGACCTACTCGCTGCCGCCGGCCGCCTCCAGCCCGCCTCCCCAGTAGTCCCGTTCAGGACAAGCGGAACGTCACAGGCCGACAACGCTCCGTCCGGATTGTGAACAAGGCATGGCGCCCGAGAGGGCCTTTGGCATAGAAACGCGGCATGTTCTGGGTCCTCCTCCTGCTGCTGGCTTGGGCCGTCGCCGGCACGGCGTGTACGCGGCTGTGCCTGGCCGCCGTACGCGCGGCGGCCGTCGACTCGGACCCGGTCCAGCGTGATCTGACGCTCTACGAGGCCGCGTTCCTCTCCGGAGGTCCGCGCCGGGTCGCCGATCTGACCATGGTCTCCATGGCCCGGCAGCGCCGGCTGCTGCTCGCCCACACCGGCTGGGCGACGGTGGTCGACCCGCGCGGACGGGACGAGATCGAGGAGTCGGTCATCGGGGCCATCGGGCCCGAGGGACAGAACCGCATCGCCCCGGTCCGTGCCGCGGCGGCCGCCGCGGACGCGGTGGGCAACCTGGGCGACCGTCTCGTCCGCGCGGGACTGGCCGTGCCGCCCGGCGCCCGGACCACCGTCGCGGCCGCGGTGCGCCAGGTGCGGCTCGCCGTGCCGGCGGTCCTGGCACTGGGCGCGACCGCGCTGCTGGCCCCGGCCCAGCCGGCCATGCCGCGCGGCCTGGTCGCGCTGTGGTTCGCGCTGCCGCTCGCCCTGAGCCTGAGCTGTCTGGCCATAGCCCGCGTCGAGGCGCACCCCTACTCCCGCTGGGCCTCCCCGGCCGGTCAGCGCCTGCTGGGCACCCTGGCCCGCCGTCCCTCGGACGGCGACGACCGTACGTATCTCACCTGCGTCGCCGTCCGCGGGGTCCACGCGGTCGGCGAACCGGACCTGCGCGCCGCCTTCGCACATCGCGACCGGGTCTAGGACGGTCTAGGACTGGTCTAGGACGGTCTTTCGGGTGTGAGCCGTGTGCCGGGGGCGCACGGGGGGCATTGGGGCGACACCGCCGGGACGGTGCTTGCCTTCGGCGGAGGCCGAACGAGACTTCCCTTTTGTCGCCGCCGTGCACCGAAGGGATACGCGATGAGAGCAGCCGCCTTCTACTCGGCCGCAGGATCCTTGCTCCTGACCGCCCTCGCCACGGCCCCGGCCGGTGGCGCCCCCGGTGCCCCTGGCACGGCCGAGCTGCGCGGCACGGCGGTGGCCGCCGCGCGGGCCCGGGCCGCCGGTGTCGACTTCGGCGCGTGTTCGAACGCGCAGGACATGCCGGGCAGCCTGGAGTGCGGCACGGTCTCCGTCCCGCTGGACTACGCGGACCCGGGCGGGCGGCAGATCAAGCTGACCGTCAGCCGGGTGCGGGCCACGCACCGCGACCCGCACAACAGCAAGCGCCGGGTGCCCGGGCAGGGCGCCCTGGTCTACAACCCCGGCGGGCCCGGCGGCGACGGACTGTACTTCCCGCTCGTCGGCCTGCTGCCGCAGTGGAAGCGCATCGCCGGCGCCTACGACCTCGTCGGCTACTCGCCGCGCGGCGTGGGCCGTTCGGCGCCCCTGTCCTGCGAGGACCCCAAGCGCTTCTTCAAGGGGCCGTCCCTGGCGCCGGCGCACCCCTCGCAGTCGTACAAGAGGGAACGCGTCGCACGGGCCAAGGCGTACGCGCGCGGGTGCGCGCAGCGGGCCGGCAAGGCGCTCGGCCACTACACCTCGCTCGACAACGCCCGCGACCTGGACGTGCTGCGGGCGGCGCTGGGCGAGGAACGGCTGACGTTCATGGGGTCGTCGTACGGCACCTACCTGGGTGCGCTGTACGCCACGCTGTTCCCCTCCCATGTGCGCCGGATGGTGTTCGACGCGGCGGTGAACCCCGATCCGGAGCAGGTCTGGTACCGCAACAACCTCGACCAGTCGGCCGCGTTCGAGGAGCGCTGGGCGGACTTCCGGGAGTGGATCGCCGAGCACGACGACGTGTACGGGCTGGGCGGCACGGCCGAGGCGGTGCAGCTCAGCTACGACCGGGCGAGCGCGCGGCTGGCGGCCGAACCGGCGGGCGGCAAGGTGGGGCCGGGGCAGTTGCAGGGCGCGTTCCTGACGGCGGGCTACTACGACGACTTCTGGCCGCAGCGGGCCGAGGCGCTGTCGCGGTACCTGAAGGGCGACCCGAAGCCGCTGATCGAGCAGGCGTCCCCGGTGGTGGAGGCGGCGGCCGAGGTGGAGAACACCAACGCGGTCTACACGGCCGTGGAGTGCAACGACGCGCCCTGGCCGACGGACTTCCGGGTCTGGGACCGGGACAACACACGGCTGGCGCGGGTGGCGCCGTTCGAGACGTGGGACAACGTGTGGACGAACCTGCCCTGCGCGTACTGGCCCGCGCGGCGGCAGCGGCCGGTCGATGTGCGGACGGGTCCCGGTGAGGTGCCGGCGACGCTGATCCTGGCCGCGGAGCGGGACGCGGCGGCCCCCTACCAGGGGGCGCTGGAGTTGCAGCGGCGGCTGTCGGGGGCGGTGCTGGTGACGGAGCGGGACGCGGGGACGCACGGCGTCGCGGGCGGACCGAACCGGTGCGTCAACGCCTATCTGGACGCGTACCTGCTTCAGGGGAGGCTGCCGCGGCGGCATGCCGCCTGCGCCCCGCACGCCGCCCCCGAGCCGACGAAGCCGGACAGCCGCTCCGCGACGGCCCGGCCCGCTTCGGGGCGCTGATCAGGCGAGGCCGGCGATCAGCTCGGCGACGTCCTTGCGGCGGCCCGTGTAGAACGGGATCTCTTCACGGACGTGCCGACGGGCCTCGGAGCCGCGCAGGTGGCGCATGAGGTCGACGATGCGGTGCAGCTCGTCGGCCTCGAAGGCGAGGATCCACTCGTAGTCGCCGAGGGAGAACGACGCGACCGTGTTGGCGCGGACGTCGGGGAAGCCGCGGGCCATCTTGCCGTGGTCGGCGAGCATGCGGCGGCGGTCCTCGTCCGGCAGGAGGTACCAGTCGTAGGAGCGCACGAAGGGATAGACGCTGACGTAGTTGCGGGGCGTCTCGTCGGCGAGGAAGGCGGGGATGTGCGAGCGGTTGAACTCGGCGGGGCGGTGCAGCGCCATGTTCGACCAGACCGGCTCCAGGGCGCGGCCCAGCCTCGTGCGGCGGAAGAGGTTGTACGCCTCCTGCAGCTGGTCGCTGGTCTCCGCGTGCCACCAGATCATGAGGTCGGCGTCGGCGCGCAGCCCCGAGACGTCGTAGGTGCCGCGGACGGTCACGTCCTTGGCGGCGAGCTGGTCGAACAGCTCCTGGACCTCGTCGGCGTAGCCCGCGCGGTCCTCGGGCAGCACGTCCTTCAGCTTGAAGACGGACCAGAGGGTGTAGCGGATGACCTCGTTGAGGTCCTTGGCCAGCTTGCCCTTGTTGGGGATCCTGGCGGCCTCGGTGGTGGGGGCGTCGTCACTCATGCGGCTATTCTCCCGCTCCGCCGTGCAGGCTCTGCACCGGGTCGGCAGTGAGCCGCTGCACAGCGGTGAGGTCGCCCTCCAGCTGGTCGACCGCCGCGTAGGCGCTGGCGATGCAGGCCGGGATGCCGACGCCGTCGTACTGCGCGCCGCAGACGGCGAGGCCGGGCAGCTTGGCGATGTGCTCGCGGATGCGGGCCACGCGCGCGTGGTGGCCGACGGGGTACTGGGGCAGCCCGTCGGTCCAGCGGGTGACGCGGGTTTCGAGCGGGGTGGCGTCCAGGCCGATGGCGGCCTTCAGGTCGTGGCGGGAGACGTCCACCAGACCGGCGTCGTCGCGCTGAAGGATCTCCGTCTCGCCGTACCGGCCGACGGAGGTGCGCAGGACCAGGACGTCCGGGTCCTCCTCGGCGATCCAGCCCCACTTCTGGGAGGCGAAGGTGGACGCCTTGATGGTGCGGCCGTCGACCGGCGGGACGAGGAAGCCGCTGCTGCCTTCCGGGAGGGCGGTGTCGGAGCGGCGGTAGGCCAGGGTGACCAGGGCCATGGAGGCGTACTCGACGGCGGCCAGCTCGGCGGCGGCCTCGGGGGCCTCGCCGCGCAGCAGGCCGGCCGCGGCCGGGGCGGGGACGGCGACGATCACGGCGTCGGCGTGCAGGACGCGGTCGCCCGCCACCACGCGCCAGCCGCCGGACGCGTCACGGCGCAGCTCCGTCACCGGGGCGCCGGTGACGATCTCGCCGCCCCGCGCGCGCACCGACTCGGCGACGGCGAGCGGGAGGGTGCCGATGCCGCCCTCGATGCCCATGAACACGGGCCCGGTCTGCTGACCGGCCGCCGCCTTCGCCTGGATCTCGCGGACTCCCTCGGTCAGCGAGGTGTGCGTCCGCGCGACCTGGAAGAGCTGCGGGACCGCCGAGCGCATCGAGAGGCGGTACGCGTCGCCCGCGTACACACCGCCCAGCAGTGGCTCCACGAGACGGTCGACGACCTCGCGGCCGAGCCGCGCCGCCACGAACTCCCCGACGGCCACGTCGTCGCCGATCTCCGTGCGCGGCAGGTCGGCGTCGCGCCCGATGCGGGCCAGGCCCTCGTCGGAGAGGACGCCCGCGAGCGCATCCGCGGTGCCCGGTACGCCCATCACATGGCCCTTGGGCATGGGGCGCAGGGCGCCGCGGGTCCACAGCGAGGCCGACGCGGTGGCCGGCGGCTGGAGGCGGTCCGTGAGCCCCACCTCGCGGGCCAGGCCGACCGCCTCCGGTCTGCGGGCCAGCATCGACTCGGCACCGAGGTCGACGCGCACACCGGCGATCTCGCCGGGCAGCAGCTTGCCGCCGACGCGGTCCGACGCCTCCAGCACCGTCACACCGGCGCCCCGCCGCAGCAGCCGGTGGGCCGCTGCCAGTCCGGCGACACCGGCTCCGACGACGACCACCCGGGTGCCGGCACGTGATCCGTTCATGGCTCCACTGTCTCAGACGCAACTGACAGTCGTGCCAGGGCCCATGTGGCCCCGCCGAGTCCCGACCGTGACCGCATCGGGACCATCGGAGTCCAACGTCCCGCGCCCTTCCGGCGTCGAAGGAGCGTCAGTCGTCACGACCCTCGGGGGGTACGCCCACATGCGCGCACGACGTTCCGTACGACCTGTCCGGGCCCTGGCCGGACTCCTGCTGGCCGCGGCAGTCGCCCTGACCGGATGCAGTTCCGCGAGCGACTCCGGCGCCTCCGCCTCGAACAAGGGCGCCGCCGCCCAGGGCGACGCGAAGGCGGCCGCTCCGGGCGGCGCGAAGGACGGGGGCGGGGCGGAGGCGACGAGCGGCACGAAGGCCCGGGCGCCGAAGCTCACCGCGAGCAGCATCATCCGCACCGCCTCCCTGACCGTGCAGGTCAAGGACGTACCGAAGGCCCTCGACAGGGCGCGGACCACCACCGAGAGCGCGGGCGGCTACGTCGGCGACGAGACCACCAGCCGGGACCCGGAGGGCCGCGAGCACACGCGCGTGGTGTTGCGGGTGCCCGTGGACCGCTACGACGAGGTGCTCGCCGACCTCCAGGGCACGGGCAAGCTGATCGACCGGACGGCGAAGGCCGAGGACGTCACCGACCAGGTCGTCGACGTCGACAGCCGCGTGAAGTCGCAGCGGGTCAGCGTCGCCCGGGTCCGCGAGCTGATGGACCGGGCCACCAGGCTGAGCGATGTCGTCACCCTGGAAGGCGAGTTGAGCAGCCGGGAGGCCGATCTGGAGGCGCTGCTCGCCCAGCAGGCGTCGCTGAAGGACCGCACGAGCATGGCCACCATCACGCTGTCCCTGTCCGAGACGCCGGTGAAGGCGGCCGCGAAGGACGACGACCCCGGCTTCCTGGACGCGCTGGCGGGCGGCTGGCACGCCTTCGTGACGATGCTGCGGTGGCTGGCGGTGGCCTTCGGCGCGGTGCTGCCGTTCGCCGCGGTGGCCGTCCTGCTCGTCCTGGCCTGGCTGCGGCTGGTGCGGCCCAGGCTGCCGCGCCGCCCGGCCACCGCACCGGCGACGAGCGCGCTCGGCCCGCTGCCGACGGCCCGCCCGGCCCCGGAGGGCACGAACCCGCGCGAGGAGGGCCGACGGGACTGAAATGCCCTGCGCCCGTAGCGTGTTCGCATGAGCATGAGCGCTGCGCGGGAACGACTGGTGGTGATCGGCGGTGACGCCGCGGGGATGTCCGCGGCGTCGCAGGCACGCCGGCTGAGGGGCCCGGACGATCTGGAGATCGTGGCGTTCGAACGCGGCCACTTCACCTCCTACTCGGCGTGCGGCATCCCGTACTGGGTGGGCGGCGACGTCGCCGAGCGGGACCAGCTGATCGCCCGCACGCCGGAGGAGCACCGCGCGCGGGACATCGACCTGCGCGTCCGGACGGAGGTCACGCAGATCGACGTGGCGGGCGGCCGGGTACGCGCGCGTGACGTCGATTCCGGCGCCGAGTCCTGGACGTCGTACGACAAGCTCGTGATCGCGACCGGCGCCCGCCCGATCCGCCCGGACATGCCGGGCGCCGACGCCCCGGGCGTCCACGGGGTGCAGACCCTGGACGACGGTCAGGCCCTGCTGGACTCGCTGGCACGCACGCGTGGCCGACGAGCGGTCGTGATCGGCGCGGGCTACATCGGCGTGGAGATGGCCGAGGCCCTCATCAACCGCGACTACGAGGTCACGGTCGTCAACCGCGGCAGCGAGCCCATGTCGACCCTCGATGCGGACATGGGCCGCCTGGTACACGAGGCCATGGAGGGCCTCGGCATCACGATGGTGAACGACGCAGCCGTCACCAAGATCCTCACCGACGGGGACGGCCGGGTCCGCGCGGTCGCCACCGAGGACGCCGAGTATCCGGCGGACGTGGTGGTCCTGGGCATCGGCGTCCGCCCCGAGACGGCCCTCGCCGAGGCGGCCGGCCTCCCCCTCGGCGCCCACCACGGTCTGCTCACCGACCTCGCGATGCGGGTGCGCGGCCACGAGAACATCTGGGCCGGCGGCGACTGCGTCGAGGTCCTGGACCTGGTCTCCGGCCAGGAACGCCACATCGCCCTCGGCACCCACGCCAACAAGCACGGCCAGGTCATCGGCACCAACGCCGGCGGCGGCTACGCGACGTTCCCCGGAGTGGTCGGCACCGCGGTCAGCAAGGTCTGCGACCTGGAGATCGCCCGCACGGGCCTGCGCGAGAAGGACGCGCGCAGGGTGGGGCTGGAGTTCGAGGCGGTCACCATCGAGTCCACGAGCCGCGCGGGCTACTACCCCGGTGCCTCCCCCATGACGGTCAAGATGCTCGCCGAACGCAGAACCGGACGGCTGCTCGGCGTGCAGATCGTGGGCCGGGAGGGCGCGGCGAAGCGGGTCGACATCGCCGCGGTGGCCCTCACGGCCGGAATGACGGTGGAACAGATGACGTCCCTGGACCTGGGCTACGCTCCCCCGTTCAGCCCGGTCTGGGACCCGGTACTGGTGGCTGCCCGCAAGGCGTCAAAAGCCGTACAGCAACACCGATAGGGGCGCGGGGCTGTATCGATATGCGGCTCCGCCGCGGGGGCGCGAGCAACCCCCACGGCCCCGCACCCGGCAACGAGCCTATGCCGACCCGTTGATCCGCTCGATCGCCTGCCGCGCCTGCTCCGCCGGAGGCCGCGGCGGCAGTGACGACACCGACGCCGTCGTCGTCATCGCGACCGGCTGCTCCCCGGCGGGCTTCGCGTGCGCCGCGGCCGGCCGTGTGGAGCGCAGCCGGTGGCTCACCGCCTCGTCCAGGGTGACCGGCCGCTGCATCTGGGACGCGAGCCGCCCGGCCTCCTGGCCGAGCCTGGCCACGTCTTCCCACGGCAGCCTCACCACCAGGGATATCTCGGCCTCACCGTCGGGAAGAGCATGCATCGGGGGAGTAACTCCGTCGTTCATCGCCTGTTCCTCACGTCGTCCCCGCGGCCCGCCTTCCCCGCGCCGCGGGCGGTTGACGAGTCATACGGACACGCGCGCGCCCACGTTCACCGGTTCGCCCCGCTCATCGGGGGCACTAATCCCTTGTGGTCATCCCCGTTCATGACGTGAACCCGGTCCGCCGCACCCCCTGGGTGACGTACGCGCTCATCGCCGCGAACGTCTTCGTGTTCCTGTCCACACCCGGCATCGCCGGTTCGGTGGCGGGCGGCAGCGACCTGTCGCAGACGTGCCATCTGCAGGCGTTCCTGGACCATTACGCCGCGGTGCCACGGGAGTTGATCCACCATCAGATGCCCCAGCTGGTGCCCACGGGCGACGTGCGCGGCGGGGGCTGTCTGCTGGCCCCGCCGGGTTACGACAAGTCGCCCCCGCTGTCGGTCCTGACGGCGATGTTCCTGCACGGCAGCTGGCTGCACCTGCTGGGCAACATGCTGTTCCTGCTGATCTTCGGCAACAACGTCGAGGACCGCATGGGCCACATCCGCTTCGCCCTCTTCTACGTCGTCTGCGGCTACGCGGCCGGTTACGGCTTCGCCCTTCTCAACGCGGATTCCGGCGACCCCCTGATCGGGGCCTCGGGAGCCATCGCGGGCGTGCTCGGCGCCTATCTGGTGCTGTATCCGAAGGCCAGGGTGTGGGTCCTCGTACCGTTCCTGATCTTCCTGCCGCTACGGCTGCCGGCCTGGCTGGTGCTGGGCTTCTGGTTCGTGCTGCAGGCCTTCTACTCGGCCGGCCAGGGCGTCTCCGCCGCGGGCACGGTGGCGTACGCGGCGCATGTGGTCGGGTTCATCGCCGGCATGCTGCTCGCCTGGCCGCTCAAGCCGGGCACTCCCCCGCCGCCGGAACCGCGCGGTCTGCTGTTCGGCAGGAGGGCGCAGCCCCGGCACACCTGGTGAGCGGCGGAGGCGATCAGCGCTCGGTCTGGGTGTGGACGTACTCCGCGAGGCGGGTCAGCGCGTCGGGATCGATGGACGGCGTGACGCCATGGCCCAGGTTGAAGACGTGGCCCTCCAGGCCGGCGGCCGCGTCGAGGACCTCGCGGGTCTTCTCCTCGACCGTCTCCGTGGGAGCGAACAGCACGGTCGGGTCGAGGTTGCCCTGCAGCGCCTTGCCGGGGCCGATGCGGCGGGCGGCCTCGTCCAGCGGGACGCGCCAGTCGACGCCGACGACGTCCGCGCCCGCCTCGCTCATGAGCCTCAGCAACTCGCCGCTGCCGACGCCGAAGTGGATGCGCGGGACGCCGTATCCGGCGACGGCTTCGAAGACCTTCGCGGAGGCGGGCATCACCGACCGCTTGTAGTCGGCGGGGGCCAGCGCGCCGACCCAGGAGTCGAAGAGCTGGATGGCCGAGGCGCCGGCCTCGATCTGCACCTTCAGGAAGGCGGCCGTGATGTCGGCGAGCCGGTCGAGCAGGTCGGCCCAGAGTCCGGGGTCGCCGTACATCATCGCCTTGGCGTTCTCGTACGTGCGCGACGGACCGCCCTCGACGAGGTAGCTCGCGAGGGTGAAAGGCGCGCCGGCGAAACCGATCAGCGGGGTGGCGCCGAGCTCGCGGGTGAGCAGGCCGATCGCCTCGGTGACGTAGGAGACGTCCTCGGGGGTCAGGTCGCGGAGCTGGGCGAGGTCCGCGCGGGTGCGGATCGGGTGGGCGACGACCGGGCCGACGCCCGGTTTGATGTCGAGATCGACGCCGATGGCCTTGAGCGGGACGACGATGTCGCTGTAGTAGATCGCCGCGTCCACGTTGTGGCGGCGGACCGGCTGCAGGGTGATCTCGGTGACCAGCTCGGGGCGCATGCAGGACTCGAGCATGGGGACGCCCTCGCGCACCTTGCGGTACTCCGGGAGCGAGCGCCCCGCCTGGCGCATGAACCACACCGGGGTGTGCGGCACGGGCTCTCGGCGGCAGGCCTTGAGAAAGGCGGAGTCGTGCGTGGGGGAAGGCTGCTGGGTCTCGTTGGCGCTCACGGGGCAAGTCTGACATGACGCCGGCGGGGCTCACGCGCCGCACGGGGTTACAGCCATGTACACCAGATCCCGGGTGTCTAGGCCCGCACCACGCCCCTGTTCCCCTTAATCTTCCGGCATGGCTGCGGCTCAGGAACGACTGTCGGACGGCGCTGGCGGAATGGATGACGGCAAGGAGGGGGACGGGGACGGGAGCGGGGCTGCTCCGCCGGCTTTCCTCGCGGCGGTGCAGGCCCTGCGCGGCAGCCGGCTGCGGCCGCAGATCGAGGTGGAACCGACCCGCGCCCCGCAGCGGCTCGCGCCCCACGCGTACGCGCTGGAGGCGACCGTCGTCGACGGCGAGCAGGACCTGGCCGACGGGCGTCTGGTGCTGCTGCACGACCCGTCCGGGCACGACGCCTGGCGGGGCACCTTCCGGCTGGTGACGCTGGTGCGCGCGGAGCTGGAGCCGGAGATGGCCGCCGATCCGCTGCTGCCGGACGTGTGCTGGTCCTGGCTGACCGGCGCGCTGACCGCGCGCGGGCTGTCGTACGGCGAACCCAGCGGCACCGTCACGCGCGCCAGTTCGCACTACTTCGGCGGGCTGTCGGAGCGTCCCGCGGCCTCACAGATCGAGATCCGTGCCTCCTGGACGCCCCGCGAGGGGCTGGGCGGGGTCCCGGACACGGCCGCCCATCTGGCGGCCTGGTGCGATCTGCTGGCCCAGGTCGCCGGGCTGCCGCCGGCCGGGCCGGGTGACGCGTCGGTGGTGACGTTGCCGCAACGGCGGGGGCCGCAGTCACGCTGACACGCCTTTTTTGGGCGTCACTTTGTCGATACGGCCACTTTCAATCACGAATCAGTTCTCGAACGAACCGATTCGTTCACCGAACGATCGACCGCGTGTCCGAATTGCTCGTATTGTTACTCACTAAATCGTGATCTTTCCCTAAAGGACCCCGGGTTCGCTGCCGAAGACGACTGTGACCTTGAAAGCCGTCCCGCACCCCAGGAGGCCTGGTGTCCGTTCTCCTCGAGCAGCCCGCAAGCCTGGTCGCCTACCGCCCGAACAAGCCGACCGCCATGGTGGTCGTGGCCGACCCGCGCGTCCGCTCCACCGTCACCCGCCACCTGTGGGCGCTCGGTGTGCGCGACGTCATCGAGGCCTCGTCCATCGCGGAGGCTCGTCCCCGCATCGGCAACCCCCGCGACATCTGCGTCGCCGACGTCCATCTGCCCGACGGCTCGGGCCTCACCATCCTCTCCGAGACCCGCGCCGCGGGCTGGCCCAACGGCCTGGCCCTCTCCGCCGCCGACGACATCGGCGCCGTGCGCAACGCCCTCGCGGGCGGCGTCAAGGGCTACGTCGTCACCGGCACCCGCACCAACGTCGGGCTCCCCACCCGGCCCGGTGCCGCCCCCATCGGATCCGCCGCCGCCCGTATGCACCGCCGCCCCCCGGGTGCCCCGAGCCACCCGGGCGGCTACCGCGAGCTCTCCGGCCGTGAGGTCGAGGTGCTGAGACTGGTCGCGGAGGGCCAGTCGAACAAGGCGATCGGCGTCTCCATGGGCCTGTCCGCGCTCACCGTAAAGAGCCACCTCGCCCGTATCGCCCGCAAGCTCGGCACCGGTGACCGCGCCGGGATGGTGGCCGTGGCCCTGCGCACCGGCATCATCCACTGAGGCGGGCGAGCCTCGGTGTCCATATCCGTGAACCAGGACTTTCGTCGAACTGACTGGTTTGCGACCCTCAGGCGCCTGCCGACGGAACGTTCCATCGGCAGGCGCCGTCCATCCACAGATACCCTTGACATGTGACCGACGCCCAAGAAACCGCAGCAGACACATCACTGCGAACCACCGGAGGCGCCCCTCCGGACGACGGCGGATCTTCTGACACCGGGGCGCCGATCCCTCTGCTGGAACCGCGCGAGGGCATTCCGCCCGTGATCGCCGACGCCGAGTCGCTGGCCAGGACGATCGCCGCGTTCGCCGCCGGCTCCGGCCCCGTCGCCGTCGACGCCGAACGCGCGTCCGGCTACCGCTACGGCCAGAAGGCCTATCTGGTGCAGCTGCGCCGCGAGGGCGCGGGCACCGCGCTGATCGATCCCGTTGCCTGTCCGGATCTGTCCGGGCTCGGTGAGGCGCTGTCCGGCGTCGAGTGGGTCCTGCACGCGGCCACCCAGGACCTGCCCTGTCTGCGCGAGATAGGCATGGTGCCGACGCGGCTGTTCGACACCGAGCTGGCGGGGCGGCTCGCCGGGTTCCCGCGGGTCGGCCTGGGCGCGATGGTCGAGGGCGTCCTCGGCTTCGTACTGGAGAAGGGGCACTCCGCGGTCGACTGGTCGACCCGGCCGCTGCCCGAGCCGTGGCTGAGGTACGCGGCGCTGGACGTCGAGCTCCTGGTCGATCTGCGCGACGCGCTGGAGAAGGAGCTGGACCGGCAGGGCAAGCTGGAGTGGGCGCGCCAGGAGTTCGACGCGATCGCCGCCGCGCCGCCGGCCGAGCCGCGCAAGGACCCCTGGCGCCGGACGTCCGGCATGCACAAGGTGCGCCGGCGCCGCCAGCTGGCCGTGGTACGGGAGCTGTGGCAGACGCGGGACCGGATCGCGCAGCGGCGGGACGTGTCGCCGGGCAAGGTGCTCAGCGACGCGGCCATCGTGGAGGCGGCGCTCGCCCTGCCGGCGAACGTGCAGGCGCTGGCCGCGTTGAACGGCTTCGGGCACCGGACGGGGCGGCGCCAGCTGGAGCAGTGGCAGGCCGCCGTCGACCGGGCGAAGGCGCTGACCGAAGCCCAGCTGCCGGCTCCCGGGCAGCCCGTGACCGGGCCGCCGCCGCCGCGGGCCTGGGCCGACAAGGACCCCGCGGCCGCGGCCCGGCTGTCCGCCGCGCGGGCCGCTGTCTCGGCGCTGGCCGAGACCCTGAACATGCCGCAGGAGAACCTGATCGCGCCGGACACCGTGCGGCGGGTCTGCTGGGAGCCGCCGGCGGTCGTGGACGCCGAGTCGGTGGCGGGCGCGCTGGCCGGTTACGGGGCGCGACCCTGGCAGGTCGAACAGGTGACGCCGGTCCTGGTGGCGGCGCTGTCCGCCGGGACCTGAGGTGACTCATCGGCTCGCGCCCCGGGTGAAGCCGTTGTAGATGTACCGCTGCAGGCACAGGAAGACGATCAGGGTCGGCAGGATGACCAGGATCGCTCCCGCCGAGATCGTCTCCCAGTGGGCTCCGCAGGGGCCCTTGAAGCGGAACAGGGACGTCGAGATCACGCCAAGATCCTGCGACGGCATGTAGCGGAACCTGGTGGCGGGGGCGGCAGATCGGGGGGGCGATCCTGGTCGACTTCCAGCTGAACGACCCCCGGGTGGCCGCGGCCGAACAGCTGGGGATGCCGGTGGTGGCCGTCGGGCACCCCTCGCTGACCGGCTCACTGACGTCCGTGTGGACCGATGACGCGACCGCCGTGACCGATGCCGTGCGGTGTCTGGCGGCGCTCGGGCACCGCCGGATCGCGCGGGTGGGGGGCGCGGCGGCGCTGGGGCACACCGCCATGCGTACGGCCGCGTTCGACGAGGCGGCGCGGGTGCTGGAACTGGCCGGGGCCTGGCAGGTGACCACCGACTACTCCGGTGAGGCGGGGGCGCGGGCCACCCGGTCCCTGCTCACGGCCGCGCCGCCGGACCGGCCCACGGCGATCGTGTACGACAACGAGATCAAGGCGGTGGCGGGGCTCTCGGTGGCGGCCGAGACGGGGCTGCGGGTGCCGGACGACGTGTCGCTGCTGGCGTGGGACGACTCGCAGCTGTGCCGGCTCACCCATCCGACCCTGTCCGCCATGAGCCATGAGCCATGAGCCATGAGCCATGAGCCATGATGTGCACGGATTCGGCGCGGACGCGGCACGGACCCTGTTCGGGGTGATCACCGGCGAGGGCCCCGGGTCGCACCCCGTACCCACTCCGGTCCTCACCCCGAGAGGCTCCACGGTGCCTCCCCGGGTGTGACCTTCGCCGCTCCCGCCTGCAGGACTGTGCAGCTACGTTACTCATAAGTAGCATGGGACTGAGCGCGCGCTCAGCGCGGCCGCAGCAGTGCAGATCCCGCATCTGGAGGAGAGCCATCGTGCCTCGTACCGTCAGGGACGTCGTCTTCGTCGACGGCGTCCGTACCCCGTTCGGCAAGGCGGGCCCGAAGGGCATCTACCACGAGACCCGCGCCGACGACCTCGTCGTGAAGGCGATCCGGGAGCTGCTGCGCCGCAACCCCGGTCTCGACCCGAAGAAGATCGACGAGGTCGCCATCGCCGCGACCACGCAGATCGGTGACCAGGGCCTCACCCTCGGCCGCACGGCCGGCATCCTCGCCGGGCTGCCGCAGTCCGTCCCGGGTTACTCGATCGACCGTATGTGCGCCGGCGCGCTGACCGCCGTCACCACCACCGCCGGCTCCATCGCCTTCGGCGCCTACGACGCCGTCATCGCCGGTGGTGTCGAGCACATGGGCCGCCACCCGATGGGCGAGGGCGTCGACCCCAACCCGCGCTTCGTCAGCGAGAAGCTGGTCGACGAGTCGGCGCTGTTCATGGGCATGACCGCCGAGAACCTGCACGACCGCTACCCGCACATCACCAAGCTGCGCGCCGACGAGTACGCCGTGCGCTCCCAGGAGAAGGCCGCCAAGGCCTACGCCAACGGCAAGATCCAGGCCGACCTGGTCCCGATCTCCGTGCGCCGCACCAACCCGGAGGCCGGCGAGACCGGCTGGGGTCTGGTCACGGCCGACGAGCCGATGCGCCCGGGCACCACCCTGGAGAACCTGCAGAGCCTCAAGACGCCGTTCCGCGTCCACGGCCGGGTCACCGCGGGCAACGCGGCCGGTCTGAACGACGGCGCCACCGCCTCGATCATCGCCTCCGAGGACTTCGCCCGCGAGAACGACCTCCCGGTCAAGATGCGCCTGGTCTCCTACGCCTTCGCCGGTGTCGAGCCCGAGGTCATGGG
The DNA here is from genome assembly GCF_040612015.1 of Streptomyces sp. NPDC006476. Lineage (NCBI taxonomy): Bacteria > Bacillati > Actinomycetota > Actinomycetes > Kitasatosporales > Streptomycetaceae > Streptomyces > Streptomyces sp. NPDC006476. The sequence continues at coordinate 214,653 of NZ_JBEXPK010000003.1, read as the reverse complement.
CTACGGCCCGATCCCGGCGACCGAGAAGGCCCTCGCCAAGGCCGGTCTGTCGATCGAGGACATCAACCTCTTCGAGATCAACGAGGCCTTCGCCGTCCAGGTCCTGGCCTTCCTCGACCACTACGGCATCGCCGACGACGACGAGCGCGTCAACCAGTACGGCGGCGCGATCGCCTTCGGCCACCCGCTGGCCTCCTCCGGTGTCCGTCTGATGACGCAGCTGGCCCGCCAGTTCGAGGAGCAGCCGCAGGTCCGCTACGGCCTCACCACCATGTGCGTCGGCTTCGGCATGGGCGCCACGGTCATCTGGGAGAACCCGCACTTCGAGGGGGACAAGTGAGCACCACCGCTGAGCTTTTGAAGGGTGCGGCCGAGCTGTTCCCCGACGAGGTCGTCACGTCCGCGCACGTACGCCACCTCGACCTGCCGTTCGGCGCGGGGCGCTTCGCCCTCATCACGCTGGACAACGGCTTCGACCACACCAAGCCGACCACCTTCGGACCGGCCTCGCTGGCGAACCTCAACACCGCCATCGACCAGGTCGAGAAGGAGGCCACGGCCGGGGAGATCGTCGGTGTCGGCATCACCGGCAAGCCGTTCATCTTCGCCGTCGGCGCCGACCTCAAGGGCGTCGAGCTGCTGAAGGAGCACCAGGACGCGCTGGCCATCGGCAAGGGCGGCCACGAGGTCTTCAAGCGCCTCGGCGGCCTCGCGGTGCCGACGTTCGCCTACTACAACGGTGCCGCGATGGGCGGCGGCGTCGAGGTCGGCCTGCACTGCCAGTACCGCACGGTGTCCGCGGCCCTGCCCGCGTTCTCCCTGCCCGAGGTCTTCCTCGGCCTGGTCCCCGGCTGGGGCGGCTGCACCCTGCTGCCGAACCTGATCGGCGCCGACAAGGCCGTCTCGGTGATCATCGAGAACAGCCTCAACCAGAACAAGCAGCTCAAGGGCGCGCAGGTCTACGAGCTGGGGATCGCCGACGCCATCTTCGAGGGCGCCGACTTCCTGGAGCAGTCGCTGCTGTGGACGGCGGCCGTCCTCAAGGGCGAGATCGTCGTCGAGCGCCCGGTGATCGACCGCGGTGAGGCCTGGGACCAGGCCGTCGCCAAGGGCCGCTTCATCGCGGACTCCAAGGTGCACGGCGCCGCCCCGGCCGCCTACCGCGCCCTCGACATCATCGCCGACGCCAAGAACGGCGACCTGCAGCAGGGCTACGACGCCGAGGACAAGGCCCTCGCCGACCTGATCATGGGCGGTGAACTGCGCGCCGGCATCTACGCGTTCAACCTGGTGCAGAAGCGCGGCAAGCGTCCCGCGGGCGCCCCCGACAAGTCGCTCGCCCGTCCGGTCACCAAGGTCGGTGTCGTCGGCGCGGGCCTGATGGCCTCCCAGCTCGCCCTGCTCTTCCTGCGCCGCCTGGAGGTGCCGGTCGTACTGACCGACATCGACCAGGAGCGCGTCGACAAGGGTGTGGGCTACGTCCACGCCGAGATCGACAAGCTGCTCGGCAAGGGCCGTATCAACCAGGACAAGGCCAACCGCCTCAAGGCCCTGGTCACCGGTGTGCTGGACAAGGCCGAGGGCTTCGCGGACGCGGACTTCATCATCGAGGCCGTGTTCGAGGAGATCGGCGTCAAGCAGCAGGTGTTCGCGGAGGTCGAGGCGGTCGCGCCGGCGCACGCGATCCTCGCCACCAACACCTCCTCGCTGTCGGTGACGGAGATGGCGTCGAAGCTGAAGAACCCCGAGCGGGTCGTCGGCTTCCACTTCTTCAACCCGGTCGCGATCCTGCCGCTCCTGGAGATCGTCCGCGGCGAGCAGACCGACGACGCGTCGCTCGCGACCGCGTTCGCCGTGGCCAAGAAGCTGAAGAAGACCGCGGTCCTGGTCAAGGACGCCCCGGCGTTCGTCGTGAACCGCATCCTCACCCGCTTCATGGGCGAGATCCAGAACGTCATCGACGAGGGCACCCCGGTCGAGGTGGCGGAGAAGGCGGTGGAGCCCCTGGGCCTGCCGATGTCTCCTCTCGTCCTCCTGGAGCTGGTCGGTCCCGCGATCGGTCTGCACGTCTCGGAGACCCTCAACCGGGCCTTCCCGGATCGCTTCACGGTCTCCCCCAACCTCAAGGCGGTCGTCGAGGCGGGCAAGCGCGGCTTCTACGTCTACGACAGCGGGAAGCCGGAGCTGGACCCGGAGGTCGCGGCGCTGCTGAAGCAGGGCGACAGCGTCCTGACGGAGGAACAGGTCCGCGAGCGCGTCCTGGACGCGGTGGCGCAGGAGATCGGGCTCATGCTCGACGAGGGCGTCGTCGCGGAGGCCCAGGACATCGACCTGTGCCTGATCACGGGTGCCGGCTGGCCCTTCCACCTGGGCGGTATCACGCCGTACCTGGACCGCGAGGGTGTCTCCGAGCGCGTGAACGGCAAGAAGTTCCTGGCTCCGGGTGTGGCGTCGGTTCCGGCGTAACACCTGACAGCGTGTGAAGAGGGCCTCCGCCGCCGGGCGGAGGCCCTCTGTCGTTCCGTGCCGGGGTTCGTTGCGAGAAGGGCGGTCACACCTCGCGCCAGGCCTCCAGGGCCAGGCCCGGTTCGGACTTGCGGCGGGTGAGGAGGAGTTGGCCGGTCGAGGGGGACAGCGTCGCCGCCACCACGCGGTCGTCCTGGTCCACCGTCAGGGAGACCGTGGCGTCCGAGGGCAGCGCCGGTCCGGAGTCGGTCCACCAGGCGCCCGCCGACTCCTGCTCGGTCGGGTACGCGGCGAAGGCGATCCGGCCGGCCGCGGAGCGCTGGGCAAGCAAGGTGCAGTCGTGGCCGTCGAGTTCGCAGCGGACGGCGGAGACCGGACCGGGCCCGGCGGAGGGCAGCAGGGTGACGGGCTTGGCACCCGGGCGCCAGGCGCACAGGTCGCCCGAGTCGTCGGTGTAGAAGAGCGTCGTGCTGTCGGGGGACGTGGCGAGGGCGCGCAGGGTGTCGGGGCGGACCGGCGCCTCCATCGCCTCCTCCAGCGTGAGCGCGGCGCCCGGTTCCTCCTGCCGCCAGTGCAGGATGCCGCCGGGCACGGCCGCGTACAGCTCCACGCGTCCCGACTCCCCCGTCACCGCCGCCAACTCCCCCTGGACGTCACGTCCCTTGAGGTCCGCCCAGGGCTCCCAGCCGCCCTTCTCCTTCTGCGCGGCCAGGCTCACCCCGTCGGCCTTGTTGCGGACGAAGACATGGGCGCGGCCCTGCGCGTCGACCGTGACGGCGGGCGGGCCGGTGAGGGCGCCCTTCTTGTCGGGGTGCCCGATGGACGCCCAGTCGAGGGCCGCGAGCCGGGGCCGGAAGTGGGTGGAGTGCACCAGGCCCGCCTCACCGGCCGTCGTGGGGCGCCAGCACACCAGATGGGCGTAGAGGTCGCCGCCCTGTCCGACGGCGCACGAGGACGGGTGCAGCTTCTGCTCGCCGCCGACCCTGCGCGGGTCCGTCCAGGGGCCGCCGGGGGCGCGTTCCGCTCGGCACAGCACGGCATCGTCCGTCGGGAGGTACACACTGAGCCGGCCGTCACGGCCGCGCAGAAGCCAGTCGCCGTTCACCAGTTCACTTTAAGCGGCCGCCCTGGCGCCGCGCGGTCCGGCCCCACCGGGGCGCGTGCCCGACGAGCACGAGGGGGTACTGAACCGGCAGGCTGTTCCCGAGCAGCACCGCACACACTCGGCAACGAAGTGAGAAGGAAGCCGATCTCATGACCGACAAGCTCACCGTGAGCGTCCTCGGTACGGGCATCATGGGCGCCGCCATGGCCCGCAACCTCGCCCGCGCCGGACACACCGTCCGCGCCTGGAACCGCACCCGCGCCAAGGCCGAGCCGCTCGCCGCCGACGGGGCGCACATCGCCGACACGCCCGAGGAGGCGGTACGGGGCGCCGACGTGGTCCTGACCATGCTGTACGACGGTCCCGCGACCCTGGACGTCATGCGCGAGGCCGCCTCCGGACTGCGGTCCGGCGCCGCGTGGGTGCAGTCGACCACCGCCGGCATCGACGCGGTCGCCGACCTGGCCGGGTTCGCCGCCGAGCGGGGGCTCGTCTTCTACGACGCCCCGGTGCTCGGTACGCGCCAGCCCGCGGAGGCGGGGCAGCTGACCGTGCTGGCCGCCGGACCGGTCGAGGGGCGGGGGGTGGTGGTGCCGGTGTTCGACGCGGTGGGCGCGCGGACGGTGTGGACCGGGGACGACGGCGGGGCGGGCAGCGCGACGCGGCTGAAGCTCGTGGCCAACAGCTGGGTCCTCGCGGCCACGGCGGCGACCGGGGAGGTGCTGGCCCTGTCGAAGGCGCTGGACGTCGACCCGGCCGGCTTCTTCGACCTCATCGCGGGCGGGCCGCTGGACATGGGCTATCTCAAGGCCAAGGCCGGGATGATCCTCGAAGGGCGGCTCTCCCCCGCCCAGTTCGCGGTGACCACGGCCGGCAAGGACGCCCGCCTCATCGTCGAGGCCGGCCGCGCCAACGGCGTACGCCTGGACGTGGCCACGGCCACCGCCGAACGCATGGAACGGGCGGCGAGCCAGGGCCACGGCGACGAGGACATGGCCGCGGCGTACTACGCGAGCTTCGAGGAGAAGCCGACGGACTGACAGGGCGACGCGTGCTTCCGGCCACGCCGGCCCCCGGTCACCGGTTGCCGGGGGCCGGTGAGCAGGTGGGACAGGGCTGCTCCACTCGCCGAGGCCGGGCGCGACGGAAGGAGGCCCCGGCGCCGGCTGTGCGAACCTTGCCCCATGAGTGAGAGCGACCCGCTGCTGGTGATCGTCGACGGCGCCAATGTCGTCGGGTCGGTGCCCGACGGGTGGTGGCGGGACCGGCGGGGGGCCGCGGAGCGGCTGCGGGACCGGCTTGCGGCGGACGGTGTGCCGGGGCACGCCGGGCCCGTGGAGATCGTGCTCGTGGTCGAGGGCGCGGCGCGCGGTGTGACGCCGGTGCCGGGCGTGCGGATCGAGTCGGCGCCGGGCAGCGGGGACGACCACATGGTCGCGCTGGTGGCGGCCGCGGGCGACCGCCCGGTCCTGGTGGTGACCGCGGACCGGGAGCTGAGGCGCCGGGTGACGGAGCTGGGCGCGGAGGTGGCGGGCCCGCGGACGGTAAGGCACACGTAGCCGCCCGCCACCGCCCTCGCTCGCTGCCTCCCCCGCGACACCGGCCCTGCTGCCCCCGGTCAGCACAGGCATCACGAGCGCCGACTGACCCACCGGCATCCGCCCTCCGGTGACTCACGCCACCGGCATCCCCCACTCCGGCCGACGACCGCCACGGGCATCCGGCGCCGACGTCGGCGGACCCAGCCTGCGGCCGTCGGCACCCGTCCCGGCTGGCCCTCCCGCCATCGAGCGGCATCCATCCGCACCGGCGTCACCGCACCGTCGGCTGCTCCTCGCGGCGCGCCAGGCGGCTGTGGGTGCGGCCGTAGAGGAAGTACACCGCGAAGCCGATGACCATCCAGATGCCGAAGCGGAGCCAGGTCTCGGCGGGGAGGTTGAGCATCAGCCACAGGGACGCGAGCACCGACAGGATCGGCACGAAGGGGACCCACGGGGTGCGGAAGGAGCGCTCCAGGTCGGGGCGGGTGTTGCGCAGGATGATGACGCTGATCGCGACGACGATGAACGCGAAGAGCGTGCCGATGTTCACCAGTTCGGCCAGTTCGCTGAGGCTGGTGAAGCCCGCGACGATCGCGATGATGACGCCGAGCAGGATGGTCGGGCGGTACGGCGTGCGGAAGCGCGGGTGGGTGTGGGAGAAGAAGCGGGGCAGCAGCCCGTCGCGGCTCATCGCGAAGAAGACGCGGGACTGGCCGAGGAGCAGGATCATGCAGACCGTGGTGAGGCCGACCGCCGCGCCGAAGCTGATCAGACCCGCGAACCAGGGGTGTCCCGTCGCCTTGAACGCGTCGGCCAGCGGCGCGTCCACCGACAGCTTCGTGTACTTCTGCATGCCGGTCACCACGATCGACACGGCCACGTAGAGCGCCGTGCAGATGATCAGGGACCCGATGATCCCGCGCGGTACGTCCCGCTGCGGGTTCCGCGTCTCCTCCGCCGCCGTGGCGACGACGTCGAAGCCGATGAAGGCGAAGAACACCACGGACGCGGCGGTGAAGATGCCCATGACGCCGAAGTTGGAGGGCGCCCATCCGAACATCAGCTGGATCAGCGGCGCCTTGAGGTTGCCCCCCGCCTCCACGGTCTGCGCCTTGGGGACGAACGGGTTGTAGTTGTCGCCCTTGATGAAGAACGCGCCCGCGATGATGACGACGAGGACGACGGCGACCTTGATGGCGACGACGACCGAGGTGACCCGGGCGGAGAGCTTCATGCCGATGACGAGGATGGCGGTGAGCAGCAGCACGAGCGCGGCGGCGAGGATGTCGAAGCCGAACCCGGAGGCACCGTCCCGGCCGCTGAGCGAGGCGGGCAGATGCCAGCCCGCGTTGTCCAGCAGCGAGTGGATGTAGCCGGACCAGCCGACGGCCACCACCGCCGTGCCCAGCGCCAGCTCGAGAACCAGGTCCCAGCCGATGATCCAGGCCGGGAACTCCCCGAGCGAGGCGTAGGAGAAGGTGTACGCGGAGCCGGCGACCGGGACCGTGGAGGCGAACTCGGCGTAGCACAGCGCGGCGAGCGCGCAGACCACGCCGGCGACGACGAAGGACAGGGACACGGCGGGGCCCGCGGTGTTCTTGGCGGCCGTGCCGGTGAGGACGAAGATGCCGGTGCCGATGATGACACCGACGCCGAAGACCGTCAGATCCAGCGCGGACAGGGATTTTCGGAGCGCGTGCTCGGGCTCCTCGGTGTCCCGGATGGACTGCTCGATGTTCTTCGTCCTGAAGAGGGTGCTGCTCACGGGCGTACCTCCCACGCTGTGTCGTCCCCGACATGATCGAGAGGGGGCGTAGTGCGTATGCCCCGGCGCGAGCGGATTCACGCGAATGGGCCGCCTTCACCACCCCTGGTGGTGGCGGAAGCGGCCCATGGGAGGCGGGTGTCGCGTCAGTCCCGGGCGGGCTCCACCTCGGCCACCGCACGGTCGTAACGGCCGTCGAGCTTGGAGACGAGGCCGGTGACCTGGCGGGCGATGTCGGGGGCGGTGAGGCCGATCTCCGCCATCACCTCGGCGCGCGAGGCGTGGTCGAGGAAGCGCGGCGGGATGCCGAAGTCGCGCAGGGGTACGTCCACGCCCGCGTCCCGCAGCGCCTGCGCGATCGCCGAACCGACGCCCCCGACCCGGGAGTTGTCCTCGACGGTGACGACCACCCGGTGCCGCTCGGCGAGCGGGGCCATGGCCTCGTCGACCGGCTTGACCCAGCGCGGGTCGACGACCGTGGTGGAGATGCCCTGCTTCTTCAGCAGCTCGGCGATCTCCAGGCACATGGGCGCCAGGGCGCCCACGGAGACCAGCAGCACGTCCGGCGTGTCCGTGCCCGGCTGGCGCAGGACGTCCATGCCGCCCACCCGTCCCACGGCGGGTACGGCGGGACCGACCGCGCCCTTGGAGAAGCGCACCACGGTCGGCGCGTCCTTGACCTGGACGGCCTCGCGCAGCTGCGCGCGCACCTGGTCGGCGTCGCGCGGGGCGGCCAGCCTGAGGCCCGGGACGACCTGGAGGATCGACATGTCCCACATGCCGTTGTGGGAGGCGCCGTCGGTGCCGGTGACGCCGGCCCGGTCCAGCACGAAGGTCACGCCGCACTTGTGCAGCGCAACGTCCATCAGGACCTGGTCGAAGGCACGGTTGAGGAAGGTGGCGTAGACGGCGAAGACGGGGTGCAGTCCGCCGTGCGCGAGGCCGGCCGCGGAGACGGCGCCGTGCTGCTCGGCGATGCCGACGTCGTAGATCCGCTCGGGGAAGGTGTCGGCGAACTTCTTCAGGCCGACCGGCTGGAGCATCGCGGCCGTGATGGCGACGATGTCCTTCCGTTCCTTGCCGAGCTCGACCATCTCGTCGCCGAAGACGGAGGTCCAGTCGGCGCCGGACGCCTTGATCGGCAGGCCGGTGTCGGGGTGGATGGGGCCGATGCCGTGGAAGCGGTCGGCCTCGTCCTGGAGGGCGGGCTGGTAGCCGCGGCCCTTCTCGGTGAGGCAGTGGACGATCACCGGGCCGCCGAACCGCTTGGCCCGGGCCAGCGCGGACTCCAGCGCCTCGATGTCGTGGCCGTCGATGGGGCCGACGTACTTCAGGCCCAGGTCCTCGAACATGCCCTGCGGCGCGATGAAGTCCTTCAGGCCCTTCTTGGCGCCGTGCAGGGTCTCGTAGAGGGGCTTGCCGACGACCGGGGTGCGCCCGAGGAGGTCCTTGCCGCGGGCCAGGAAGCGCTCGTAGCCGTCGGTGGTGCGCAGGGTGGCGAGGTGGTTCGCGAGGCCGCCGATGGTCGGCGCGTACGACCGCTCGTTGTCGTTGACGACGATGACGAGGGGGCGGTCCTTGGCGTCGGCGATGTTGTTGAGGGCCTCCCAGGCCATGCCGCCGGTCAGCGCCCCGTCACCGATCACGGCGACCACGTGGTCGTCGCGCTCGAGGATCTGGTTGGCCTTGGCGAGCCCGTCGGCCCAGCCGAGGACCGTGGAGGCGTGGCTGTTCTCGATGACGTCGTGCTCGGACTCGGCCTGCGAGGGGTAGCCCGACAGACCGCCCTTCATCTTCAGCCGCGAGAAGTCCTGGCGGCCGGTGAGCAGCTTGTGCACGTAGGACTGGTGGCCGGTGTCCCACAGCACCTTGTCCCGGGGCGAGTCGAAGACCCGGTGCAGGGCGATGGTCAGCTCCACCACACCGAGGTTGGGGCCGAGGTGGCCGCCGGTCTTGGAGACGGCGTCGACGAGGAAGGTCCGGATCTCCTCTGCCAGCTGCACCAGCTCCTCGGGGCTGAGCCGGTCCAGATCGCGCGGTCCCCTGATACGGGTCAGCAGCGGCACCCGTGCCTCCTTGCAGTAGAGCTGTTGCCGGGCTTGTCGAGTCTAATGTTCCGCCTGTGCGGGTGACGCCCGGGCGGTGCGTCGTAGGTCACGCGATCGGCTGTACCCACGATTCCCCGGTCCTACGACACGACGATGCCCGGCACCTGTGGGGTGCCGGGCATCGGGTGCGGTCGGTTACGCGCGTCCGGCCGTCTTCTGCGTCCTGCGGGTGATCGCGTCGATGACGACGGTCGCCAGCAGAACACCACCAGTGATCATGTACTGCACCGGCGAGGCGATGCCCTGCAGGGCGAGGCCGTACTGGATGGAGACGATCACCAGCACACCGAGGAGCGCGTTCCAGGTGCGGCCGCGGCCGCCGAAGAGGGACGTGCCACCGATGACGGCCGCCGCGATGGCGTTCATCAGCAGGTCACCGCCACCGGCGCCCTGGTTGGCCGAGGCGATCTTCGAGGCGATGAACAGACCGCCGAGCGCGGCGAAGGTGCCGGAGATCGCGAAGACCGAGATCCGGACCATCTCCACGTTGATACCGGCACGCCGGGAGGCCTCGACGCTGCCGCCGAGCGCGAAGATCTTCCGGCCGTACGGCGTGCGGCGCAGGATGAAGTCCGTGACCAGCAGCACACCGACGAAGATCACGACGGCCAGCGGCAGGCCCTTGTACTGGTTGTAGACGATGGCCACGGCGAAGGCGACGATCGCCAGCAGCACCGTGCGGAGAATGGTCTCGCTCACCGGCCGGGACGGCACGCCTGCCGCCTCGCGGCGCTTGTTGCCGAAGTAGGAGCTGAGGAAGAACAGCGCGGTCACCGCGATGGCCAGGCCGTAGGAGGCGGCGACGTCGCTGAAGTAGTACGTCGTCAACTTGGCGACCATGCCGTCGCTGTTGAGGTTGATCGTGCCGTTGGAGCCCAGGATCTGGAGCATGAAGCCGTTCCAGAACAGCAGGCCGGCCAGGGTGACCGCGAACGCGGGCACACCGATCTTCGCGAAGACGAAACCGTGGATCGCGCCGGCGACGGTGCCGGTGAGGATCGCCAGGATGAACGCCAGCCACTCGCTCATGCCGTGGTTGACGTTCAGTACGGCGAAGCTCGCGCCCGCGACACCGGAGACCGAGCCGACCGACAGGTCGATCTCGCCGAGCAGCAGCACGAAGACGATGCCGACGGCGATCATGCCCGTACCGACCATCGTGACGGAGATGTCGGAGAGGTTGTTCGCGCTCAGGAAGTTGGAGTTCAGGCTCTGGAAGATGATCCAGATGATCACCAGACCGATGACGACCGGGATGGAGCCCAGGTCACCCGCCTTGATCTTGCGCTTGAACTCGGTGATGTACCCCGCGAAGCCCTGTTCGCGCACCAGCAGCCGGGGGTCGACCACGGTCGCGGCACCAGCCGCGGCCTCGGGGTTCTCCACCACGTGGTCCTCGGGAGGCGTGGAGGTCTTGTCGATGCTCACTTCTTGATCTCCCCAGTGCTGCGCGCCGCACGACGGGTCACGGCGTTGTCCGTGGCGCCGGTGATGGCGGAGATGATCTCTTCCTGCGAGGTCGACTTGACCTCGAAGACGCCGTTGTTACGACCCAGACGCAGCACCGCCACCTTGTCGGCGACGGCCTTCACGTCGGCCATGTTGTGGCTGATGAGGATCACGGCGTGACCACGTTCCCGCAGCCGCTCCACGAGGTCGAGGACCTGCGCGGTCTGCTCGACACCGAGAGCGGCGGTGGGCTCGTCCAGGATGACCAGCTTCGGCTCGCCCAGCATCGAGCGGGCGATGGCCACGGTCTGGCGCTGGCCGCCGGAGAGCGAGGCGATCGGGATACGGACGCTGGGGATGCGGATGGACAGCTGGTCCAGCAGCTCGCGCGAGCGGCGCTCCATCTCGACCTCGTCGAGCACGCCGTACTTGCGGACCTCACGGCCCAGGTACAGGTTGCCCACGACGTCGATGTTGTCGCACAGCGCGAGGTCCTGGTACACCGTCGCGATGCCCAGGTGCTGGGCGTCGTGCGGCCTGTTGATCGAGACGGACTTGCCGTCCCACTCGATGACGCCCTCATCGATGGGGTGCACGCCGGCGATCGTCTTGACCAGCGTGGACTTTCCGGCGCCGTTGTCGCCCACCAGGGCGACCACCTCACCGGCGTGGACCTCAAGCTCTACGTCGGTGAGCGCCTGGACGGCACCGAACCGCTTGGAGACCCCGCGCAACGCCAGCACGGGCGTAGCGGACACGTGAACCATCTCCTTCGCCGCCTGACCCGGCGGGAGGTTGTGCAGAAGTTTTGGGGGGGGCTGATCCGTCCGGCGCCCCGCAGCTAGCTTGCGGGGCTGTGTGATGCGCGGGGCGCCGGAGGAGCCTTGGAGCGGGCGTCCCGTAAGGGAATTCAAGAGCGAATTCCCTTACCTGGGAAGGGACCTGCCGCTGTCTACTTCAGACCGATCTTGTCGCAGGCGGCCTTGTACTGCGGGGTGCAGATGTCGGCGACCGTGTAGATGCCGTCCTTGATGACGGTGTCGTTGATGTTGTCCTTGGTCAGCGCGACGACCGAGATGATCTTCGCCGGGATGCCCTTGTCGCTCGGGCTGTCGACCTTGTCGGGAGCGACGGAGCTGAGGTCCTTGCCCTGGGCGATGTCGACGGCCATCTCCGCGACGGTGTTGGCCTCGGTCGGGTAGGGCTTGTAGACGCTCATGTACTGCGTGCCGGTGACGATGCGCTGCACACCCGCGAGCTCCGCGTCCTGGCCGGTGACCGGGATGTTGGAGATACCGGCGGCCTTGAGGGCGGTGATGATACCGCCGGCCATGCCGTCGTTGGCCGAGTAGACACCGATGAGGTTCTTCTTGCCGATCGCCGAGATCGCCGCCTCCATGTTGGCGTTGGCGTTCTCCGGCTTCCAGTCCTTGGTGTCGTAGGACTCGCCGATGTTGACCTTGCCCTGGAGGACGGAGAGGGCGCCCTTCTTGAACTGGGCGGCGTTCGGGTCGGTCGAGGCCCCGTTCATCATGACGATCTTGCCGGACTTGGCCTTCGAGCCGAGGGCCTTCAGCAGGGCCTCGCCCTGGGTCTTGCCGACGGTCTCGTTGTCGAAGGACGTGTAGCCGGAGATCGGGCCCTGCGCGAGGCGGTCGTAGGCGACGACCGGGATGCCGGCGTCCTTGGCCTTCTGGACCGAGTTCTTGATGGCCGCGGAGTCCACCGCGTCCACGATCAGCACGTCGACCTTCTGGGTGACCATGGTGTCGACCTGCTGCGCCTGGAGGCTGGCGTCCTGCTTGGCGTTGGCGTAGACGACCGTGCCCTTGCCGTTGGTCAGCTCCTTGACCTTCTTCTCGATCAGGGGCTTGTCGAACTTCTCGTAACGCGCGGTCTGGTTCTCCGGAAGCAGGAGACCGACCTTGATGTTGTCGCCCTTCTTGGACGACGAGCTCGAAGAGCTGCTCTTGTTGCCGGACTCCTTGGCGGAGCCACAGGCGGCCAGCGAAACGGCCATCGCACCGGCAGCAACGGCAAACGCGGCACGACGCATACGCGTGTTCACTTCAGAAACCTCCCTGACGAGGCCGCGACGTTGCGGCCGAGGTGGCTGGAAGTCAACTCGGCCACACGTGCGACGTCAAGAAGTAAATCCTTAACGAGATGGCAACGGTGCCATCCGTTCTCTAAGTGAAGGCAGGGGTCGCCGTAGCGAGCGTGCCGTCCAAAAGGGTCGAATCACCCATCTCGCTGAGCGCGAGAGCGAGTGCTCCGAGCACCTCCGCACGGCCCCCAAGTGCCCCGGGGAGAACGGACAGTTGGCGCGCCGCGCTGGGGATTGCGTAGCGGCCGACAGACTCCCTGATCGGCCCGAGCACCAGCTCACCGGCCTCGGCGAGATCACCGCCAAGCACCACCCGGCTCGGGTTCAGCAGATTGCAGAGATTGGCGACTCCAGAGCCGATGTGGCGGCCGACGTCGGCGATCACGCGACGGCAGCCCGGGTCTCCGTCCCTGGCCAGCCGCACGACGCCTTCCATCGTCAGATCCGTACCGTGGCTGGACTGGAGCAGCGGCAGCACATAGCGCGCGGCCGCGAAGGTCTCCAGGCAGCCCCGGTTTCCGCAGCGGCAGACGGGGCCGGATTCATCAAGAGTAATATGTCCGATTTCTCCCGCTGTACCACCTGGCCCGCGGTAGATCTTCCCGTTGATCACCAGACCGGCGCCCACACCGCTCGCGACCTTGATGTATGCAAGATCACGCACGCCCCTCCCGCTGCCCCAGACCAGCTCACCGAGGGCGCCGAGGTTGGCGTCGTTGTCCACGTGCACCGGCACGCCGAGCCGCCCCCGCAGCTCCTCGGCGGGCCTGGTGCCGGTCCAGCCCGGCAGGATGGCGGTGGAGCCCAGCGTCCCCGACTCGACGTCGATCGGTCCGGGCACGCCGAGGCCCACTCCGGCGATCTTCGACCGGTCCACGCCCGTTGCGCTGATCAGGCGGTTGACCAGCTCCTCCGCCCGGTCGAAGCCCTGGGTCGAGGAGGCGTCCACGTCCAGCGGCTCGGACTCCTCGGCGAGCACCTGATGGGCGAGGTTGCCGACGGCGACCCGCAGGTGCGTATGCCCGAAGTCGACCCCTATGACGATGCCGGCGTCCCCGCTCAGCGAGACGCTCCGCGCCCTGCGGCCACCCGCCGAGGTGGGCGTGACCTCGACCGTTCCGCCGTCCTTGAGCTCGCGGACGATGTTGGAGACCGTCGCCGCGGACAGGCCCGTCGTCCGCGCGATCTCCGCCTGCGTGAGGGACCCGGCCAGCCGGACGGCCCGTACGACCCGTTCCAGGTTGGCTCGGTGCAGTGACGACTGCGACCCCGGAGTCTCCACGACGACCTCCTGCGCACGGGACCGCCTCGATGAGGCCCCGTCTATGTCCAACTAGTGAACTCTAAGCTGAGCCGTTCGGGTTGCCTCCCGTCAAGAGGTTGAACCGTATCCGGGTGGATGGACGCACATATGAGCGCGCCGCCCCCGGGTCCGGGGACGGCGCGCTCGTGGGCGCCGCGCGAAGGCGGGGCTCCCGCCTACTTGAGGGTCGCCGAGGTCAGTCCCGCCTGCACCTGACGCTGGAAGGACAGGTACACCACGAGCATCGGGATCATGGCGATGGTCACGCCGGCGAACAGGACCGGCAGGTCGGAGGCGTAGCCCTGCTGCTGTTGCAGCTGGATGAGGCCCTGGGTGAGGACGTACCGCTCGGGGTCGCCGCCGCTCTGCGGCTGCATGAGGACCGTCGGCAGGATGAACTGGTTCCACTGGCCGAGCGTGTTGAAGATGCCCACGCTGATCAGTCCGGGCTTCGCCATCGGCAGCATGACCTGGAAGAAGGTCCGGGTGTGCGAGGCGCCGTCCAGGATCGCCGCCTCGAAGACCGCCGTCGGCAGGGTCCGGAAGAAGGCGTGCATGAAGAACACCGTGAACGGCATCGAGTAGGCGATGTAGACCAGGATCAGCCCCTGGTAGGTGTTGAGCATGTCCAGCCGCTTGACCATGAAGAACAGCGGGACGAGGGCGAGGAACACCGGGAACATCGCGCCGGCGACGAAGAAGTAGTACAGCAGCCGGTTGCCCCAGAACTGGTAGCGGGCCAGTACGTAGGCCGCCATGGAGCCGAAGAGCATGGTCAGCGGCACCGAGAAGACCAGGACGATCACGGTGTTCAGGAAGTAGTCGCCGATGCCCTTGTTCCAGGCGCGGTGGAAGACGCCGAAGGACCAGTTGTGCGGCCAGCCGAAGGCCGAGCCGCCGATCTGGGCGTCGGTCTTGAAGGAGCTGATCACCAGCCACAGCAGTGGCAGCACGATCAGCAGGGCCCACAGGGCGAGGAAGCCGTGCGAGAAGACGTTCAGTACGACGCCCTCGCCGCGCTTGTCGTCGGGGCGGGCGGGGCTCTTGGCGACGGGCCGCTCGGCGGGGGCGGCCGGGGTCTCCTTGATGGGGGCGCTCATCGTCTTGTCTCCCGCTCAGAACTCGATGCGCTCGCGGCGGGTGACGCGCAGCGTGAAGACGGACAGGATCAGGGTGAGCAGCAGCATCACGACACCCATGGCACAGGCGTAGCCGCTCTTGCCGAAGTACAGGAAGTTGCGCATCATCACGGTCGCCATGACGTCGCTGTGGTGGTCGGGTCCGCCGCCGTAGGCGCCCATGTTCTGGGTCATCGAGGAGACCAGCACGAACATGTCCATGGCGATGATGCCGAGGTACACCCACGCCGTCTGCACGGTGTCCCACAGCAGCGGCAGGGTGATCCGGAAGAACGACTGGTTGCGGTTGGCGCCGTCGATGAGCGCGGCCTCGTAGATGTCCTTCGGGATGGACTGCATGGCCGCCGAGAACAGCACCAGATAGAAGCCGACACCCTGCCAGATCACGGCGACCATCAGCGCCCACAGCACCATGTGCGGCTCGTTGAGCCATTCGACGGGGTTGTCCGGGTCGACCAGGTGGACCTTGATCAGGACGCCGTTGAGCAGACCGCCGCCGTCACTGCGGTAGACCGCGTTGAACAACACCGCGAGAATCGCGAGCGACAACACCTGCGGGAAGAAGTAGACGATTTTGTAGACCTTCGATCCGGCGACACCCTGCACACCGCCGGCTTTGCTGCGTCCACCCGCGTTCAGCATGAAGGCGAAGAACAGGGCCAGCAGGATCGTGATCACCGGAATGAAGACCAGGAACTGGATGTTGTGCCAGATGGCCTGCATGAAGACGTCGTCGTGGAACAACGCCCGGTAATTGGCGAACCCGACGAACTTGAAGGTCTGCGACTGCCCCTTCCAGTCCGTGAGGGAATAGCCGAAGGTCTGGATGTAAGGCCAGATGACAAAGACCACGTAGAGCAACACGGGAGCGAACAAGAACCCCGCGACGAACCGGTACTGCCCTTTTCGCATACCTGCCCCTGATATTCCGGTCTGTGCAGCGCCCCGAAAGGGGCGCGGGGAACCGCCCGGCACCGAAGGCAGTCCCCACGACGCCCCCGTGGCCTATTCGTGCACGTTCTTCTTGGACGCGGGGTCCGCGGCCTGCTTGTCGACGGCGGCCTGACACCGCTTCAGCCACTCCTTGGGCTGGATGCGCTTGGCCATGAGCTCATTGGACGCGTTCTGGATGGCCGTGTCCATCTCGCTGTACCAGTCCGGGTAGAGGTAGCGGAAGGTGTTGTCGCCGGCCGCCTTCGAGGCCTCGACCGTGGACTGCGTGCCCGGGCGCAGCTTGACGCTGGCGTCGACGCCGTCCTTGAGGATGGTGAGCGAGTTGGCCTGCTTGGCGAAGAGCGTCGACCACTCCTTGGAGAGCATGTGCCGCATGAACTCCTTGGCGCCGGGCAGGTTCTTGGCCTTCGCGGGGATGATGAAGGGCTCGCCGGAGCCGGCCCGGATCGCCTCGAAGGGCATCTTGCTGTCGGGCAGCAGCGGCATCGGCAGGAACTTCATGTCGAAGTCCGAGGGCGTCTGCTTGAGCTGCTCGTTCTCCAGCCAGGAACCGCAGGTGATGAACGCCGCTTTGTACTGGTTCCAGCGGGTCTGCGACTCGGTGTGGGTCAGGCCGTTGGTGCCGGGCATCAACAGGCCCTTCTCCACGACCTCGTAGATCGCCTCGACGCCCGCCTGCGCCGCGGGCGAGCCGACGAAGGCGTTCGGCTTGAGGTTGTCGATCGCCTTGACGGCGTCGATGCCGCCCTTCTTGGCGATCATGTCCATGATGGCGACATTGATGTAGTACGGGTACTTGCCCTGGTGGGCGAGACCGCCGATGCCGGCCTTCTTGGCCTCCTGGCAGATCTTGATGAAGTCGTCCCAGGTCTTGGGCGGCTCCCAGCCCTTCTCCTTGAAGAGCTTGCCGGAGTACCACAGGCCCCACACCGTGTAGATGTAGTTAAGGGCGACGACCTTGCCCTCCTGGACGCCCGGGTCGAGGGTGCCGGGGATCAGCATGTCGCGGACCTTCTTGCTCGGGTCGTCGACCGATGGCGCGTCGAGGACCGGGGCGAGGTCCAGCAGCTGGCCGTTCTTGTAGAGCACGTCGACCTTGATCTGCTGTGCGCCGGAGTCGTCGACGATGTCCGGCGGGTTGCCCGCGTTGAAGCGGGGCTGGAGCTTTCCAGTGATCTCCTGGGTGCCGGTGTGGGTGGAGGTGATACCGAGTTTCTTCTCGTAGTCCGCCTCCCACGCCTTGGCGTAGTCGTCGCCGTAGCCGCCCTTGAAGATGACAACGTCGAGCTTGGTGCCCTTCTTCGCACCGAAGGGGTTCGACTTGGACGTCTTGCCCTCGTCGTTGCCACTGGAGTTGTTGTCCCCGCCACCGCTGGCGCAGGCCGCCAGAAAACTCATCGTGGGGACGGAGATCAGGCCGAGTGCGGCCGACCGCTTGATCAGATCGCGGCGGCCGACACCCGCGGTGCCGTTGTTCTCGGCGGAAGTGGATCCCATGCTCAAAGTCCTCGCCTTCTCCAGGACTCAGGCGGTGAACCGGATCCTCCGGGCACCGCGGTCAGGTCAAGCAGGGTCGTGCAGGACGTACGGATCATGCCGTATCGATCGTGTGAAGTGCCGACAGGTATAGTCCACTTCCCGCGGACGGAGCAAGATCGAATGCAAGGTTGGTCATCGGTCTTTTCCGAGTTGAGACCTCGCGGAAATATGAGCGCCCTGTGTACCGCTTGCCGGAAAAATCCTCGACATAAGCCCCGAATGCCACACCCAACACCCTTGACAGCACAGACCACTTGACCCACTACTGGTCTCTGCGCAGCAAAGTTGACAACGTTGTCCGGTTGGCGCAGGAGGGGTGCTGGTCCATGAGACACAGAGCTCGGCACAGACGGGGTACGGCGGTCGTCCTCACGGCCGCCTTTGTCATGGCTGTGGGGTCGCAGGGGGCGGCGGTCGCCCTGCCGGAGGCTCCGGCCAAGGCGGACCGGGAGTTCACGTCCTCGTTCGAGGCGGGTGACCCGGCGCCGACCTGGCTGAACACGGTGGACACCGCGCCGGACGGGAGCAAGCGGGCCTCCGGTGTCGACGGCGGCTACAGCAGCGGTGTCGCCGGGAACGTGAACGACCATGTCACGGACGTCCGGGCCAGCAGCGAGAACTCGGGCGGCGGCGAGGTGAAGGAGAACCTGGTCGACGGCGAGTCCGGCACCAAGTGGCTGACCTTCGCGCCCACCGGCTGGGTGGAGTTCGACCTCGAAAAGCCGTACGCGATCACCACCTACGCGCTGACCTCCGCCAACGACGAGGCCGGGCGCGACCCGCAGGACTGGACCCTGCAGGGCTCGACGGACGGCAAGGACTGGAAGACCGTCGACACCCGCTCCGGACAGTCCTTCTCGGAGCGGTTCCAGACCAAGCAGTACGACCTGGCGGCGCCGGCCGAGTACGAGCACTTCCGGCTCGACATCACCAAGAACAACGGCGCCGACATCCTGCAGCTGGCGGACCTGCAGCTCTCCACGGGCGGCAGCGGCGGCTCGGTGCCCGAGGACATGCTGTCGCTGGTCGACCGCGGGCCCGCCGGATCGCCGACCGCGAAGGCGGCCGCCGGGTTCACCGGAAAGCGTGCGCTGCGCTACGCCGGCCGGCACACGGCCGACGGGCGGGCGTACTCGTACAACAAGATCTTCGACGTGAACGTGAAGGTCGACCGGGACACCCAGCTGTCGTACCGCCTGTATCCGCAGATGGCCGACGGCGACCGCGACTACGACGCCACGAACGTCTCCGTCGACCTGGTCTTCACCGACGGCACCCGCCTCAGCGATCTGGGCGCCGCCGACCAGCACGGCTTCCCGCTCAGCCCCCAGGGGCAGGGCGCGTCGAAGGTGCTGTACGTCAACCAGTGGAACAACGTGGTCTCGAGGATCGGGTCGGTCGCGGCCGGGAAGACCGTCGACCGGATCCTGATCGGGTACGACTCCCCCAGGGGCCCGGCGAGGTTCCGGGGCTGGCTGGACGACCTGGCGATCAGGCCGGTGGCGCAGGAGCAGCCGAAGGCGCATCTGTCGGACTACGTGCTGACCACCCGGGGCACCAACTCCAGCGGCAGCTTCTCCCGCGGCAACAACTTCCCCGCGACCGCGCTGCCGCACGGGTTCAACTTCTGGACCCCGGTGACCAACGCGTCCTCGCTGAGCTGGCTGTACGACTACGCGCGCGCCAACAACGACGACAACCTGCCGACGATCCAGGCGTTCAGCGCGAGCCATGAGCCGAGCCCGTGGATGGGTGACCGGCAGACCTTCCAGCTGATGCCCTCGGCGGCCGCCGGCACCCCGGACACCGGCCGTGAGGCGCGTGAGCTGGCGTTCCGGCACGAGAACGAGACCGCGCGGCCGTACTACTACGGGGTGCGCTTCGAGAACGGTCTCAAGGCCGAGATGACCCCGACCGACCACGCGGCCGCCCTGCGCTTCACCTACCCGGGCGACGACGCGAGCGTGATCTTCGACAACGTCACCGAGCAGGCGGGGCTCACCCTCGACAAGGACAACGGGGTCGTCACCGGCTACTCGGACGTCAAGTCCGGGCTGTCGACCGGCGCCACCCGGCTGTTCGTGTACGGCGTCTTCGACAAGCCGGTGACGGACGGCTCCGCGAGCGGCGTCAAGGGTTATCTGCGCTTCGACGCGGGCTCCGACCACACCGTGAACCTGCGTCTGGCCACCTCGCTGATCAGCGTCGACCAGGCCAAGGACAACCTGCGTCAGGAGATCCCGGACGGCACCTCCTTCGACACGGTCAGGAAGGGCGCCCAGCGGGCCTGGGACAGGCTGCTGGGCAAGGTGGAGGTCGAGGGCGCGACGAGCGACCAGCTGACCACGCTGTACTCCAGCATGTACCGGCTGTACCTCTACCCCAACTCCGGTTTCGAGAAGGTCGGTTCGAAGGAGCAGTACGCCTCGCCGTTCTCCCCGATGCCCGGGGCGGACACCCCGACCCACACCGGGTCGAAGATCGTCGACGGGAAGGTGTACGTCAACAACGGCTTCTGGGACACCTATCGGACGACCTGGCCCGCCTACTCCCTGCTGACGCCGAGTCAGGCGGGCGAGATGGTGGACGGGTTCGTCCAGCAGTACAAGGACGGCGGCTGGACGGCCCGTTGGTCCTCCCCCGGCTACGCGGACCTGATGACCGGCACGTCCTCGGACGTGGCCTTCGCGGACGCCTACGTCAAGGGCGTGAAGTTCGACGCGAAGGCGGCCTATGAGGCTGCCGTGAAGAACGCGACGGTCGTTCCGCCGACGTCGGGCGTGGGCCGCAAGGGCATGGCCACCTCCCCGTTCCTCGGCTACACCACCACCTCCACGGGCGAGGGCTTCTCCTGGGCGATGGACGGCTACAACAACGACTACGGCATCGCGCGGATGGGCCAGGCCCTGTACGCGAAGACTGGTGACAAGCGCTACAAGGAGGAGTCGGAGTACTTCCTCAACCGCGCCCAGGACTACGTCAACCTCTACGACAAGCAGGTCGACTTCTTCCAGGGGCGGGACGACCAGGGCGACTGGCGGCTGGACGCCTCGAAGTACGACCCGCGCGTGTGGGGGTACGACTACACCGAGAGCAACGGCTGGGGCTACGCCTTCACGGTCCCGCAGGACACCCGGGGCCTGGCCAACCTGTACGGCGGCCGGGACGCGCTGGCGCAGAAGCTCGACACGTTCTTCTCCACGCCGGAGACGGCCGACCCGCGGTTCTCCGGCTCGTACGGGGGCGTCATCCACGAGATGACCGAGGCCCGCGACACCCGGATGGGCATGCTCGGGCAGTCCAACCAGCCCGCGCACCACATCCCGTACCTGTACGACGCGGCCGGCCAGCCGTGGAAGACGCAGGCGAAGGTCCGCGAGATACTGTCCCGGCTCTACGTGGGCAGTGAGATCGGCCAGGGCTACCACGGCGACGAGGACAACGGCGAGCAGTCGGGCTGGTACCTCTTCTCCGCGCTCGGCTTCTACCCGCTGGTCATGGGCAGCGGTGAGTACACCATCGGCTCCCCGCTGTTCAAGAAGGCCACGGTGCACCTGGAGAACGGGCAGGATCTGGTGATCAAGGCGCCGAGGAACAGCCAGAAGAACGTCTACGTCCAGGGCGTGCGCTTCAACGGCCGTGCGTGGAACTCGACTTCGCTGCCGCACTCGCTGCTGTCGAAGGGCGGGGTCCTCGAGTTCGACATGGGGGCCAAGCCCTCGGGGTGGGGCTCGGGCAAGAACGCGGGGCCGGTGTCCATCACCCAGGGCGACAAGGTGGCGACGCCCCGGGCGGACGTGCTGAAGGGTGACGGGCCGCTGTTCGACGACACCTCGGCGACGGACGCGACCGTGACCTCCGTGGACCTGCCGGTCTCGGGTCCGGTCAAGGGCCTTCAGTACACGCTGACCTCGTCGGGGGACCACTCCAAGGCGCCGACCGGCTGGACGCTCCAGGGCTCCGACGACGGCACCACGTGGAAGACGCTCGACAAACGGTCCGGCGAGTCCTTCACCTGGGACCGTCAGACCCGGGCGTTCAGCGTGGGCTCCCCGGGTACGTACGGGAAGTACCGCCTGGTGTTCGACGGCCAGCCGACCGTGTCGGAGGTCGAACTGCTCGCCTGAGCAGCCGAGTTGGGGGCCTGATGCCGCTTCTGGCGTGGGCGCCCGCCGCACGCTCTCCTACCTGGAGGGCATCAGCTTCGCCCGAGAGGCGCGGACCTCCGCAAGGAGATCCGCGCCTCTCCGCACAACGGCGTTGCCGGTCAGCCCGTCGCCAGTGTGAACACGTGCAGATCCGTGTTCCGCGGCAGCGTCACGCTTGCGATGGTCCTCCCCTGAGGTGCCGCGAACGGCTTCGTGGCGAAGACGTAGGTCGCGACCGGGTCCTTGTCCGCGCCGGCGACGTTCCGGTACGCGGTCCTGGCGAGGACCTCGTTGCCGTACTGGACGGTGCCGCCGCCCCCGCCGACGGTCCAGTCGGTGAAGGAGAGATCGATCGCCTCGGTGCCTCCGTCGGTGTAGGTGACGGTGGCCTTGGCCTGCTGGTTGCCGTTGACCGCGCTGCCGACGAAGGACAACGCGGCTGCCGGGCTGTCGAGGCGGACGGTCTGCCCGTCGGACGAGACGTTGTCCGGGCGGCCGGCGGGCGAGTCGGGCCAGGTGAAGGTGAGCCCGTCGACCGTCCCCCGCGCGCCCGGTGTCAGACCGGCCGCGGCGAGTGCCTGGCGGGAGTAGCTCCAGCCGCCGCCGTCGTAGTCGGCCTCGTCGTGCTCGCCGGCGTCGTCCGAGACACCGGTGTTGTCGTAGGCGGCGAGCAGGGTGCCGGGGGCGGCCACGGTGAGGGCGACCGGCTGCTCGTAGGAGGTGCCGTCGGAGGTCACGGTGACCTCGACGTCGTAGAAGCCCTGCTTCATGTCCCTGGCCGAGCTGAGCGTGATCTTCTGCGAGCCGTCGACGACCGTGCCGGAAGCGGGAGTCGCGGTGACCCCCTCGGGTGTCTCGACCCGGAACCGCACCTCGGGCCCCGCTCCCCCGCTCATCGACAGGGCACGGATGCCGACCTCGGTGCTCTCGCCGGGTGCGAGGGTCGCCGTCGTCGGTCCGACGCCGATCTGGTACGGCTGCTCGCCCTGCCGGAAGGACGGCGGGGCGTCGGCGGGATCGCTGCCCCAGGCCTTGTCGGGCGTACCGGAGAGCGTGTAGTCGAGCCGGCCGCCGTCCCGCACGAGGGACGCGGGCAGCCAAGGCCGCTGGCTGGTACGGCCGTTGACCTTCAGCGAGGTGATGTACGGGGCGTCGGCGGCGGCACCGTTCGCGCGGATGGAGATGTCGTTGCCCCGGGGACGGTCGATCTCGATGCGCGGGAACAGCGGTGACGCCAGGGTGAGTTCGGCTCGGGAGGGCACCTGGGGGTACATCCCGAGCGCGGAGAAGACGTACCAGGAGGACATCGCGCCGAGGTCGTCGTTGCCGGGGATGCCGCCGGGCTGCGTCGACCAGAGCTGCCGCATCGCGGCCCGCACGGTCTCCTGCGTCTTGTAGGGAGCACCCGCGTAGTCGTACAGGTAGGGCACGTTGATCGACGGTTCGTTGTCCAGTTCGGACTTGTCGCCGCCGCTGCCGGTGAACGCCCAGCTCCCGTCGCTGTCGTGGAAGAAGGTGTCGAGGCGGGCCAGCGCGCTGTCCCTGCCGCCCATCGCCGCGAACAGGCCGGCCGGGTTGTGCTGGACCATCCACGTGTACTGCGCGGCCGTACCCTCGACGAAGCCGTTGCCGGTGGCCGGGGTGAAGCCGGTGACCCAACTGCCGTCGGCCTTGCGGTTGGCGATGTAGCCGCCCGTCGGATCGGCGGCGATGTTGAAGTTGTTCTGCCACCACTGGGCGCGCCCGGCGAAGGCGGCCGCCGTGTCCTTCTCCCCGGCCGCCGTGGCGAGTTGGGAGAGGGAGAAGTCGGCGGTCGACATCTCCAGGGTCTCCGCCGCCCCGCCCCAGGCGTTGGAGACGGACGGCATGTAGTGCAGCTTCAGGTACTTGTCCAGGGAGGGGCGCTGGCCCACGGACAGGACGGGCTTGCCGGCCGCCGACAGGTCCTGCCCGGTGGGCACGGTCGCCGCCCGGACCAGCGACGACAGCGCCCCGCGCAGATCGAAGTCCGTGCCGCCGAAGGCGCGGATGCCGGCGAGGGCGGTCGGTGAGGGGTCGCCGTTCATGACGTGCGTGCCGCTCGCGCCGTGCAGCCAGCGGTCCCAGACACCGCCGTTCTGCCGGGCGAGTTCGTACAGGGACTGCGCGATGTCCGAGCCGGTGCGCGGGTCGAGCAGGGTCAGCAGCTGCACCTGGTCGCGGTAGACGTCCCAGCCGGAGAAGGTGCCGTACTGGGCCAGGTGCCCCTTGCGAACGGTGTGTGCCTTGCCGTCGGCGCCCCGGTATCGGCGGTCGACGTCACTGATGACGTTCGGGTGCAGCAGGGAGTGGTAGAGCGCGGTGTAGAAGGTGGTGCGTTCGTCGTCGGTGCCGCCGCCGACCCGGACGGCGCCGAGACGCTCCCGCCAGGCGTCGTGGGCGGCGGCCCGCACGGCGTCGAAGGAGCGCTTCGGCGGGTTCTCCGCGGCGAGGTTGGCGGCGGCCCCGGCCTGGCTCACATAGGAGATGCCGACCTTGACGTTCACGGGTCCGCCGCCCGGCGCGAACTCCACATAGCCGCCCGCGCCCTTGCCGGCGACGGGCCGTCCGCCCTGGGAGAAGCCGCCGGTGCCGCCGGAGGCCGAGGTGGAGCCCGGGCTCAGCCTGTCGTCCTGCCAGGTGCCGGTGGCCTTGAAGTCACGGTCGAAGCGGGCGGTGAAGTACAGGGTGTAGTAGGCCCGTTGGCCCTCCGGATCGAGGTAGCCGCAGAAGTCGCCGGAGGTCACCGAGCCGGAGACGGTACGGGTCGCCGGGTCGATCGTCACCGACGAATCGGTCGAGCCCACTTCGGAGTTGGCGGTGCGGATGAGGAGCGAGGCGGGCTTGTCGGCCGGGTAGGTGAACCGCGCCGAGCCGGTGCGCGCCGTCGCCGTGAGGTCGGCGGTCACGCCGGACGCCAGGCCGACCTTGTAGTGACCGGGCTCGGCGGTCTCGTCGGCGTGGCTGAAGTCCGAGGCGTAGACGGCGTCCTTGGTGTCGCTCGCGGGGGACGAGGTGACCTCGCCGGCGTACGGGAAGAACGGGATGTCGCCACTCCCGCCCGCACAGCCGGTGCCGGACATGTGGGTCAGGCTGAAGCCCCGGATGCGGGTGGCGTCGTACTGGTAGCCGCCGGGCGCGGCCGTTCTGGTCGCGTCGCCTCTGGTGTTCTCCGGGCTCCAGGAGAGCATGCCGAACGGGGTGACGGCCCCCGGGAAGACATCGCCGCCGTTCTTGGTGCCGATCAGCGGATCGACGTACGAGGTCGGGTCCTTGACCAGGTCAGGGGGTGCTGACGTGGCCGCCAGGGCGGGTGTGGCGCCGGTGACCGCGAGAACGGCGGCCAGCAGCAGGGACGTCGGGCGGAAGCGCATGACGCGGCCCCTCCTCCTTCGGACGGGTCGCGCACCACAGGTCGCACAAGCCGCAGTGACCGTAGCGTGCGCCACGGGTACCACGGAAGACCGCGTGCGGTCGGGTCGGCGCACGGAACGCGCCACTCGATCGGGTAGTAGCAGGCCAACTGGGTTGACATCGTTGTCCGTTGGCGCGGTAGAGTCATATGCAGACCAATCGACAACGTTGTCGCATCACAGCGTCGTCGCACAAGCCGGCACCACCGCACCAGCCAGCACACCGCACAAGCCAGCCACACCCGGACAGGTACTCCCCCGGCCTGGACCGGCTCGCGGACCCGGTGGGGCGACACACCGCCACCGGGTCCGCCCTGAGCGGTGCCTCAACCGACGCGACAGGGCAGGGTCGTCGCACTGTCCCCGCCGTCGCCCTGGACCACGTACCCGAAGGTGGCGCTCTGTCCCGGACTGAGCGAGCCGTTCCAGTCGGCGTTGTGGACCATCACGTCCTGCCCGGTGTAGGTCGCGTTGCCGTTCCACAGGCTCGCGACCCGCTGGCCGCCCGGCAGGGTCCAGTCGACCATCCAGCCGAGCATGGGGACGTCACCGGTGTTGGTGACGGTCACCTCGGACTGGTAGCCGCCGTTCCAGCTGTTGGTCGTCCGGCGGGTGGCCGAGCAGGTGCCCGGGACGGGGTCGGTCGGGTTGCCCGGGTCGTGAATACCCGTCACCTCGCCGTTGCCGCCGTCGAAGACGACGTCGGAACAGGAGTAGAAGGTCTCCGCGCTGTCCGAGCGCTGCCACACCATGTAGATGATGTGCCGCCCCGACTTGTTCGCCGGGAGCTTGCCGGTCCAGGAGTAGTTGGCCTCGACCGTGCCCGGGGTGCCGTTGAGCGGTGGGTGGTCGACCGTGAGGAAGGGCTTGTCCTCGATGTCGTCCCAGGTGAGTGGCTTCGTCGGGTCGTAGCCGTCCTTGGTGACGTAGACATAGAACCAACCGGGGTGCGCGGCCCAGGCGTTGTAGGAGAAGTCGACGGTCACGCCCGAGGTGAGGTGGGTGAGCGGCCAGTCGCCCCGCGCGAGGTTGAAGCCCGTGAAGTTGGGGTTGCCGCCGCTGCACAGCTCCCCGTCCGGAACGAAGCCGCGGGTGCGGCCGGCGCCGTCGGAGCGCAGGACGGAGAACCAGTTGTAGAACGGGGTGGTGCCGCTGACCTGTTGGGCCGCCTTGCAGGCGGGGTTCACGGGTTTGATCTCGCCGGTGTCGGTCAGTCCGTCCTGCCAGCACAGGAAGGTGCGGCTGGCGGGTTTCATGGGGGTGCCGTGCGCCTCGGCCCGGCCGCCGGTCGTGACGATGAGACCGAGGGCGGGGACGGTGGCGAGCAGGGCGAGGAGGACCAGGAGGAGGGCGCGGGAACGTAAGCGCTTCCCTGTTATTGACGCGATCATGACACTCTGCATGGTGGTGTCCGTCCTTCCGAGGGGGACGGTGGGAGTGGGGGTGGGTGGTGCGGTGGAGGGCCCGCGGGTGCGGGCTGCCGTGCTGGATGGCGTGCGGGGTGGCTGGTGCGGTGTGGGGGGACATGCGGGCGGGGCGGCCGGCGCGGTGCGGGTCAGGCGCCGTGCGGCGGCCGGGGGGTGGGAGCGGTCCGGGAGGGGGTCCGGCGGGTTCCGGTCCGTCGGGCCCCTTTATGGGAGCGCTCCCATCCCACCCTGAGGGGGAAGTTAGCGCCGAACGGGCCAGTTGTAAACGGGCTCGTACGGGGCACCTCCCCCCGCCCCTGCGCACGCGTTGAACCGCTCGGCCGTGCGCCCGCGTTGTGGGGGGCGAAGCCGGGACCGGACAGGGCGGGGAAACGGAAGCCGGGCCGCTGGTTCAGGTGTCAGACACGGAGACCGGGATCCGGTCGCCGTCGTACAGGCCGACTTCGGCCGGGACGACGGCCATGATCTGTCCGCGGCCCCCGTCGGCGATGTCAGAACAGGCAAGATTTCACGCCCGGATCCTCAACCGGGTGCTCGGATCTGCGCGAAGTTCGCCTGCACGGCGTGCGGGTTCGCAGCGAACGCGGACCACGTCGGCGCGACGCACGTCCTCAACAGGGCCGGGCTGGTCCTCTGTCGAGCCCGTAGGCGTCCGCGATGAAGTCGCCCGCGTCGTGCATGGTGGTCCTCTCCGGCCGCCTGATCCTTTGTGAACCGACTGACGATACGTCACTGATGCCGTGACCGGGCCGGGTTCAGGTGCCGGTCGGCGCAGGGACGCGCGGGAGCCGAGGGTCTGGGGCAGGCAGGGCACTGAGGTGTCCGGGACTGGCCGGAGGGGGGCAACTGCTGTGGCCGAAGGGGGCATTGGCACGCATCGGCCACCGGATTCCCTTGAGCCGGCTGGGCGGCGGCCCACAGGCTGAATTCCGGCCTCCGCTCACCGGCGGAGGCGTCTGACATGTTTCAGGGGAGGACGTCCACCCATGCGAAGACTCCACGCCCTGTGGGCCGGGGCCGCGGCTGCCGGACTGCTCGCGGGGGCGATCCCGCCCGCGGCGGCCGCTTTCGGAGCCTCGGACACCACACCGCCCGCGGCACCGCGCGCCGCGGCGCCGCAGATCGTCACCCTCATCACCGGCGACACCGTGTCGCTCACCACGGGACCGGACGGCAAGAACGCCGTCGACGTCCGGCGCGGGAAGGGCCGCGAGGCCGCCACCTTCCTGTCCAGCGAGAAGAACGGCGAGATCAGCGTCCTGCCCTCGGACGCCATCCCGCTGATCAAGGCGGGCCGGCTCGACCCGGCCCTGTTCAATGTCACCCAGCTGGTGAAGCAGGGGTACGGCGACGCGAAGACCGGTACCACTCCGGTGATCGCGACCTACAGCAGGGGCGGCGCGACCCCCGAGGGCGCGCGCCGGACTCTCGCTCTCCCCGGGATCGACGGCGCCGCGCTCAGCGCGAAGAAGTCCACCACCTTCTGGGCGGACGTCGCCCCGGCCCTCGGCACCCGGGCCACCAGCAAGGCCGCGAAACAGCTCGGCGACGGCATCGCCAAGATCTGGCTCGACGGCAAGGTCGAGGCGTCCCTCGACGTCAGCGTGCCGCAGATCGGCGCACCCGAGGTGTGGCAGGCGGGCTACGACGGCACGGGCGTGAAGGTCGCGGTCCTGGACACCGGCGTGGACGCCGGTCACCCCGACCTGGCCGGCAAGATCGCCGGGTCGGAGAACTTCGTACCGGGCGAGACCATTCAGGACGGCCACGGCCACGGCACCCATGTCGCGTCCACGATCGTCGGCTCGGGCGCGGCCTCCGGCGGCAAGCGCAAGGGTGTGGCGCCGGGAGCTCAACTCCTGATCGGGAAGGTGCTGGGCAGCGACGGTCGCGGCCAGACCTCCTGGATCCTCGATGGCATGAACTGGGCGGCGCACTCCGGTGCGAAGATCGTCTCCATGTCGCTGGGCGGAACGGCGTCCGGCCCCTCCGATGTGCTCAGTGAGACCGTCGACGAGCTGTCCGCCGCCACGGGCGTCCTCTTCGTGATCGCGTCGGGCAACGCGGGTCCGGGCGAGCAGACCGTGGGCACCCCGGGCATCGCCGACTCGGCGCTCACCGTGGGCGCGGTCGACAAGTCCGACAAGCTGGCGTCGTTCTCCAGCCGCGGCCCGCGCCTCGGAGACTCCGCGGTCAAGCCGGAGATCACCGCGCCGGGCGTGAACATCACGGCGGCCCGTGCCGCCGGCACCTCCATGGGCACGCCGGTCGACGACTACTACACGAGCTCGAACGGCACCTCGATGGCGACCCCGCATGTCGCGGGCGCCGCGGCGCTGGTCGCGCAGGCGCATCCGGACTGGACGGGACAGCAGATCAAGCAGGCGCTCGCGAGCACCGCGAAGACGAACACCGTCAACTCGGTGTTCGAGCAGGGCGACGGCCGGGTCGACGCCGTACGGGCGGTCCGTCAGGGCGTCTTCGCGACGCCGACGCTGAGCTTCGGCACGTACAAGCACGACGACACCGAGGCCGACAGCAAGGACATCACCTACACCAACACCACCGACAAAGCCGTGGAGTTGAAGGTCTCCTCGTCGCTCCCGGACGCCGCCCTGAACGCGGACACCGTGACCGTTCCGGCGAAGGGCACCGCCACCATCGGCGTCACCGTCGACCCGGCCGAGGAGAAGGCGGGCCGGTACACGGGCCACATCACCGCGGGCGCCGACGGCGTCCAGGTCACCACCGCCGTCGGCTTCGAGAAGCTGGCGAAGACCTACGACCTGAAGGTGTCGCTGGTGGGCCGGGACGGCAAGCCGTCCACCTCGGCGTCGATCTACATGCTGCAGGAGCTCAACGGCGCGTACCCGGACACGTACGGGTACATCGGCAAGGGCAACACCTTCAAGGTGCCCGCCGGTACGTACAACGTGGCGTCCTGGATCTCGACGCTGGACGCCGCCGGACTGGAGGCCGACACCTCGGTCGTCGGCGATCCGGAGATCAAGGTCGACAAGAACACCGAGGTCGTCCTCGACGCCCGCAAGGCGGTCGAGATCAAGCCGAAGACCAAGCAGGACTCCGAGTTCCAGGGCTTCACCACCAACTGGCACCGGGAGGGCCCGGGCAGCGCCTGGGGCATCACCTACAGCCAGGGCTGGTGGACCGACCACGTCTACGTGGCGCCCACCGAGAAGGTCACCGAGGGCACGTTCGAGTTCTCCTCGAAGTTCCGTCTGTACGCCAAGGAGCTGACGGCGAGCGTCACCAGCCCCGAGAAGTACGCGCTGCCCCTCGACTACGCGCAGACGTACAGCGGTTTCCCGGTGAAGATCAACGGTGACCGCACGGTCCGGGCGGTGGACGCGGGCAGCGGCACCGTGGCCGACTTCGCGGGGCTCGACGTCAAGGGCAAGGTGGCCGTCGTCCGGGTGGGCGCCGGTGCGACGGCGGACGAGGCGCTGGCCAACGCGACGGCGGCAGGGGCGGGTTACGTCCTCGCCTACCACGAGACGCCCGGGTACTGGATCTCCTGGGTGGACAGCGCGACCATCCCGCTGATGACCGCCACCGGCGAGGACGGCGCGAAGCTCGGGGCCCTGCTCAAGAGCGGGAAGAAGGTCAAGCTGAAGCTGCACGGCACCGCGGTCAGCCCGTACGTGTACAACGTGATGTTCCCGCAGACGGGCGCCGTCTCGGCCGACCAGACGTACGACCTGAACAGCTCCAACACGGTGAAGCAGACGGTTCGCTATCACGGGACCAAGGCCGGTCAGGTCGGCAAGGACGCCGTGTACAGGTACCGTCCTTGGCAGTTCGCCGACATCGCGACGTTCAACAACGTGCAGCTCGGCACGGAGCGCACCGAGTACTACAACGTCTCCGACAGCCGGATCTGGCACGCCGTCTATCCCGACACGAACGCCACGAAGCCTCAGTGGAACTCCCTGCGAACCTTCGACAAGGCGGGCAGGCTGCCCACCGAGGACTGGCTGCGCCAGGTCGTCCGTCCGGCGACCAGTGAGCAGTACGGTCTCTCCCAGCGCACCGGCGACAAACTCACCTTCACGATCCCGGAGCTGAGCGACTCCACGCCGGGGCACTACGGGTCGGTGGACAACGTCCAGGACACCGCGAAGGGCAAGCTCTACGCGGACGGACAGCTGGTCGGCGACAGCGCGCTCGGCGGACTCGGCACCTTCGACGTCCCGGCGGCGAAGGCCTCGTACCGCTTCGTGCTCGACGCCAAGCGCACGGCCGACCGAGCCGCGTACTCCACCGGCACCCACACCGAGTGGTCCTTCGCCTCGGCGCACACGGACCAGCTGACGGCGCTGCCGCTGCTCTCGGTCGACTACGAGGTGGACGGGCTCGACCTCCTCAACCGCGTCGACCGAAAGGACAAGTCGGAGCTCGGACTCTCCGTACGCAACCAGTCGGGCAGCGTCGCGGCCGGTGACCTGAAGGCATGGGTCTCCTACGACGACGGCACGTCCTGGAAGGAGATGAAGGTGAAACACGGCGAGCTGGAACTCAAGCACCCGAAGGGCGCCGAGTTCGTGTCGCTGCGCGTGCGGGCCGCCGACCGGAACGGCAACGCGGTCGACCAGACCGTACTGCGAGCGTTCGGCCTGAAGTAGACGACCTGAGGTGCGCGGCCTTCCAGGCCGTTACGAACATCCTTAACAGAGATCGTCTACCGTGCCGGGCCATGGTGAACACGGCATACGACACGGCAGGGCAGACCCCCGCCGCGAGCCCCTGGGCTGCGGTGGGGGTCTCCGCGTTCGACGAGCTGGTGTACCAGGCGGTCCTCAACCAACCCGACGCCGGCACGGCCGGCTGGGCGTTGCTGACCGGTGCCTCCCCGGCCCGGGTCCGCGAGGCCTGCAACCGGCTGCTCGCGCTCGGGCTGCTGCAGCCGCCCGACTCGATGGGCGGGTTACGGGCGGTGGACCCCCGGGTGTCGATCCGCGGGCTGATCCGGCGGCGCGAGACGGAGTCCGAGCTGCTGGCCGCCACCGCCGAGGAGCTGGCGACCGCGTACGAGGCGGGGCTGCTGCGCGAGGAGCCGTCCCGGCTGGTCGAGGTCGCCTCCGGCGAGGGCGCCATCGCGGCACGCCTGGAGGAGATGTACGCGCGCGCAGAGCACGAGGTGTGCCTTTTCGACACACCGCCGTATCTCGCCCCGGCCGCTCCGCAGGTGGATCTCCAGGCCGATCTGCTCAGCCGCGGCATCGTCTCTCGCGGGATCTACGCGGCAACCGGCCTGGAGGATCCGAAGGTCCTGTCCCGCGCCCTGAGAATGGTCGAACTCGGCGAGCGGGCCCGGGTGTTGCCGTCCGTGCCGCTCAAGCTGCTGGTGGTCGACGGATGCCGGGCGCTGCTGCCGCTGACCGCCTCCGTGGCCGGCGGCTACTGTGCCGTCGTGGTGTGGCACTCGGCGGTGACCGAGGCCCTGCAGAAGCTTTTCGACCTGGCCTGGCAGCAGGCGACGCCGCTGGGCCAGGCGGCCGACGACGGTGAACTCTCCGAGAGCGAGAGGACGTTGATCCGGCTGCTGGCGGCCGGAATGAAGGACGAGGCGGTGGCTCGCCATCTGGGGGTGAGCCTCAGGACCCTGCGGCGGCGGGTGAGCGAGCTGCAGGAGCGGCTGGGTGCGGCGAGCAGGTTCCAGCTGGGGGTGCGGGCCTCGCAACGCGGCTGGCTGTGACCGGCGAAGGGCCGCATCCCCCGGACGGGGAACGCGGCCCTCGACTGCCGTGCTGTACCGCTTACTTGCGGATCAGGCTGCGCAGCACGTACTGCATGATGCCGCCGTTGCGGTAGTAGTCGGCCTCACCGGGGGTGTCGATGCGGACGACCGCGTCGAACTCGACGCCGGTGTCGGTGGTGACCTTCACCGTGCGCGGGGTGGTGCCGTTGTTGAGCTCCTCAACGCCGGTGATGGAGAAGGTCTCCTCGCCGGTCAGACCGAGGGCCTGGGCCGAGCCGCCCTCCGGGAACTGCAGCGGCAGGACGCCCATGCCGATGAGGTTCGAGCGGTGGATGCGCTCGTACGACTCGGCGATGACGGCCTTGACGCCGAGCAGCGCGGTGCCCTTCGCGGCCCAGTCGCGGGACGAGCCGGAGCCGTACTCCTTGCCCGCGAGGACGACGAGCGGGATGCCCTGCTCGATGTAGTTGCGGGAGGCGTCGTAGATGAAGGAGACCGGGCCGCCGTCCTGCGTGAAGTCGCGGGTGTAGCCGCCCTCGGTGCCCGGCGCGATCTGGTTGCGCAGGCGGATGTTGGCGAACGTACCGCGGATCATGACCTCGTGGTTGCCGCGGCGGGAGCCGTAGCTGTTGAAGTCGCGGCGCTCGACGCCGTGCTCCGTGAGGTACTTGCCGGCCGGGGTGTCGGCCTTGATGGCACCGGCGGGCGAGATGTGGTCCGTCGTCACCGAGTCGCCCAGCTTGGCCAGGACACGGGCACCGGAGATGTCGGAGACCGGGGCCGGCTCGTGCTGCATGCCCTCGAAGTAGGGGGGCTTGCGGACGTAGGTGGACTCCGGGTCCCACTCGAAGGTGTTGCCGGTCGGGATGGGCAGGGCCTGCCACTGGGCGTCGCCCGCGAAGACGTCCTGGTAGGACTTGTTGAACATGTCCTCGCCGATGGCGTTCGCCACGACGTCGTTGACCTCGGCCTCGGAGGGCCAGATGTCCTTGAGGAAGACCGGGTTGCCGTCCTGGTCGATGCCCAGGGCGTCCTTGGTGATGTCCACCTTCATGGAGCCCGCGAGGGCGTACGCGACGACCAGCGGCGGGGAGGCCAGGTAGTTCATCTTGACGTCGGGGTTGATCCGGCCCTCGAAGTTGCGGTTGCCGGAGAGGACCGACGTCACCGCGAGGTCGTGGTCGTTGACGACCTTGGAGACCTCCTCCGGCAGCGGGCCGGAGTTGCCGATGCAGGTGGTGCAGCCGTAACCGACCAGGTTGAAGCCGACCTTGTCGAGGTACGGGGTCAGGCCCGCCTTGTCGAAGTAGTCGGTGACGACCTTGGAACCCGGGGCGAGGGTGGTCTTGACCCACGGCTTGCGGGTGAGGCCCTTCTCGACCGCCTTCTTGGCCACCAGGGCGGCGGCGACCATGACGTACGGGTTGGAGGTGTTGGTGCAGGAGGTGATGGCCGCGACCGTCACCGCACCGTGGTCGATCTCGTACGTCGAGCCGTCGGGGGCGGTCACGGTGACCGGGTTGGACGGGGCGCCGTTGGGGTGGATGGCCGGGGCGTCGGAGGCCGGGAAGGACTCCTGGCCCGCCTCGTCCACGGTGTCGACGTAGTTGCGGACGTCCTGCTTGAACTGCTCGGCGGCGTTCGCGAGGACGATGCGGTCCTGCGGGCGCTTCGGGCCGGCGATGGAGGGGACGACCGTGGAGAGGTCGAGCTCCAGCTTCTCGGAGAAGTCCGGCTCGGCCTTCGGGTCCAGCCAGAGGCCCTGCTCCTTGGCGTACGCCTCGACGAGCGCGAGCTGCTGCTCGGAGCGGCCGGTGAGCTTGAGGTACTTGATGGTCTCGTCGTCGATCGGGAAGATCGCGGCGGTCGAGCCGAACTCCGGCGACATGTTGCCGATGGTGGCGCGGTTCGCGAGGGAGGTGGCGGCGACGCCCTCGCCGTAGAACTCGACGAACTTGCCGACGACACCATGCTTGCGGAGCATCTCGGTGATGGTCAGCACGAGGTCGGTCGCGGTGGTGCCGGGGGTCAGCTCGCCGGTGAGTTTGAAGCCGACGACGCGCGGGATGAGCATGGAGACCGGCTGGCCGAGCATCGCGGCCTCGGCCTCGATGCCGCCGACGCCCCAACCGAGGACGCCGAGGCCGTTGACCATGGTGGTGTGCGAGTCGGTGCCGACGAGGGTGTCGGGGTACGCCTGGCCACCGCGGACCATGACCGTGCGGGCCAGGTGCTCGATGTTCACCTGGTGGACGATGCCGGTGCCGGGCGGGACGACCTTGAACTCGTCGAAGGCGGTCTGGCCCCAGCGCAGGAACTGGTAGCGCTCCTTGTTGCGGCCGTACTCCAGCTCGACGTTCTGCTTGAAGGCGTCGTTCGTGCCGAACTTGTCCGCGATGACGGAGTGGTCGATGACCAGCTCGGCGGGCGCCAGCGGGTTGATCTTCGCCGGGTCGCCGCCCAGCTCCTTGACGGCCTCACGCATGGTGGCGAGGTCCACGACACAGGGAACGCCGGTGAAGTCCTGCATGATCACGCGGGCGGGCGTGAACTGGATCTCCTGGCTGGGCTGGGCCTGGGAGTCCCAGCCGCCCAGGGCGCGGATGTGGTCGGCGGTGATGTTCGCGCCGTCCTCGGTGCGGAGCAGGTTCTCCAGCAGGACCTTGAGGCTGTACGGCAGTCGGGCCGAGCCCTCCACCTTGTCCAGCCGGAAGATCTCGTACGACTCGTCGCCCACCTGCAGCGTGCTGCGGGCGTCGAAGCTGTTCGCCGACACGACAGTCTCCTTCATTGATGTGCGCGTACCACCGTCCATCGTGCCGCCACGCCGACTTGGCCGGTCCGGTCAGGTCAGGCTAAGTTAGGTTTGCCTTACTGGAGCGGCGACCACGGTGCGCCTCGGCAGATATCTCGATGTCGAGATAACTCTAGTACATGGGCGCTGGATGGTCATGCCCGGCCTCGTGATCTGTCGCAGCGAAGATTGAGCATTGTCAGCGAAGACTGGTGAGCGCTAGGTATTCTCAGCGAAGGTTGAGTGGCCGCTGAGGCCTGACTGTCTGGGGGGACGGTGGGGGACCCGTTACTCGCGTACGGCGATCCCGTGCTCAGCGCCTTCGACCTGGACTTCTTTGACGGTGGACGACGTCGTCGCACCGCGTTGGGTGCCGGGTGGGACGTCCGGTTCGAGGATGTACCTCCGGTACGTGGGTTCCGCTGGAACAAGGGCGACCGCAGTTTCCCCGGCTGGTACTACGCGGTAACCACCGGCGGCCACGTGGGGTACGAGTCGTGG
This sequence comes from Streptomyces sp. NPDC006476, assembly GCF_040612015.1. Classification (NCBI taxonomy): domain Bacteria; kingdom Bacillati; phylum Actinomycetota; class Actinomycetes; order Kitasatosporales; family Streptomycetaceae; genus Streptomyces; species Streptomyces sp. NPDC006476. Next base: position 179,157 of record NZ_JBEXPK010000003.1, on the reverse strand, counting down.
CTGGAGCGGGACCGGCTGATCCTGCTGGATTTCGCCCCGGACGTGGTGGGGATCGCCTCCCAGCCGTTCTGGTTGCACTGGCGCAACGCAAACAAGCGGCGGCGGCACGCGCCTGACTACTTCGTACGGCTCGCTGACGGCCGCGCCCGGGTGGTCGATGTCCGCGCGGCGGACCAGGTCGACGAGCGGACCGCACAGGCGTTCACCGCAACCGAGCAGGCATGTTCGGCGGTTGGCTGGGAGTTTTTGCACCTCGGCCTCCCCGATCCGGTGTTCATGGCGAACTTGCGATGGCTGGCCCGTTACCGGCACCCCCGGTGCGGCCGTGAAACGGACGTCGCCGAACGCCTTGCAGAGGTCTTCCGGCAGCCACGCCAGCTGCGGGCGGGAGCCGAAGAAGCCGGGGACGTGCTGCGGATTTTGCCGGTGTTGTTCCACCTGCTCTGGACTGGGGCACTTCGCGCTGACCTTGATGGGTCCCTGCTGGGCGGTGGAACAGTGGTGCACGCGTCCGATGGGACCGCCGACGGGCTGGAACTGGAAGGTCGCGGTCGCAGCCTGCTGTTGCGTCCGAGACCGGGCACACGCAATGAGGGGTGCCAGATGCCCAAGCTGTCGAGGCCGGCCGCGCTCGTGGTGGGCGACCGGGTGCGGTTCGCCGGGCAGGTGCGGGCGGTGGTCGCCGTGTCCGCGCGGGCGGTGACGCTGACCGACGAAGGCGGCTCGCCGCGGGAGGTTCCGCTCGTGGTGCTGCTGGGCGAGAAGGACTTTGAGGTGCTCAACAGCCCAGTGCGGATACCGGTGCCGCCGGTGTCACTGCTGGAGGCGCTTCCCGAACGCGTTCGAGAAAAGGCCCTGTGGTGGGAGGGGCACATCCTTGAGGTCCTCCACGGGCTGGGCCCCGACGCCGATGCGGATGCCCGGCCGCGGCCCGAATACGATCCGGCCCGCCACTCCCTGACCGCGCGCGAGCGGGCCAAGGCAGCCGAGCTGACAGCCGCGGGCAGCCGAGTCAGCGTGAGTACGGTCGGCAACTTCCGCCGCCGCTACCAGGCCGAGGGGTTGCTCGGGCTGGCCGACCGGCGCCCGGTCCGCAAGAGGCCGCGGTTCGGGATGGTCGATAACGCGGTGGCCGAGGCCATGCGGCAGGCGATCAAGGAGGGGGAGGACGACTCCACCCGCACCGGGACCTACATCATCTGGCGAACGAGCGAGATCCTGCGGGAGCAGGGCGAGAGAGCGATCAAGCTGCCGTCGCAGGCGACGCTCTACCGGCTGCTGACGAAGCTGTCGCAGGGCAACCCCACTTCGGCAACGGCCCGAAATCGCCGCTCACGCGCCCACGGGGCGAAGGCACCGTTCGGCCAGTGGACGGTGTTCGCGCCGGGCGAGGTCGTGCAGATCGACTCAACACCGCTGGACGTGCTGGTCCGACTCGACGACGGGGTGGTAAGCAAGGTCGAGCTCACCGGCATGATCGACGTCGCGACCAGGACGGTGACGGCGGCACTTCTGCGGCCCACTACGAAAGCGGTCGACGCGAGCGTGCTGCTGGCCCGCACCGTCACCCCCGAGCTGATGCGCCCTGGGTGGGTCGACGCCCTGAGGATGTCACGGTCGGTGCTCCCGTACCGCCGACTGCTGGACATCGACGAGCGTCTGGAGCACGCGGCCGCGAAACCGGTGATCGTTCCGGAGATGATCGTCTGCGATCACGGCAAAGCGTTCGTCTCGCGCAACTTTCGCGCCTCATGCCGCTTCCTGGAGATCGATTTCCAACCCACGCACAAGGCGTCCCCGTTCCAGAAGGGGCACGTGGAAAAGATGCTGGACTCCGTCGGCACACTCTTCGCTCAGTTCGTGGCTGGCTATACAGGCCGCAGCACCGACCACCGCGGCCGCAACCTGCACAAGCAGCCGCTGTGGTCCCTGCTGGAGTTACAGGAAGTTCTTGACGAATGGCTCGTTGCAAAGTGGCAGAACCGCGCACATGACGGGCTGCGCGACCCGTTGCATCCGGGTCGGTCGTTCACGCCGAACGAGAAGTACACCACCCTGGTCGAGGCCTGCGGCTACCTCCCGTTGGCGCTCAGCGCCGAGGACTACATCGAGCTGCTGCCGTCGACCTGGCGGGCGGTGAACGACTACGGCATCAGCATCAAGCGCCGCATCTATGACGGTCCGGGCCTGATCCGGCGCCAACACTCCGGCATCACGGAGAAGAAGGGGTTGTGGGAAGTCCACCACGATCCCTACGACATCTCCCGGGTCTGGGTACGCAACCACCACGGCGATGGCGCGTGGATCGAAGCTACCTGGAGACACCTGCGCCACGCCCCGGTCCCGTTCGGTGAACTGGCCTGGGATCACGCTGCCCAGGGCTTGCCTGAAGGCACCGAGGCGGAGATCGCGGAGGCTGCCGCGGCCCTGCTGACCCGCGCCCATGCCGGGCCGCAGGACACGGAGGCGAAGCCGAAGAAGCGCACCCACCGGGACAAGCGGGTGGCCGCCCGTACCAAGGCCGCCCCGCCGGTCCCGACGCCGCCACCGGCCTCATCCCCCACGCCGAAAGCCGAGCCACCGCAGCCGGAGGAGGAAGAGCGGCTGGCCAAAGTGATCCCGCTGGGCCTGTTCGATCCGCTCGCCGACCCCTGGAAGACTCGATGACGCCACCGCACAGCCCGCTCGCCCTGTCCGCCGACGGCCCGCAAGAGCCGGAACGCCATCTGACGACCCTGTCCGGCTGGCGAGCCTTCGTCGCGGACCAGCCGGTCATACCCGAGCTGCTGAGCGACGTCGAACTCGAGAAGCTCACTCTTGCCGAGCGCACCCGCTACGACGAGGGCCGGATCGACCATCACACCCGGCTGCTGGTAGTGGCGACCTCAATTGTCCAGCAGACGGTTACCTGCGGGCGCCGTCTGGTGCTGCTGAACCGGCACGCAGTCAGTGCCCGCCGCGGACTGATCGTCTCCGGACCGGCCGGCACGGGCAAGACCACCGCGATTACCCAGCTCGGCCGTTCGCACGAACTCATCGACCGGGCTCGCCATCCGGGGTTGCGCGACCGTATCCCGGTTGTCTACATCACGGTCCCGCCGGCCGCCACACCGCGGATGGTCGCGGTCGAGTTCGCCCGGTTCCTCGGTCTGCCCGTCCGCACCCGTTCTAACATCACCGACATCCTGCAATCAGTCTGCGGCGTGCTGGCAGACGCCCGGGTGGGCCTGATCTTGGTCGACGAGCTGCACAACATCTCGCTGGCGACCAGATCCGGAGCCGAGGTCGCCGACACGCTGAAGTACTTCTCCGAGCGCATCCCTGCGACGTTCGTCTATGCCGGGATCAATGTCGAACGCCAGGGCCTATTCGACGGCACCCGCGGGCAGCAGATCGCCAGACGCTTCACCTTGGTCCCCACCGCCCCGCTGCCCTACAAGTCCGAGTGGCAGGGTCTGGCCGCCACTCTGGAGGACTCCCTCCGCCTCCACAACCACAAGCCCGGGAGCCTCACCCACTTGGACCGTTACCTCCATGACCGTACCGGCGGCATGATCGGCTCGCTTTCCCACCTGATCCGCGGCGCCGCTCTGGACGCGATCCTGACGGGCACCGAGGAGATCACCGAGCGGAGCCTGAAAGCGATCCCGCTCGATCACAGCTCCGACTCCGACTAACTGGCCTCGCCAGAAAGGATCGCCCCGCACAATGCCGTCCCAGCGCACTGACGCGCAGGGGCTCACCCCGCTGCCGATGCGGGTACGTCCGCACCTGGGCGAGAGCACCGAGAACTACATCCGCCGTCTGGCCCGGGCCAACCATCTGAAACCCAGCGCCCTGCACAGCGTCGCCTGCGGCCCGCCGAACTGGACCGGCAAACCGCGCATTGAGCGGCTCGCCATCCTCACCGGCCGTCCGGTCGACCATTTGGAAAGGGCCTTGGCCGACGGCTCCATCCCGCGTCTACGCACGACGATCACGGGCCGGTACGAGTGGCTACCCAAGGACACCTACCTGCTCTATCTCAAAATCCGCAAGGACGCCGAGAAAGGTTTGTCCTCGCATCAGCTCGCCGAGCGGCACGGCGTAAGCCGACGCATCGTCCGCCAGGCCCTGACCGCCTCGCTCCCTCCCGCCCGCCGACGACCCAACTCATACCCCAAGACGCCGGTCATCGACTTGGTCCGCCACCTAGTGGACCCGATGATCAGCCAAGACAAGAGTGCGAAGGAAATCTGGACGGCCTTGATGGATGACCACGGCGTCTCGATCTCCTTCTCCACGCTCAACGCGTACGTCCGCAACCAGCGGACCGGCTACAGCTCGTCCTCGCTCCCCCAACGGCTCTGCGGGCCTCCACCGTGGCCTCACTAGCCAGGACTCGGCATCGTGAACCGCTCCGGGATCGGTGGAGGCTCCGGACTGTCCCGGGTTGGGTGGACTCGAGCTGCTGGGTTCACGCTACGGGTGAGGTGCGGAGTTGAGCGATCGCCGACCACAAGCGCGCCGAACTGGCCACCCAGGCCCTGGCCGCTGCCGAGCGGTGCCGCGGCAGCCTCGCCGGCACGGTCATGTACACCGATCACGTGGCCCAGTACACAAGCCGGGCATCCGCCGACGCCTACCGCAGCGCGGGCACGATCCAGAGCATGAGCACCGTCGGTAGTTCGGCGGACAACGCGCTCGCCGAGCCCTTCAACGCCACATGCAAGCGGGAGAACCTCCAGGTTCGCAGTGCCTGGGCCGATGAGTGTGAAACCCGCATTGACCTATTCCGTTGGCTGCACCCCTACAACACCCGACGCCGCCACTCCAGCCTCGAACAACGCAGTCCCATCGCCTAGCGCTCACCTGGCGCGAAGCCGACTGGGTCTTCTGAGCCCTCGGCTGCCCTTGAGTCCCGCGACGCCGACCCAAGAGTTGCCAGGCAGGCCGGGCCGCGGACCCGGCCTGACACGGGTCAGCTGGATTCCTCGACTCAGGCAGAGGGGAGCATTCACCACTGAGCTTCGACCCACTCCAGGGGCTCCTCTGAGAGGTCTCCGCCTCTGGGGGCCTGTGCCTCGGAGTCGCTAGTGGCCCGCACCGGAGGCTCAGGGACGGTGGCGGCGTGAGGGATGGCAGCAGCGCACGCGTCGCAGGCGTCAGCGAGGTGCCAGGTCCGCCCTCCGTCCGCTCGGATGAGCAAAAGCCGCAGCTGGCCGGCGCACGGGCCTTGACGCCGGTGCCATGCGCAGGATTTGTCGCGGCACTGGCAGGTGCGCAGGTGCGGGGGCAGCCGGGACTCCACGAGATGGCGAGCGAGGTGCCGGCGGATCTCCTCGACCGCGACACCCGCCGCCGGCGCGGGCAAGGGGCAAGCGCTGCAGCTCAGCATGGACTGCCCGGATGGACTGGTGATCGTGACGGTCCAGGCGTGTGAGGACAGGGTGTTGGTCATCGGTCCCTCCAAACCGGGATGCGGGCGTCCAAGGTTCTCCCCACGGGACGGCTCCGGGAGCGGCCACCGTAGTGCAGACCTATGCCCTAGCGAACTGGCGCCTTACCCTCGCAAAATAGGGCAGACATCTGCACTGCCAGGGCAGGGGTCTGCACCGTCGGATGGACGGGTGACGATCTCCCTGCCGCCGGAACCCGACCCGACGGCACTGCGGCAATCTCTCGCCCGCCTCCGGGCATCCCACGGCTGGAGCTACGACGAACTCGCCGCCCGCAGCGGCCTGTCCCGCCGCACCCTCATCGAGATCGAACAGGGCCGCACCATCGGCACACTGGCCACCTGGCATGCCCTCGCCCATGCCTTCACCATCCCGCTGGGTAAGCTCCTCGACCCGCTCTGCACCGGTCACGAACCTCCAAGCTCCGGGCGTTGAGCGAGGCATCCGCAGGTCACCCGAAGGAGAAGTCCGTCTCGCATAGCTGCGTGCAATCCGGATGTGTGTCTCATTCTTGTCACCGCATCGAAGGGTTCGGGCCGCGCGCGCACGGGCGCTGGGCGTGTCCGTTGGCAAGTTTGGCTCCGACGCCCGCGCCACGTGCAGGTCGATTCTCTATGCCCGCTCTTCGGCGCGGGCCGTCACGGCTTCCGGAGAGGTCCCTTCATGTCCTTCATCCCCACCGACGAACAGGCTGCGGCCCTCGAGACATTCCAAAGTGGTGACCATCTCGCCATCCAGGCCGGCGCCGGGACGGGCAAGACCTCCACACTCGCCCTCCTCGGCGAGCAGATGCCCGGCCGCCACGGGCGCTACCTCGCCTTCAACCGGGCCATCGCCCGGGACGCAGCTGCCCGCTTTCCCGCGACCGTGCAGTGCAAGACCGCCCACTCTCTGGCCTATGCCGCCCTCGGCCACCGCTACCGCAGTCGTCTCAACGGCCCCCGCAAACCCGGCTGGGCTATCGGCCAGGATCTGGGGATCAACGCCCCCGTCCGTATCAGCGGACTCGACCTCATGCCCGCGACGCTGTCCAACGCGGTGCTGCGAACGGTGACCCGCTTCTGCCAGTCCGCCGACACAGAACTGGCCCACCATCACGTCCCGCACTTGCGGCGCCTCGACGAGGACGAAGCACACGCGGAACTCGCCAACCTGATCCTGCCGTACGCACGTAAGGCGTGGGCTGACCTGCAGAATCCCCATGCGGGTATGGTGCGCTTCGAGCACGACCACTACCTGAAGATGTGGGCCTTGACGGAACCCGTTATCCACGGCGACTTCCTGCTGCTGGACGAGGCACAGGACACCAACCCCGTGCTCGAGCAGATCGTCCTGGCCCAAAGAGAACGGACTCAGATCGTCATGGTCGGCGACTCTGCCCAGGCCATCTACGGCTGGCGCGGTGCCAGGGACGTGATGATCCGCTTCACCGGCCGCCATCTCACCCTCACCCGCTCCTTCCGCTTCGGCCCTGCACTCGCAGCCGAAGCCAACCGATGGCTCACCCTCAGCAAGGCCCCTATCCAACTCACCGGATCACCCGGCATCCCCACCACCATCGGCGCGCGTACAGGCCACCCAGACGCGGTCCTGTGCCGCACCAACATTGGGGCCATCACCGAAATCCTCGCCCTCCTCGAAGCCGGCACCAAAACGGCCCTAGTCGGTGGCGGAGACGCACTGCGCGCCCTGGCCCAGGCCGCTGGCGACCTCACCCAGGGCCGCCGCACCCATCACCCCGAACTCGTGCTGTTCACCACCTGGACGGCCTTGCGCGACTACGCCGAGCACGACCCAGCCGGAAGCGACCTACAGCCCTTCGCCAACCTCGTCGACGACCACGGCCCCGACGCCATCCTCCACGCCGTGAATCGCCTTGTTCCCGAAACCCACGCTCAGGTCACCGTTACCACTGCCCACAAAGCCAAAGGCCGAGAATGGGCCCGCGTGCGCATTGCCCCCGACTTCACGCCTCCTACCGACACAGACGAGGTTGATGCTTCAGGCCACCCCGTACCGGGCCCGATCGACGAAACTGAGGCCCGTCTGGCTTACGTGGCTGTCACCCGTGCGCGCCACCATCTCGACCCCACCGGCCTAGCCTGGATCAACCGCCATCCTGACAGCCCGCCCATGGCCCGGTGACACAGTTGGCGTGCCACCTGGTCGGCTCCGCGAGTGTTCTTTCGCAGCGAAGGCTGAGCGGACCGCCCCGCGCCGGGTCGATCGTCAGTCGGATGTCACTTCCGAGATCAGCGCGCGGACGCGGGTCTCGATCGCGTCGCGAATGGGACTTACAGCCTCGACGCTCGGAACGAAACGACTGACCGAACTGTGAATCCCGGCGGGGAGTCCGTGCCGCACCCGCGGCGGGAAGACCGCGACGAAGTACCACACCCCACGCTTCATTCTCGTCCCCGCGCTCCGCGAGGAGCTGGAGGTGCTCATCCCCGAGGACCGCGAGAGGCGGCCGTAGAAGCCGGGCCCGCCCATCGATGCGGCCCCGGCGGCGCTGGCCACTACGCCGATCCGGGTTTGGACGCCCATCGTTCAGCATGAGGACATTTCCAAGCCAGAATTTCTCATGCCTCGCGAGGCGTCGGAGGTTTACGTGCTGAGCTGACTGAGCTGCCCTATCTCAAGTTAGTCTGACGGTTCCTCTGCCTTCGGGCTGTCGCCACTTTGGGTGGGTCGTCCCCGGAAGGCCGAACCCTTCGTGACTCTGGACCCGACCCGTTCAACGATGCGGTCGATGACCCGTTGGGGATCTTTCCACTTCATGGCCAGCCGATCGTGGTCCATCCCGTGTTCGGAGACGATGTCCCGCAGCTGTTCGAGGCTGAGTTCCTTGAGTCGCAAGCGCAGGCCGGACTCACCCGACTCGGCGAAGACGGCAAAGGGGTCGATGACACCTGGGGTTCGTCTGCTGGGACGCCTCGGCCGTTCACTAGGACGTGATACCGACGGCGGCTCGGGGCTAGCAAGTGCTTTGTTGAGTGCCTTGGCAAGACGCGATGTGCGTGCGGCTTCGGATGCGACTACGCCAAGGACACGCGCGAGCGTTCCTGCAAGTTCTGGATCGGACGCTCCGAGCTTCAACAGGGCTTCGCCGGCCTGCTGAACTTCGGCATGCAAGGTGATGCTGTTGTTCCGACTCGGGGCGCCCTCGCCGGAGGAATCGCCGCCCACGGCGTCGGGCTGGCTGTTGCTCTGCTCGGTCATGCGTTCTCCTCGACCAGTTCGATGAATTCCTCCGTCATCGAACGAAATGCTTTGTACTCGCCTTGGTATCCATACTTCTGTCGCAGAGTACTGCGGCCGACGAATTCCGCGGAGCCAGCGATGTTATCCCTCTCCGGGATGTAGGTCGGCAGCACGACAGGAAGCTCTTCGTCGTCTTCAAGCCTGGCGACGGTGTTTCGGTGCACAGCAGAGGCTGCCCTGTATTTTGTTACGACGATTCCGATTTCAGTGATCGTCTCTCCTAGGCTGTCAGCGAAGGCACGCACGCGCTGTTGAATCTGAGGGATTCCGTAGGTCGAAAGGACGTCTGGAATCGTGGGAATGATGTAGCCGTCGGAAATTCGAAGACCGTTCAGGGTGACAATCCCGAGGTTCGGCGGGCAGTCCACCAGCACGTAGTCATAGTCGTCGAGGATCTTCCGAACCGCCTTGCGCAGAAGGTCGGTCGGATTGTTGGAATAGAAGCGTCCCGAAGACATGGACGCCAAGCGGTCCTGGACATCGATGAGATCAAGCGAAGAAGGGAGGAGATCCACCTTTCTGACTGCATCAACTGACGAGACATTTTGCTGGAGAGTCTTTCCCAGGTCGAATTTTGGAGACTCGCCTTCAGGGCGGAGGGCATCCTGGAACAGAGTGGCCAGGGTATAACCACTGTCGTTGAGGCTCTCCCACTTCTGCTCCCCGACGAGGACCGTTGTCAGATTGGTTTGCGGATCAAGATCGATCACCAGGACTCTCTTATTGAACTCCGCAGAGAGAAACTCTGCGAGCGCAGCCGTGGTGGTCGTCTTTCCGACCCCGCCCTTCAAGTTGATGGTCGCGATGACATGGGCCATATGACTCTTCCTCCGCTTGAGATAACGACGAATCTGGCTTGCACGAAAAACCGGGCCGCTGCGCAGGTCTGCGATGGGTGCCGGGAAGCGCTTGTCGCGAGTGCGCCAGTTCGCGACGACCGTCCGACTGACTCCGGCCATCTCGGCCACTTCGAACAGCCCGACGAGCTGGTCGCCCGACTCGGATGTATCCGGCAAGGCGCCTCCTGTGAACGTCATTCACGCTTGCCTGACCATCGTGAATGACGTTCACACCTCCAGTCAAGTCTCCAGCTCGGTTCCATCGGCCCATCAGGCGAGGGGCGAGCAGGTGAAGCTTGGCGTCTGTGGTGGCCGCCGACTCCTTCCGCAAGTAGGAGATCTCTGCGTGCTGGGCTGCGAGGCGGGAAAGCGCCTCGGCTAGGAAGCTCTGGAGCTCGTCGAGTTCCACGTTCTTCCTGCTGAGGCGTTCGCGCAGAGTCGCGACCTCGCCCTTGAGCCATTCGATCTGCGCCAGTCGTGGGTCGGGATGCTGTCCGGCTTCTTGGGCGGCGGCCCGCTGACGGTCGAACTCGGCTTTCAGGTGCGGGTCGGTGCGGTAGAACGTCGCGCGCGGCACTCCCGCGAGGGTGCAAAGGCTCTTGACGTCGCACTTCAGGCCGTCGGGAACGGGGCCAACGAGGAGTTTGCGCATCGCGTTCGCGTGCATCAACAGGTACATGAACACCGCCGCCAACCCGGCGTCCCGCTGGCTCTTTCCAACGCCGTCCCGGCCAGCCTCTCGGCCCCGATCACCTGTCCTCGCTCCTGAACCAGGTCGGAATCCCAATCGCCGCCGCCCGCGGCGCCGCAATCCGCCAGCAACTCGTCGAACTGCCCGCACCTGTGGTCGCGGACGCTCTCGGCTACCACGACAAGACCACCAGCCGCTTCCGCAACGAGACAGGTGGAACCTGGAGCCGATACGCCGCCGGAGACCACGGAAGGTCGCCAGCAGGCTGGGTACCTCGGGGAACCAGCAACCGCTGAACGCGGGGCCAACTACTACCTCGGCCTAATACGGCGCGGCTGTGCTGATGTTGTCCGCTAGATCGGTCAGTCGAGACGCAAGCTTCTGGAAGCGGCCCTGCCGCTTGGCCCAGGGCCCAGCGCTGCCAATTCGTTGCAGCTTGAGGACGTTGAGTACCTTGGCCTTACTTGCCGGACTCTCGTGGGCTGCGAAGTTCCGCAGAGCGACAAGTTGGTCCAGCGCATCCTTGAACTTCGGGTCCTTCACAGCCGTGGGCAGGTAGTGGGTGGGGGGCATGAACTGCTTGAGGACCTTGAGCAGGCCGTCCCGTCCCTTGAAGTCGAAGTACCCCCCACCTGTCACGAGGTACTCACACACCTCATCCGTAAGATGTTTCGGGAAGTTGATCCCGGTCTGACTAGAAATCGTCCCAGTGTCGTTATTCACTGCGCAGACGATGCACTCAAGCATGAGGTGCTCGAAGGCGACGGCGGTCTTGATCAAGGCGAGCTCGAATGTCCAGGTCATCGCCTGGTCCGTGAGCTTCGAGTCTTCGGCCTCTTGAACGAAGGCAAGGATGCGGTCGATCTCGTTCTTGAAGGCGTTGGCGGCGTACTTGGCGCTCTTCTTTCGGCTCACGGGCGAACACTAGGCGGGGCCATTGGTCCAAATCCACCAATGCACCGAACTACATCACACCCGGTCACCAGCAGAGTGGCAGCACACGCACAACTGACGACGGCTGAATACGAGAGCCCACCAATAGCTGTACCGCCGTGCCTACCGGCCCCGTCACCTACGGCGCCCCAAGGTTGGCAGGCCACCGGAAACCGTACGCAGACTGACCGAGGGGGTGCGTTCGTCCTGCCGTCCGTGCGCCGATTGCCGCCGCTCCGCCTCGCGACGCTTCGCCACCTCTTCAGCCTCTCGGCCAGCCTCAGTCTCTGGGTGCATCTCCACCGCGGACGTCACCAGCTCGATCAGCGACTGCCTGCCCTTACCCGTCTGCGACCCGGCCACAAGGGCGCCCCGGTTGGTGCTCCTCGTGATCACGATCTGGCGGGGTGGCGTGGGTGGATCAGGAACCGCTACGCGTACGCCTTCTCCGGCTCTCAGACGGTCGAGAACTATGTCGAGCGCGGCCAGGTTCGTCGTCAGGCGGACCTTGGTGTACGTCCAGCCCTTTCGTGGAGTCAGGGACGCCTCGACGACATCGCCGTCGGCGCAATGGACGAAGGCCACGAAGCTGGGCCACGGCTGACGGCGTTCGCTATTCCCCATGCATCCGAATGTTCCACCAGATGCACAGCTGCCACCATCCCCCCAACGGGCCATCCCCGCATGTGATTTTGCCGGTCCAGCAGTGCGGAGGAACCTGCGAGCCGACACCGCTGGCGATCGCACAGGGTCACCAGCAGGGTGGGGCCCACGAGGAACTGGCGACAGATGAACAGGCGAGCCCACCAGTACCGAGGCCGTCCTAGGCGGATCTCATCTACTCCAGGCTGCGTGACCGAACGTGTCAGACCCGGCCGGACGGTTGACACCTGGACCGGAGAAACGTGAGCCCACCAGTAGGGCCGTACAACTCGCTTTCCCTCCCTCGGAGTGGGCCGCGTTCGTGCGTTTGTGCCGTGGAACGCGGCCCACTCCGAGGCCCTGAAGCGGCTCAGACCGGCAGGTAGGGGCTCGGCTTGTCGTGCCAGCTGATGCGGAGGGCGTCGCGGGCGCGGGTCGCGGCCACGAAGAGCAGAGAACGGGCCCTGAGTTCCTCGCGGGCGCAGCGCCGGGGGTCGGTGGTGCGGTAGCGCTCGAGGATCTCCGTGCGGGGGATGACGCCGTCGCGGGCGCCGACGATGGCGAGCTTCTGGTACTCGAGGCCCTTGAAGCGGTGCATCGTGCCGACGTGCACCTCGCCGTCTCCCTTGGGGCCGTCCTTGGTGAGCTCGGCGACGGTGATGCCCGCCTTGGTGGCCAGGTGGAACATCACCTGGCTGGCCATGTCCCGCTCCGCGACGCACACGGCGATGCTGCCGCGAGGGTCACGGCGCGGGCCGGCGCCGCCGTTGCCCGTCGCGATCTCCTCGCGCCAGGCGGTCAGCGTCGTGGCGAGCCGGTCGAGTTCGTCCTCCCAGGAATCGCAGCGGACCAGGTCGGGCACGGGGCCCCGCAGGACGGAGCGGTACCCGTCGAGGGTGTCGGTGCTGTCGTCGAGGTCGTCGTAGGCAAGGTCCTTGCCGGTGAGGTCCACCACCCGCAGGGCCCGGGAGAGGATCTCCCTGGTGGTGCGGTAGCTGAGGGTGAGCCGGGAGGAGCGGCCCCGGATATTGATGCCGACGGTGGAGAGGGTGACCTGTTGGTCGTAGATGCGCTGGTGGGTGTCGCCGGCGATGAACAGGTCGTCGGGGCCGGGGGCGACCATGGCGCGCAGCATCTTCCAGTGGGCGGCGCGCAGGTCCTGGGCCTCGTCGACGACGATGTGCCGGTAGCGGTGGTGGAGGAAGCGCATGCCGGAGCCGTCGTCGCGGTGGATGAGGTCCTTGCCGCCAACGGCCTCTTTGTGCTCCTGCCGGGCCCTGATCTTCGCGTCGCGCTCCGCCTCGAGGCGGGCGGCGCGCTCGGCGGCCTGCCCCCAGGTCTCCAGCCCCTCTTTGTCCAGGCGGGCCGTGAACTGCTCCAGGATCTTCCAGATCTGTGCCCGTTCAGGGCGGGTGACGGAGCGGCCGCGGCCGGCGCGGCGGGCGTCGAAGTACGCCTTGCGGGTGCCGATGGACTGGCCGAGGATCACCTGGTCCCACTCCTCGTAGAGGAACTCGGCGTCCCAGCGGCGCTCGTCGAGTTCGAGCAGGAGTTGGCGCAGCACGTTGAGCGCGGTGCTGTCGTACACGCGCTGCCGGGCCGCGCCCTTGACGGAGTTCTCGCTGAGGACACGTGCGGCGAGCTGGTCGATGTGGGCGATCTCCACGCGGGCGAGCAGCTCGGGCTCCATCAGTGAGGCGAGGCGGGCGCGCAGGTCGGTGGTGAGGTTCTTGGTGAACGTCGTCAGCAGGATGGGCTTGTTGTGCCCGGGCGGCAGCTGCTGCGCGAGGTGCTTGACCCGGTGCAGGGCGACGATCGTCTTGCCGGTGCCGGGACCGCCCGAGACGCGGGCCGGACCGCTGTAGGCGCGGTGGACGAGCTTGGCCTGGGTGGGATGCAGGAAGACCTTCCAGGCGCGGAAGTCGCCCTCCTCCAGGGCGGCCTGAATGTCGGCGTCGATGGTGGTGACGGTGGTGCGGGCGAGCGCGGCGCCGAGGTCCTGCGCGTAGTCCTGGCCGAGGTCGACCTTGACGGGGGCGGTGATCTCCTTGCGGACCTCGTCCAGGGGCATGCCGGCGGCGAGCCCGTACAGGATGTCCTTGGACAGCAGGGGTGCGCCCTCGACCAGCTGGTCGAGCTCCTCGCTGCCGGTGACGGCGAGCGCGAGGTCGATGAGCTGGTCGGCGACGCCGAGGTCTCGCAGGTCGTCCGCGGTGACGCCGGTGAGCAGGGGCTCGGCGGCGGCCGGGACGGATTCGGGCTCGAGCTCAGGTTCTGGCGCGGGCGCGGGTTCGGGTTCGGCGGGGGTGAGGGTGACGCCCGCGCGGCGCAGCACGCTCTCGCCCACCACGGAGAGGTCCACGAACTCGATCTCGCCGGTGACCCGGTTGATCGCGACCGAGAGTTCCTCGTAGACGTGCTTGCGGTGGCGCACCGCGATGACGAGCCAGTTCTCCTGGCCCTTGTCGTCGACGCCGGCCCTGGCCAGCAGGGCGCGGTACGACTGGTCGATCTTGGCGCGAAAGACCCGGCCGTCGCCCTTGAGGGGCTTGAGGTCCAGGCCGGGGTGGTCCGGGTCCTCGCGGAAGCGGTGGCAGAAGTCGTAGAACTTGCCCTTGACCGAGCGGTCGAGCTTGTACAGCTCCTGTTCGGCCTTCTGATACAGGCTGAGCCGGGCGGTCATGGGATCAGTGCTGCCTTCCGTCGTCGGGGAGTCGCAGGAATTGTGAAGGCCGGAGGAGTAGCGGAGGTCGTAGGAATCGCGGAGGTCGTCACGACCGGGGGAGTCGTTCGTGCCGGGTGCTCACGAGGCATCGGGGAGCCTCTCGGTGAGCGAGTCGAGGTCGTCGAGCCAGTCGGCCGCCGTACGGGCCGTCCACCCCGCGTCGGCGTAGGCCTTGTCTCGGCGGAGGGCCTCCTCGTCGTCCTCGCCGTGCGGTGCGGCGACGACGGCGATATGGACGCCGGAGTCCTGCCAGGCGAAGTCGGCCGGCCAGCCGCGTTCACCGAGCTCGAAGCCGAACACGGGGGCCCGCTTGCCGTGTTCGGCGAGCGCGCGGGCGAGCCGGGTGAGCGTCGAATCCGGCTCGTCCTCCTCGAGGAGGGGGAGGATCTCCTCGTCCCAGGCGGCGTCGCGCAGCAGCCCGGCGACGGCCCGCTCGGCCACCGAGCCACCGGCCTCCGCCTCGGCGACCGCAGCGGCCACGGCAGCACCGGTGCCGGTACCGGCGGGCGGCGCCTCCCGCGCCACCGCCCCCTCCGCCGTCGGCATGTCCCCCGGCCGGCGCACGGCGATGAGCGAGTCGAGTTCGCCGACGCCGCCGGTGACGGCCAGCACGTCGACCGGGAAGGCGGACGCGCGGCTGCCGGCCAGCTGGACACCGTCCCCGCCGGCGAACGCGAGGAACTGCAGCAGGTTCGACCAGTAGAGCCAGGCCCGCCAGCGCAGCTTGTGCGCGTCGGTGCCCAGGGCCTCGTCACGGTCGTCCAGCACGGCGAGCGCGCTCCACCGCACCGCCTCCGGCTCCTCGCCGTCGCTCGCGTCGACGGTGAAGAGGAGCGGGAGCCCGTACGCGTCGCTCGCCTGGAGCACCAGAACGGCCCCGTCGCCGGTGACCGGTTCCGCGGACGACGGCTCTCGGCCCGCGCCGTATGCCTCGAGCGCGGACCTCAGTGCCTGGCGTGCCTGGGTGCGGTCCGCTTGCATGGCCAGGGCGGCGGGCTCGTCCATGAGGCCGGCCACCAGGGCCCTGGCCCGGCGTCCCCACCGCTCCTTTGCCGGGTCGCGCAAGTAGGCGAGGAGCGTCTCGACGGGGTTGGCGAACACGGCCTGTGCGAAGTCGGCGCGCGCGCCGTCCATCTCCTCGTACCAGTCCTTGGCCGCGTCCTGCGCGCTGCGCGGGTACGGCGGCCAGACCGGCTTGGCCTTCGCGGCCGCGCCCTTCTCGAACAGCTCCAGGTCGTCCCAGGTGAGCTGGAAAACGACGTGGTTGTTGTCCCGCAGCCGGTTGCGCTTGTCGCAGTCCGCGGCGATCCGGTTGTGCGCGCGGGTGGCGTGGTAGCGGTGGCCGTCGAGGTAGACGGTGACGTACTCCTTGGGGCCGTCCGTGGACTCGAAGGTGAAGTCGGTCCGGGTGTACTCCATGTCCCGCTGCGCGGTGAGCCGCCAGTTGGTGCCCTGGCCGAAGCGCAGGTAGCCGCTGGCCGTGCTGCTCTCCTCCAGTACGGCGTCCCGCTCCTCGCCGGTCCAGGCGCGCAGGGCGGCCAGGAACCGGGCCTCCAGGTCGGACTCGACCTGCTTGTCCAGGCCGATCAGGTCCGTGCTGGGCAGCTCCGCCACCTGCCAGAGGTCGACGGGCCGCCCGTCCTCGCCGAGCACCGGCTCGCCGTCCTGGTCGACCGGACCCAGCAGGTCGTTGATGATCCCCAAGGCCTCGAGACGCGAGACGGTGTCCTGGTGCCGCTCCTCGGTGTAGCGGTGCAGGCAGCGGTGACAGGCGTGCCGCCCCTCGTCGCGGCACGGGCACGTCAGCAGCGCCCGCCGCGCGTCGGCGAGCGCCGCCCGGAAGTGGGCCGGATCGGTGAGCCGGTGCAGATAGCCGGTGCCGCCCGGCAGGCGGTCGAAGAGCACCAGGAAGTGCCGCGTCTCGCCGGTGCCGTTGTCGGGCATGCGCGCCAGGGTCGCGTCCAGGTGCTGCGGATCACCGCCGAAGTGGTGGTCGACGCCCAGCCGCAACGCGGCCCGGAAGGAGTGGATCTTCTCGTCGACCAGGACGGTGGCGGCCGGCAGCAGCACCCGTAGCGCCTCGGTGCGCAACTGGTGGGCCAGCAGCACCGGTTCCTGCGCCACGTCCTGCGGGTTCTTCCCCCGGCGCAGCGGGCACCACGGCTGGTGGTGCTTCAGCTTGGGGTTGCGCGCCGCCGCCGAGTCGAGGGCGTCGGTGTCGTGGTCGAAGACGGGCCGCCCGTCGGCGGTCGCCGCGCCGCAGCCCGTGCACACGTGGAACGGCGCCATCCGCACGCTGTGCCCGGCGAAGTCGTCCTCCGCCTTCGCGTCGAACCGCATCGGGCCGACGTTCACCCGCCGGATGACCGCCTTGCGGCTGAAGTCGACGCCGAACGTCTGTGTCGCGTGCCGCCAGGACGTCTTCGGCTCGATGTCCTGCGACGCGATGTCGACGGCGTCGATCACCGTGTAGTGGCGCTGCTCCCGGTCGTCCTTGTCGTCGCTGATCCGGGCGTCCTCGCGTTTGTCCCGGGAGGTGACGACGGCGGGCTCGACGACCTTGTGCAGGCAGGAGCCGTCGTCCGCGATCCGGGCGCTGCCGCAGCGCGGGCACGGCGAGCGGTCGCCCTCCGCGTTCTCCGTGCGCACGTACCCGCACTCCTGGCAGAACCGCCACAGCCGCCAGTCGGGATCGGTGGCGGTCCCGATCTCCAGGCCGGTGACCTGGTGCTTGTAGCCGTTGACGTAGAACGTGTTGCCCGGCGCGAACTCGGACAGCGCGTAACGGCGGGGCCGCTCGTAGGCGCGCGGCTTGGACTTGTACGTCTCCCGGCCGGTCTTCTCGTCGACGCCCTCCGGCCAGTACAGCGTGGCGTTCAGCGTGGTCACCGCGTCGATGAGCGCGTAGTTCGGCAGCAGCGCGAGGTCGCACAGGGCCTGCTGGGCCGTGGTGAGCCCCAGCGACAGCAGCCGCTTGCCGACCGACCGGTGCTCGGCGTCCAGCTCGGCCTTCTGGCGCGCCTGTTCGTCGTCGCTGTCGTGCAGTTCGTCACGCGCCTCGCCGATCAGCTTCAGCCGGCGGCGCAGCACCTCCTCGCCGCGCCGCCACTGGCGTTCGGCCTCCTCCGCCGCGCTGCGCAGCCTGTGGGTGGCGTACTCGCGCAGTTCGGCCCGGGCCTGGTCGCTCACCCCGCCGGGGAACAGCTCCAGGAAACCGTCGACCATCTGGTCGCCACGGGCGAGGGCTGCCTCGACCAGGTCGGCGAGGTAGCCGGAGGGGCCGAACAGCTCCGGGGCCCTGGCCGGTATCGCGGCCAGGGGCTTGCCGTCGGGGCGCGGCAGGCGCCCGCGCGCGGCCAGGTCCAGCAGGTGGGCCAGGTACTGGCGGCGCAGGATCTCGATCGCCGACAGGTGGCTGCCCGGCGGCACGATCCGCCCGGCGATCATCTCGCGCGGCTGGTCCAGGAAGTACAGGTCGCGGCGGCTGCGGTCGGGGATCGTGAGTAGGAACGCGTTGCCCGTCCGCCGCCCGGCCCGCCCGACCTGCTGGGCGTAGTTGGCGGGCCGGCGCGGCAGCGCGGCCAGCACGACGGCGGACAGGTCGCCGATGTCGATGCCCATCTCCAGGGTGGGCGTGCACGACAGCACGTTGGGGTCCTTGAACCCGGTGCCGTGCTTGAACGCCGCCTCGACCCGTTCCCGCTCCGGCCGGGTGAGCATGCCGGTGTGCTCGGCGGTGACCACCTGGTAGGTGCCCGCCTTGCGGTACAGCCGCCGGTAGTAGTCGTCCCGGTAGTTGCGGTCCCGGTGGTGCATGCCGAGTTCCTCGGGGCGGTTCCCGGCGACCAGTCGGCCCCGGCGGCAGCGGTAT
The DNA here is from genome assembly GCF_040612015.1 of Streptomyces sp. NPDC006476. Lineage (NCBI taxonomy): Bacteria > Bacillati > Actinomycetota > Actinomycetes > Kitasatosporales > Streptomycetaceae > Streptomyces > Streptomyces sp. NPDC006476. Next base: position 160,754 of record NZ_JBEXPK010000003.1, on the reverse strand, counting down.
GACGGGCACGGCTGCCCGTGCCATTGGTCCAGCAGCTCCGGGTGGACCGTCTGCTCCCAGAAGCAGACCGGGCAGCGCACGAAGGCCTCGTTGACGACGTCGTCGGCGAGCAGCCGCACGTCGACCGCGCCCGGCTGCAGCCCGTACACGCGCAGGCTGCCGTCGGCCGGGGTGCGCACCGAGAGCAGCCCGGCCGTGACCAGCTCGGGCAGCAGCCGGTTCCAGAAGCCGGCCGTCTGTTCGCGGGGCAGGTCGAGGCAGCGCTGCGCCCACCGCTCGTACCAGGACAGCCGTCCCGTCGCGAAGTCGAACTCGCTGTTGGCCTTGGGCTGATCGAGCAGGAACACCGGGGCCGCGACGCCCCGGGGGAAGGCGCGCATGCCCACCGGCCGCTTGCCCCAGATGAAGTAGCGGCTGGTCCCAGCCTCCCTCAGATAGCCGTCCAGCCACTTGTGGCCGATCGCACCCCTGGTGCGCAGCCGCTCCAGGAGGATCCGCAGGAACGCAAGGTAGCGGGCGTCGTCCTGCTCGACGGGAGGAAGCCCGCCGTGCCGGCCCTCCTCGGCCAGGTGCGCGTCCTTCACGAGCGCGACCGCCGCGGCCACGTCCGCGATACGCACCTGGGCCGCCGCCGTCCGGGTCAGCTCCAGGGTGCGGCCGTTGCGGGAGCGGAACCCGAACTCCATCAGCGCCTCGAACGCGAAGCGCTCACCGATCAGGTTCCACGTCCTGCGGTCACCGCCCCGTCCCTGGCCGGACAGCAGCCGCTGCACACCCCGGATGTCGTGCAGATCGGTCGGTACGACGGCGGCGAGCGTCGTGCGGTCGGTGGTGGCCGCGACGACGTCCGCGATCAGGTCGTTGAGCGCGGTCGGCCGATCCTCCGACAGATGCTTCTTGAACAGGGCGCGCAGGGAGAAGGTGTACGAGCGGGAGGCGACGAAACCGGCCCGGTGCGCGGCGTCCTGCACCGAGTCGTTGAACATCAGCGTCTTGTCCTCGCCCTGCTCCTCGTCCAGCTCACCCCCCGTGAACAGCTGGGTCACCGAGGCCGCGGCGAGCGCCGCCGCACCCGTGCCGAGGAAGCGGATCGCGTTGCGCGACCCGCACGCCGGACACCAGTCCTCCTCGGCCGCCGTGTTCGCCGTCTCGCCCAGGTTCACCAGCACGAAGGCCGAGTCACCGGTGGCCGGACGCGGGTCCCCGGTCGAGGGCTCGTAGTCCCTGACGGGATCGGGCAGCCGCAGCGTCCGATTCGGCCCGTCCAGCACGCGCAGCTGCCCGCCCCGGCCGGCGGACAGCGCGGAGACGGCCCGCCCGCCGTCCGCCCCGCGGCCGGCCGACGCCATCGGCGCGGCACCGGATCCCTCGCGCGCCTCGGCGTGGGTCGCCGCGATCAGGTTGCGCACCCGCATCTTGTCCTGGCTGACCGAGGCCCGCCGGATCTTGTGCGAGTCGACCTGCACGTCGGTGTCGTCCGTCTCCGGCGAGAACACCGCCCAGCCCGAACGCCCGCAGTCACGGCAGTAGACGGCGGGCAGGAACAGGTTCGCGGCCTGACCCGCCGTCGCCGTGGTGACCGGCGCCGTCCGGGCGTGCCGGTCGCTCTGCCGGTCCGCCGCACCGGCCGCGTCCCACTGGAACTCCGCCTTCGGCCACGGCAGCACCCCGCGGACCAGGCGGGAGACCGAGCGGGCCCACTGGTGCACCTCGATCTGCACCAGGGGCCGCGGCCGCTCCGGCGTGGACCCCGGATCGCGGGCGACGGCCAGCAGCGCCACGAACCGGGCGAGGGCCGAGGCGGCGACCTCCGGCCGCTCGGTGATCGTCTTGCCCCACGACCGCGCACCCCTGCGCCACATCAGGTCCAGCACCTCACCGGTGGTGCGGACCTCGCCGTCCAGCGCCTGCATGACGGCCGAGGTCAGCGTCTGCCGCTTCAGGTTCCGGCCCAGCAGGAACGGGTCCGGATCGCGCGTCCCCGTCACCGTCTCGACGAGATCGGCGAACTCCGCCTTACCGAGGGACGGATCGGGCAGCAGCGCCAGCTCGTCGGGGGAGGGATCCGGCAGCGCCGGGTCGAAGTCGTCCGGCGGGATGAACTCGTCGACGCTCTGCCGGTCCTCACCGATGATCGCGTCCTCGGTGAACTGCGTTCCGAAGACCTGGGTCGCGACGTCCAGCAGTTGACGCACCCCGTCCCCGTCCGTACCGGACGCGAGCGTCGCGGACGTGGCGACCGGACAGATCCGCCCCAGCGGCCTCCCCGGCTCCGGCGCCCCGACGGCGGCCGCCAGCCGCCGCAGCAGCATCGCCACGTCGGTGCCCTGGGCGCCGTCGTAGGTGTGGAACTCGTCCACGACGACGTACCGGATGTCCGCGCCGTTCCACAGCGCCGCGTCCTGGGACCGCTGGAGCAGCAGATCCAGCATCTTGTAGTTCGTGATCAGGACGTCCGGCGGCGACACCCACATGTCGGAACGGCGGGTGTACACCCGGTCGTATGTCGTCTCCGCCCGGTCGCCGATGTACAGGCCGGCGCGGAGTTTGCCGAGGTCCGCGTCATGCTCGCACAGCAGGTCGTTGATGCGCTGCGCCTGGTCGGTGGCGAGCGCGTTCATCGGGTACAGGAACACGGCCTTGACGCAGTTGTGGCCGGCGTCGCGCTCGCGGGCGCAGTGGTCCAGGACCGGGTAGAGGAACGACTCCGTCTTGCCGGAACCGGTACCAGTGGTGACGAGCGTCGGCCGAGGGGTCCGGCCGCCGGCCGACGACAGCCGCGCGAACGCCCTGGCCTGGTGGGCGTACGGGGTCCAGTCGTCCGTACGCCGCCAGTCCAGCAGCTCCTTCCAGGAGTCACCGGCCCGCGTGAACGGCGTCCGGATCCGCAGGAACGGCCCCCGGAACATCCCGGACGTCTCGTCCCCCAGGAACCGGTGCAGTGACTCCCGGGCGCCCTCGTCGGTCAGCGCGTACGTCGTCGACAGGTACTGCAGCAGGCTCTCCTTGAGCCCCTGCGCCTCGAGCGTCGGCCTCACGGCGCGGGCACCTCCTGCTTCACCGGGTCCCACTCACCACGGGCCACGGCCTCGTCCAGCCGCTTCTGGAAGTAGGCGTGCGCCTCGCGCATCTCCTTCTCCCGGTCGGCCTTGTAGAAGGGGGCGGTGTAGCCGTCGGGGACGGGGGCGTTGTCGGGGTCGGCGAGGTAGGCCTGGAACTGGGGCCAGGTCTCCTTGGTCTGCCGCTGCCCGATCGTGCGGGCGTTACCGGCGAGCTTCCATCCCTCGGCGTCGAACCAGGTCACCGCCTCGTACTTCTGCAGCACGGGGAACCGGCCCCGGTAGGCGGCGATGAGCGCGTCGGCGTCCATGCCGAGCCAGACGGCCACGAGGGCGTCGATCTCGACGAGGGCAGAGCGGCGGGCGCGTTCCGTACGGAGTGGGGTGTTTCGCTGCCAGGTGGGGGTGACGTGATCCAGATGCTCGAGGCCAGACCATGGGATGGCCCACGGCTCGTTGCCGCACCAGGACGGAGCGTAGAGCTCGGACCAAAGGTCGGCGTAGGCGTTAGTCAGGCAGTTGAGGCGGAGGATGCGGAGGAGAAGTGGGCTTGCCAACGGGTGGTTTGTAGTGGGGACAGGCATGGCTCGTACCACATGCGCATGTAGATCGCTGCAGCCTGTGGCGCGGACGAAGTAGTCAACTGGCAGGGATGCAAAGAATCCGGCAGTCAGCGATGTCAGCCGTGCCGTGCTCATGGCCAGGCTATTGATGCCGCTAACGTGGGCCGTGCCTCGCGGCAGCAGAGCTGCGTAGAGCGCACGCTCCGTGTTAGGGGCCACTTGACGTCGGTAAGCCAGACGGGGGTACGTCACATACCGTCGACGCGCCCATTGGGCCAGCACTTCATCCATCTGCTCTTGTTGCACGGCCTCTTCGGGTACCTTTTCCCGTTGCGCCACCACGCCTCTCGCCCGCACGAGTGCGGACTCCGACGCACGCAGGCGCGTAAGCCCCTCCTGACTGAGCCACCGGGCTTGGTCCGCGAGGTATTCCTGTGTCCGCCCTGGAACCCGTATGTACAGCGTGTCCGGAACGAAGTTGTCAGGGAGAGACACCAAGTCAGTGCCGTATGGATCGTTACTGTTTGCATCATGACGTTTGAATACTGGTGTAGCTACGCTGATCTGCGTGCCTTTGATGATGGTGTGGCGCCATCGGACAGGCTGGAATTCTTGGCCAGTGGCAGGAGCGGGTCGGTTGTAGTCGATTAGGTTGGCTTTCTTGGCTGCGCTCTCGTCATAGCCACGTGAGATCTGCGGGCCGACCATGCCGAGTCGCAGCGGGTACATGGCCAGAGCCTCGATCGCCGCAGCTTCCGCCGTGCTTACCGGAAAGAGGAGTCGGGCCTGGGTAGCAGGCGCATCGGTATCGGACATCATGCGCTGCCACTGGTGCAAGAGTGCAGAGGTTACGCGGACAACGCGCGACTTATGTGCCCGAATATCCCAGGCGTTATCGCGTTTCACGCCGGGCGGAGCACCTGATCCATCATGACGGAGGGAATCACGCAACGTGTCGACCGATACAAGCCACGACAAGTGGACGAAATCAACACTGGCTCGCCGACCGTAGATGTGAACACCGAAGTGAGTATTCTCATCTACCGGTTTGGGGAAGAACCGGTGACCGGGGTTTACGAAGTCCGCGTGAATTCGCAACCGTTGATACGCTGCCTCCCGAATTATCCCTTCCTTGTCCCCGGTGAAGTGTGAGTCTGGGTGTACCATCCCGGACGTACCGTCTGCCGAGGTATGCGCCCACACTTGAGACATAAATGCCCGATAGAGGTCCGGGCGTGTCCCTTGGAGTAGGGGGTACATCTGAGACGAGCCGTACACCGCGGCCTGTCCGCTGGTGTGCGTCGCCTCGGCTAGGACGTACGCCAGGGCCTGCGGGGACCGTAGCACTTCCGCACGATGGTGGGCTTTCTCCTCTATTGAGGGCTTTTCCGCCAGTTCGAACCATGGCTCCTGCTCCGCGTAGACGGCTGCTGCGTCCCAATCGGGCCGTACCCACGGTGGGTTCCCCACTTGCAGGTCAAATCCGCCTCGCTTTGCGAAGATCAAAGCAAAGTCCAACTCCCAGTGCAGGAAGCCTTGTTCCTCCGCGATGTTGGTGACTGTGTGCATCCAGGGGAAGCGGGTCTCCGGGTCCGCGAGGTCCATCCCCATCAGGTGAGGAAGGTTCTTCTCGAAGTCCTTGAGCGCGTCCAGGTTGTCGAACTCGGTGACCAGGTTCTGCTCGTCGGGGTCGACGGTGCCCAGGAGGGACTCGAGGAAGTCCAGCCAGTCGTCCAGCTCGACCAGCGGGATGGTGTTCCGCCACGTCCGCCGCTTGGACTGCCTCGGCGCACCGCGCCTGGACTGACCGGGCACCTCCACCGTCTGGAGGTCGATCAGCGGCTCATCATCCGCCAGTGCGGACGTCAGGGTGTCCTGCGTCGGTCCCGACGCGAACAGCACGGTCTGCTCGGTGAAGCGCGGACCCGGGATCGCCGCCCGCGCGCCCTCGCCGCTCTCTCCGCCCCCGTCCGGGGAGATCGCCGCCGCATCCCCGCCGACTAGCGGCACGCCCAGCAGGTCGCCGAGCGCGTCGGCGGAGGCCACTGCTGGCACCGTGTCGTCGTACATCCCGTCCGTGCCGTCCAGCAGGGACGCCTTGTCCGCCGGCCAGAACCACAGGGCACACCACGCGTCCATGACCTTCTTCAGACGCCAGTACGGCGTCTCGGTGGCCTCGAACAGGTCGGCCATGACCTGCTCCTTCGGCGTCGCGCCCGCCGCCGTGCGCAGGAAGTCGTACTCGGGGTCGTCCGGCTGGGCGCCCCACACGTCGATCTTCCGCGCGATCGCGGCCTCGGACAGCTGCATGCGCTTGATGACGAGCGACCACAGGAACTCTGCCCGCTTGGCCGCGTCCCGCAGCCGGGTGAACTGGGAGGCGGCCTCACGCTTCGGCCTGCCCGCCTTGTCGAGTTTGGGCGTGCCATCTTTGTTCAGGTGCGCGGTGCTGCGCTTGGGCCGCTGGAGGACGCCCTTCTTCCAGGCAGCCAACTGCGCAACCTCGGCCTTGGCGAGTTCCTTGGCCTCCTTGGAACCGGTCACTGCCGCCCACCCGGGGCTCGGCAGCAGGAACTGATGGACCGCGTCGGCAGGCAGCGGCTGCGGCTCGCCGTCTTTCAAGAACGGCAGCGGCGTCGGCGCGAGCGTGTTCTTCGCGGCGAGCCAGGCCTTCGCCGGGGAGGCGACGTCTTCGCCCGCGTACACCGCCCGCCGTCCGCCGATCAGCGAGTTGCCCCGCCGCAGGTGCAGCCCGAACCACGGTGCCCGCATCCCCGGGTGCATGGTGTTGAGCCACAGGGAGACTTCGGCCAGCTCCACGCCCGTGGCGTTGAGGTCGACCCCGTACGCGTTGTGCAGGGCGACGTACGCCTTGACCTTCTGCTTCTCCGTCAGCGCGGCCGAAGCCGGGAGGGAGACGCCCAGCTCGTCCTGCCGACGGCGCAGGTATTCCTCGGCGACCTGGTTGATCGCCTCGTTGAGGAAGGCGCCGGAGCCCAGCGCGGGCTCGCAGATCTTGTACTTCAGCAGTTCCGAGGCCCGCGTCCGGACGACCTCGCCGTTCTCGTCGCGCTCCTGGTCGAGGAGGTGCTTGAGCGCCAGCTCGACGGTGACCTTGGTCAGGGACTCGGGGGTGTAGTACGAGGCGGATGTCTCGCGGTCGCGGCCGGCCAGCCGGTAGACGAACTCGCCCACCTTGTACTTCTTCGGTCCGCGTCGGCCCTTGACCGCGTCGTGCTCGTCGTACTCGACCCAGGTCTTCTCCGGGTACTCCTTCAGGCGGTGCGCGGGCACCAGCCAGGAGCCCTTCTCCGGGTCACCGCCCTTGGCGACCTCACACAGTTCCTCCTCGGCGATGATGCCGGTGTACGACATCAGGCCCTCGTACACGGCGCCGAGCTGGTTGATGCCGAGGTTGCGATAGGAAATGAAGCCGCCGCGCTCCCCGCGCCGCCTGGCCTTCTTCATGGTCAGCAGCCGCAGCACCTCGTGCAGGGCGTGGTTGCGCAGCCGCAGGTCCAGCCACTTCGGCTCGGTGTCCTCGTCGCTGCGGGGGTCGAGGACACCCCGGCCGATCAGCCGGATGGACTTCGGCTCGAAGAGTTCGCTGCGCAGCGGCTCGAAACGCAGGCCGCGGTCCTCGCTGCGCCGCTTCGCCTTGAGCTTGCGGGTCTCCTCGTCGTCGTCCGGCAGGTCGTCGTCGGGCTCGGTGCCGTACAGGCGGTGGCCGCGGTTGACCTTGTTGAACAGGACGTCAAGAGAGGCGAAGAGGTGGTGGCCGTTCTTCGCCTCCTCCTCGACGAGCTGCTCGTCGCGCTCGACGAGCTCCCGCAGTCGCGCCACCGAGTAGCCGGCCTCGTAGGTGCCGTCGTCGGCGGGCAGGATGCCCAGCTCCGGGCGGGCCTCGGCATACAGCAGGAAGAGGATGCGGTAGAGGTAGCGCAGCGACTCGCGGGTGAGTTCCTTGGCGAACGGCAGCTTCGGGTCCTCGATCTGCCGGGGCTCGATGCCGGCCTGCTTCAGCCGGGCCAGGACCTCGTTGGCGATGATCTCGACCGAGCGCTGCAGTCCCTCACGCAGTTCCCCGGAGACACCGACCGCGTTGTCGCGGGAGGCCTTGACCAGGGCGTCGATGCCCGGCCCCTTGCCGTCCTCGGCGGGGGCGAGCAGTTCGTGGCTGAACAGGGCGGCGATGGTGGCCAGCTCCCCGCCTTGCTTGCGGTCGTTGCGTTCCAGCGCGGCGTCGAGGTTGGCGGCGAGGAAGCGGCCCTCGCCCCACACCTGGCGGTCGGCCAGGACGATCACGCCGCCGCACAGCAGCAGCACGAAGCGGGGTGGTTCCCCGCCCGGCTCGCCCAGTTCGCTCTGGAAGAGCCAGGTGGCGAGGGACTGGCCGCTCTCGTAGACCTCGCTGCCGCTCACCCGCAGCGGGTGCGGCAGGCGGCCGGGGCCGTCCGCGTCCAGGGCCGTGTCGTTGCCGGCGGCCCAGCCGCACTCGAGGGCCACGATGCCGTCGCCGTGCCAGGCCGTGGTCACGGTGTGCTCACGGCCGGCGCGGTGGACGGTCAGCTGCCGCCGCTCGGAGGCGCCGGCGAAACCGAGAGCCGCCAGCACCTTTCCATGCCAGGCGCTGAGTCGCTCGCGCCAGTCGCCGTCGTTGTAGGTGTTCAGGCGCGCTCCGGCAGCGGCGCTGTTCTCGTCGGCGTCGTCCTCGGCGTCCAGCTTGGCGCGTTCGGCGAAGAAGTTGCGGTACTCCTCCGAGAGGTACGTGCCGCGCAGGGCGCGCAGCATCTCCCTCGGTGTGGGACGCGGGTCCTTCTCGTCGGTCTCCCGGACGGTCCAGGTGGCGAGCAGGCCCTTCTTGAGGTCCTGGCCCAGCTGCTCGGCGAAGTAGTGCGCCGACAGGTACTCGCCGCGGTTGGAGAAGGAGTCGAAGTCGGTGCTCATCGGGTGGTCTCCCCAGCGGCGGCGGTGGACAGGGGCTGCAGGACGCAGAGCAGGCGCAGCATGGGCGCTCCCGAGGTCTTCAGCGACTTGATGAGGGTCTTACGGCGGCTGGCCGTGAGGTTCACGTCGTTGCGGTCCTTCGCCGAGCGGGCCGAGGCGAACAGCGCGTCCTGCTGCCACCGCGTCACCCGCTTCTCGTACGGGGCGAGCATGTCGTCGATGCGCCGCGCGTACTCGGCCTCCTGCTCGCGCAGGTACCGCGCAGCCTCGTCGACCGCCTGGGGGACGAGCCGCTGCAGTGCCTCGCGCTCCTCCTCGGACACGGCGCGGCCGGGCATCTTCGGTCCGACGCCGCACGCGGCGAGGAAGGCGGCGTTCATGCGTACGACCCGGGGCGCGTCGGGCAGTCCGACGACGGCCATCCACTCCACCACGGTGGGGCGGCCCACGGCGTTGGAGTGGATGCCCTGCACCAGACAGACCGGCCCGGACAGTTCCGCTGGCAGGCGGGGATCCAGCTTGGCCGCCGCGGCGATGTCGGGACGGTAGGCGAGGACGAACGCCTCGTCGTGCCGCAGGGACGCGAGCGCCTTGTCGGTCACCCAGTCCAGGACGGGATGCACGTCCGAGACGTAACTGACGTTGGGCCATTGGGTCTTGGACGACTCGCGGGCCGCCTTCAGCCGCTTCTCCCCGAGCCCCTTGTCGAAGGTGATGCGCAGCCGGCCGGGGGCCTTGCTGGTGGGAAGGATGTGCTGCTCGGTCAGGTACGACTTGGGCAGTGCCTTGAAGCGGTACTGGAGGTCGGCCGGCGGCTCGAACGCGATCGTTCCGTCGTCCTCGTGGCGCAGCTTCAGCTCGTTGTCCGCGCCGGTCGGGCAGATCTGGCGCAGGGCCTCCTCGAAGTAGGCGGAGGTCGAGCGGAAAACGCTCGGGACGGTCGCGGACGCCACGTCGTCCTGGGCCGACTTGGACCCGATGTTGCCCATCATCTTCCTGAGCAGCGACGAGGAGCCGCCGCTGGACTGCTTGATGGACTCTTCCACGGTGCGGCCGGCGAGCAGGTCCCGCGTGAGGCGGTTCTCCTCCTCCTGCGCCCGGTACAGGCCGGTGACCGTCTCGGCCGAGCCGTCGATCCGGTGCGCCTCCTCCTCGCGCTTGAGGAGCTTGGCGCCGACAAGCCGGTCGTCGAGCGGCAGGGCCTCCCCGGTCTCCGGAACACGCCGCCACTCCACGTCGCTGGTGAGCACCAGGGCGCGGAACTGCGGTTTCTCCTTCTGTCCGTAGCGGTCGATGCGGCCGTTGCGCTGCTCGATACGGATCAGCGACCAGGGCAGGTCGTAGTGGATGAGCTGGTGGCACTCCTGATGGAGGTTGACGCCCTCGGAGGCGACATCGCCCGTGAACAGGATGCGCACCGGGTCGTCGCGCAGCCCGAACTTCTCGACGATCCGCTTCTGCTCGTCCTCGTTGGTGGCCTCGCCGTGCATCACCTGCACCGCTCCGCCGTACGCCAGCCAGGGCCGGTTCTTCTTCTCACCCGCCTCGACGGCACCGGTCTTCTGAAACCCGAGTCGGGCGGGGACGGCCTCGGCCAGCCAGGTCAGCGTGGGGATGCGCTCGGAGAATACGACGACGCGGGTGTCCGACCCCGGGCCGACACCGATCTTCTCGAGCTGCTCGACCAGCGCGTCCAGCTTCGCGGAGTCGTCGTCACCGAGCTCGCCGGCCAGCCGCTCCAATTCCACGATCGCCTCGCGCTCGATCTTGAGCGCGGCCTCGCGTGCGGCCGGGTCTTCGCCTTTCTTCCCCTTCGCGGGCCCGGCCAGGTAGCGGCGCCGTGCCTCCAGCGACTTCTGGAGCGCCTTGTGGGAGGAGAGGAAGGCCTTGAAGAAGTTGTAGGCGGCGAGCGGGTCGGCGCAGACCGAGGAAGCGGCGGGATCACGCGGGATCCAGCGGGCGGCCAGTTCCTCGAAGACCGCGCGCTCCTTCCTGGTGGCCCGCGCGGGGACCGGCTCGGACGGGCCTCGGTCGGCCCACACCCCCTTGAGGGAGTCCCGCACCTCCTTGTCCGTCTTGGTCCGCCGGATGTAGAGGTGGTCGAGATCCTTCACGTCGTAGTCCGAGGTGTTCGCGATCGCGGCCTCGTCCAGCATCTTGATCAACTCGGCGAACGACCCGGCGTCACCGTTGTGCGGAGTCGCCGAGGCGAGGATCAGCGCGTCGGTCCGGCGGGCCAGCAGGCGCGCGAGGTCGTTGTTCTTCGTGCCGCGGTTGACCAGGTTGTGGGACTCGTCGATCACGACGGCGTCCCACTCGGTGGAGTCCAGGTGGTGGGCGTACACGTCGCTCTTGAGCGTGTCCACGGAGATGATCGCCCGCTTGAAGTAGGCGAACGGGTTCCGCCCCGCGGGGATGTCCTGCTGGATGCGCTGGATGCCCGTGGAGTCGAGCCTGACGAGCGGGATCGAGAACCGGGTCCACAGTTCGCGCTGGAACTGCTCCAGGACATGCGCCGGCGTGACCACGAGGATCCGCTCGCCCCGCCCGCGGCGGATCAGCTCGGCCAGCAGGATGCCGATCTCCAGGGTCTTGCCGAGCCCCACCACGTCGGCGATGAGCAGCCGCGGCTGCGGGTTCTTCATGGAGAGGGCGAGCTCGGCCGGCCGCAGCTGGTGGGTCTGCTTGTCCATGAGGAACCCGTCGGCCAGCGCGAGCCCGTGCTCGGTCTGGGGCAGCGCCGTCTTGCGGATCACCGCCTCCAGGTAGAGGCGGGCCTTGCGGTGGTTGGGAGAGCCGTCGGGAACCAGTTCTGTCTTGCGCGGGTCGAGCACCTGGATGTCGTCGAGCAGACTGTAGAAGACGGCGTCGGTGCCCCGCACGAACGAGGAGACACCGGTGACCTCCACCATCCAGCCGTCCCGCGCCGTGGGCGCGACCTTGCGGACGAGCCACTGCTCGTCACGGATCCGCACCTGGGCCCCCGGCGCGTAGGAGACCGCCCCGCCGTCCGGCAGCGCCACGTCACCCGACGCGTCGAGAACGATCCCGTCCTCGCTCACCGCGTCGTCGAGCACACCCTGGCCGTCACCGGCCCCCGCAACGGTGGTCACGTCCTGCTCCACTTCCCGCCCCGATCTTCCTGGACCACCGCCGTCGTACACGGTCCGTCCGTATCAATGCTGCCTACATGTACCACCCGCCTTCGACACCGCCCCCACGGTGTCACCGGAAGCCGGGCTCAGAGGCCGGGCTGTGCGGCGTACCGGCTCCGCAGCTCCTCGGCCACGCGCAGCGACGCGGGCGGTCGTCCCGGCTTCCGGGGCACGGGTACGGGCGCACCGGCCACTGGGGCGGGGGGCGCCGGGCTGCCCGCCGGCGAGCCGGGCGACTGCTCGGCCCCGGCGGCGTTCTCCGCCTCCTCCGCGTCTTTCGCGTCCGCCGTGACCGGCTTCGGTGCGCCTGGTGAGGGACCGTCCAGCGGACTGTCCGGCTCGTCCTCGCCGAGCTCGACCGCCTGCTCGGCTATTCGCCTCCACACCGTCGAGGGCGACTCGTTCCCGGCAGCCGGCTCCTCCACGTCCTTCGCGGTGGCGTCGATCAGGGCGTGCCGTGCCGCCATGGGAGACAGCCCCGCCTCGGACAGCACGCTCGTGCATCCGGCCATCACCGCATCGAGGGAAGGCCGGTCGGCCGGATCGTGGGCCAGCATGGAGCCGATCAGCGGCTCCAGGATCTGGGGGAGGCCGCTCAGGTCCGGGGCCTGGTCGGCGTTGGCGACCTGCCCGACGATCGCCTCCCAGCGCGCCCCGTCATAGGGGTAGTGCCCCGTGGCCGCGTACAGCAGCACCGTGCCGAGGCCGTACACATCGGCGGACTCCTTGACCTTTGTCCGCCCCTGAGCCTGCTCGGGCGGCATGCAGCGCACGGTGCCGATGATCATTCCGCTGTGGGACAGCGTGTCCTTGGCGGTATCGAGGAACGCACCGAGGCCGAAGTCGATCAGGATCGGGCCGTAGGTCCCGAGCATGACGTTCTGCGGCTTCAGGTCCCGGTGGAGCAGCCCTACCGCGTGCACGGCCTGGAGCCCCTCCGCCAGCAGGGCGCCGAGGCTGGCCGCCAGGGGAGCGGACAACGGGCCGTTCCCGTCCACGTACGACAGCAGCGTCTGGCCGGGCACGTACTCCATGGCCAGCCACGGCCGTTCCGCGTAGGGGTCGGCGTCCAGGAAACGGGCGACCCGGTTCGTCCCCACGACCGTCCTGGCGATGAGCGCTTCCTTCTCGAAGCGTGCGCGCGCGACCGGGTCCAGCCGGTCCGAGCGGATCAGCTTCACCGCGACCGGATCGCCTGCGGGTGAGAAGGCCAGATAGACCTCCCCCATTCCCCCCGAGCCCAGCTCCCGCTCGACCGCGTACCGGCCGATCTGTCCGGGCACCCCGTTCATGAACCGTGCACATCCTCTCGTGTGCTGCATGTCCCCCAAGCAGCCTTCACTGAGCCCAACAGCCTAATCCCAGAATGAAGCGGAGTAACCCCATCTCGCCGTAGCCTCGATCTCCTCCTCGCAACTTCTGTCGCCATGGCAGGGCGCCGACGGGGGCAGGCTGGTCCACGACCACCAGGACGGTGCCGAACTTAGCCTTGAGCTTGTCGAAGACGGCCCGCAGTTGGGACTCGCCGTTGGGCAGGGCCTTGTCGAAAACGTTCTTCCCGGCCAGGGTGAGTCCGTGGCCGTGGAGGTTGCTTTGCCGACGTCCAGGCCGAGGAAGACGCCCGCCTCGTCGATGCCGATCACCGTGCCTCCCACATGCGTCGGTGCTGTGCCGACCTCGGCGGCGGGACCGTTCGCGCGCATCCACGTTATGCAGACCTGCCGCCCGCGAGTGGCATTGCGCCCGGGCCGGGCGGTGGCCGGACCTCTGATCAGCGTCTCCGACGGCACCCCTCGGACCCGGTGACACCCCCAGGTCATCCGTTCGACAGGGGGCAACAGTCATGCCGGGCCCAGAGGCCAGCGGCCCTCTTGCAGGACCGCGAAGAAGATAACGGGGTGGCCAGAGGTCGCACAGTGCGAAGCGTCTCCGGGCTGCTCTGAGCACAAAATTCCCTGCGCCATGAGACTCCAACGCCAGCAATGATCTTCAATATCCTCCCTCACTCAAACTTCAGTGAGAATGCTCAACAATCGCTGCGACAGGTCACCTCGCGCCGGTAGCGTCGCCGGGTGACCTATCTCAGTCCGCTCGGCTATCTCCTGGGGGTGGAAGGGGCCGCCTTGCTGCGCGGTTTCCGGGAGGGAAGCGCCGACCGCGCCTTCGTCGAGGCCCGGCTCACCGAGATACGACGGCTGCTGGCGACCCCCTCGCTCGCCCGGGCCGAGGCCGTCACGGCGGCTTGCGGCACGATCGGCACGGCCGAGGTGTACCGGTCCTGGGCACCGCACTACGACGCGCCCGGCAACCAGATGATCGACGTCGAGCAGCCGGTCGTACGGCGCCTGCTGGACGGCCTGCCCGTCGGTACAGCGCTCGATGCGGCCTGCGGGACCGGTCGGCACACCGCTCATCTGCACGGGCTCGGCCACCGGGTGATCGGCGTGGACGCCTCACCGCAGATGCTCGCGCGGGCCCGCGAGCGACTGCCGGACGTCGGGTTCCTCCAAGCCGATCTGCACCGGCTTCCGCTGCCCGACGACGCGGTCGACACGGTCGTCTGCACGCTCGCGCTCACCCACGTCCCCGAACTGGCGCCCGTGCTGGCCGAGTTCGCCCGGGTGCTGCGTCCCGGCGGACATCTGGTGATCTCGGACGCGCACCTGACGGGGTCCTACCTCTGGCCCACGCTTCCCCGCCGCCCCGGCCCCGACGGCCGCCCCTCATTGCTGACGGAGCACCACCGCCCGCTCAGCGCCTACCTCGCGGCGGCCCTCCCCCTCGGCTTCCGGGTCCGCCACTGCGAGGAACCCCACCGTCCGCGCACTCCTCTCCCGCCACCGCCCGACCCCCTCCCCACCGACATGTCCTGGGACCTCCTCCACTGGATCCCGGAGGCCTCCGCCACCGCACTGGGCGACTCCCCACTGGTGGTCGTGTGGCACTTCGAGCTGGAAGACCGCGGGGAGAAGTGACGGCCGCCGCCTCACCCGAGCCGAATCCCGTACTCGCCGAGCCATCCCGCCAGCGTCTGACGGGAGGTCGTGACCAGACTCCCGCCGGTGAACCGGACGTCCTCGGTGACCTCAGCCGCACACCCGACCGGCGGCACGAATGCCAAGGCCGCCTCGTCGCTGTCGAATTCGGCCTCCGCCAGAACCAGGCCCGCGAGCGGCCCGCCGAAGACGTCGACTCCCAACGGGGGCACGCTCAGCCGCGTCTTGGTGAGTACCGCGGCCGGCAGCGAGGCGAGCAGGTCGTACTCGGCCGGGGACAGGTACGTGTTGGTGATGAACCCCTGCACGGCGCCGGGCCGCTCGGCGGGGATCTTCTGGGTGAGTTTGAGCTCCGGTCCCCCGCCGTCCCGGCGCTCGGACCGCCGTAGCCGCAGCCGGGTCCCCGGCAGATAGCGGTCGGTGATCACGCGGGTGGCGGTGACCGACGCGGGAGCGGGAGGCGTTTCCAGGAGGAAACGTCTCTCCCGTTCGACGCGAGCATACTTTCCCGGGCGCATGCTCCTAGCCGGCCACGTATTTCGCCAGGTGTTCGCCGGTGAGGGTGGATCGGGAGGCGGCCAGGTCGGCCGGGGTGCCCTCGAAGACGATGCGGCCGCCGTCGTGGCCCGCGCCGGGGCCCAGGTCGATGATCCAGTCGGCGTGGGCCATGACCGCCAGGTGGTGCTCGACCACGATGACGGACTTGCCGGAGTCGACCAGGCGGTCGAGGAGGCCGAGGAGTTGCTCGACGTCCGCGAGGTGGAGGCCTGCGGTCGGCTCGTCGAGGACGTAGATCCCGCCCTTCTCGGCCATGTGCGTGGCCAGCTTCAGGCGCTGGCGCTCACCGCCGGAGAGGGTGGTGAGCGGCTGGCCGAGGGTGAGGTAGCCGAGCCCGACGTCGGCGAGGCGTGTCAGCACGCGGTGCGCGGCCGGGGTCGCCGCCTCCCCGCCGCCGAAGAACTCCACCGCCTCCGTCACCGGCATCGCCAGCACCTCGCTGATGTCCCGCCCGCCGAGCCGGTACTCCAGCACCGAGGCCTGGTACCGCTTGCCCTCGCAGTCCTCACAGGTGCTGGCGACACCCGCCATCATCGCGAGGTCGGTGTAAACGACACCGGCGCCGTTGCAGGTCGGGCAGGCGCCCTCGGAGTTGGCGCTGAACAGGGCCGGCTTCACCCCGTTGGCCGAGGCGAACGCCTTGCGGATCGGGTCGAGCAGTCCGGTGTACGTCGCCGGGTTGCTGCGCCTGGAGCCCTTGATGGCGCCCTGGTCGACCGAGACGACGTTCGCGCCGGGCGGGATCGAGCCGTGGACGAGGGAGCTCTTGCCGGAGCCCGCCACACCGGTGACCACGCAGAGCACCCCGAGGGGGACGTCGACGTCGACGCTTTGCAGGTTGTGGGCGCTCGCACCCCGGATCTCCAGCTGTCCGGTCGGCTTGCGCACACTCTCCTTCAGGCCCGCCCGGTCGGCGAGATGACGGCCGGTGACGGTGTCGCCGGAGCGCAGGCCCTCGACGGTGCCCTCGAAGCAGACGGTGCCGCCCGCCGTACCGGCGCCGGGGCCGAGGTCGACGACGTGGTCGGCGATAGCGATGGTCTGCGGCTTGTGCTCGACGACGAGCACCGTGTTGCCCTTGTCCCGCAGGCGCAGCAGCAGTTCGTTCATCCGCTGGATGTCGTGCGGGTGCAGGCCGGTGGTCGGCTCGTCGAAGACGTACGTCACGTCGGTGAGCGAGGAGCCGAGATGGCGGATCATCTTGACGCGCTGCGCCTCACCGCCGGACAGCGTCCCCGAGGGCCGGTCCAGCGCCAGATAACCGAGGCCGATTTCGGAGAAGGAGTCGAGGGACTGCTGCAACGCGGTCAGCAGCGGGGCGACGGACGGCTCGTCCAGCCCGCGGACCCACTCGGCGAGGTCCGTGATCTGCATCGCGCAGGCGTCGGCGATGCTGATCCCCTTGATCTTCGAGGCGCGGGCGCCCTCGGCGAGCCGGGTGCCGTCGCACTCGGGGCAGATGGTGAAGGTGACGGCCCGCTCCACGAACTCCCGGATGTGCGGCTGCATCGCCTCCTTGTCCTTGGAGAGCATCGACTTCTGGATCCGCGGGATCAGACCCTCGTACGTCATGTTGATGCCCGCGATCTTCATACGGGTCGGCTCGCGGTGCAGGAAGTCGTGCAGTTCGCGCTTGGTGAACTTGCTGATCGCCTTGTCCGGGTCGAAGAAACCGGACTCGATGTAGAGGCGCGAGTTCCAGCCGCCGCCCTTGTAGCCGGGGACGGTGATGGCGCCCTCGTTCAGCGACAGGGAGTCGTCGTAGAGCTGGGCGAGGTCGAGGTCGGTGACGTTGCCACGGCCCTCGCAGCGGGGGCACATGCCGCCGGTCCGCTCGAAGGTCGCCTTCACCGCTTTCTTCGCGCCCTTCTGGACGGTGATGGCGCCGGCCGCCCGGACCGAGGGGACGTTGAAGGCGTACGCGCTCGGCGGGCCGATGTGCGGTGTGCCGAGCCGGCTGAAGAGGATCCGCAGCATCGCGTTGGCGTCGGTGGCGGTGCCGACGGTGGAGCGGGGGTCGCCGCCCAGACGCTGCTGGTCGACGATGATCGCGGTGGTCAGACCGTCCAGGACGTCCACCTCGGGCCGGGCCAGGGTCGGCATGAAGCCCTGCACGAAGGCGCTGTAGGTCTCGTTGATGAGCCGCTGCGACTCGGCGGCGATGGTGTCGAAGACGAGCGAGCTCTTGCCCGAGCCGGAGACACCGGTGAAGACCGTCAGCCGGCGCTTCGGGATCTCGATGCTGACGTCCTTGAGGTTGTTCTCACGCGCGCCGTGCACGCGGATCAGGTCGTGGCTGTCGGCGGCGTGGCTCATCGTGTCTCCAACCTCTCGGGCGGCCTGCCTGGCTCGGTCCAACGCTATGCGGGGGCCGCCGGTCGGCGCTTCTCGAATCCTGACCGCTTCCCGGACGATCGACGGGATCGGCCATCAGGAGGCCAAGTCGGGGTAACCGGACAGGAAACAGCCCGCTCGGAAGGAGGCACGATGCCCCTCACGTTCCGCAAGAGTTTCCGGATACTGCCCGGCGTGCGCCTGAACATCAACCGGCACTCCTGGTCCATCACCACTGGCGGCAAGAACGGTCCGCGGCACACCCACAGCAGCACCGGACGTCGTACGACATCGATGGATTTGCCCGGACCTTTCGGGTGGCGGAAGACCCACAGCGCCAAGCGACACTGACGGGGCATCACCCGAATGGACCCCCCGGGATGCCCCATCTCATATCTGAGATAGCCTCAACCCCATGGCAGACGACTACCTCGTACGCATCGGCAAGCTCATCCGTGACGCCCGGCAACACCGAGGCTGGACACAGGCACAACTGGCGGAGGCGCTGGGCACCAGTCAGAGTGCTGTCAACCGCATCGAGCGGGGCAATCAGAACATCAGCCTTGAGATGATCGCTCGAATCGGTGAAGCGCTCGAGAGCGAAATCGTCTCACTGGGCTACGCGGGACCGATGCATCTGCGGGTGGTCGGCGGCCGTCGGCTCTCGGGGGCCATCGACGTCAAGACGAGCAAGAACGCGTGCGTGGCGCTGCTGTGTGCGTCCCTGCTCAACAAGGGGCGCACCGTGCTGCGCCGGGTCGCCCGGATCGAGGAGGTCTACCGCCTCCTGGAGGTCCTCAACTCCATCGGTGTCCGCACCCGTTGGATCAACGACGGGGTGGACCTGGAGATCGTGCCGCCGGCCCAGCTCGACATGGCGGCGATCGACGCCGAAGCGGCCGTGCGCACGCGGTCCATCATCATGTTCTTCGGCCCGCTGCTGCACCGTATGGACCGCTTCAAGCTGCCCTACGCCGGCGGCTGCGACCTGGGCACCCGCACCATCGAGCCGCACATGATCGCGCTGAGGCGGTTCGGGCTGGACATCGCCGCCACCGAGGGCCACTACCACGCCCAGGTGGACCGGGCGGTCCGGCCCGACCGTCCGATCGTGCTGACCGAGCGCGGGGACACCGTCACCGAGAACGCGCTGCTGGCCGCCGCCCGGCACGACGGCGTCACCGTCATCCGCAACGCCTCCTCCAACTACATGGTCCAGGACCTGTGCTTCTTCCTGGAGGCGCTCGGCGTCAAGGTCGAGGGCATCGGCAGCACGACGCTCACCGTGCACGGCGTGCCGGACATCGACACCGACGTCGACTACTCCCCCTCCGAGGACCCGGTCGAGGCGATGAGCCTGCTGGCCGCGGCCGTCGTCACCGAGTCGGAGCTGACGGTGCGCCGGGTGCCGATCGAGTTCCTGGAGATCGAGCTCGCGGTCCTGGAGGAGATGGGCCTGGCGAACGACCGCACCCCGGAGTACGTCGCGGACAACGGCCGCACCCGGCTGGTGGACCTCACCGTCCGGCCCTCCAAGCTCGAGGCACCGATCGACAAGATCCACCCCATGCCCTTCCCGGGCCTGAACATCGACAACGTCCCGTTCTTCGCGGCGATCGCGGCCGTGGCCCAGGGCAAGACCCTCATCCACGACTGGGTCTACGACAACCGGGCGATCTACCTCACCGACCTCAACCGTCTCGGCGGCCGTCTCCAACTCCTCGACCCGCACCGCGTCCTGGTCGAGGGCCCGACCCGCTGGCGGGCGGCCGAGATGATGTGCCCGCCCGCCCTGCGCCCCGCCGTCGTCGTCCTCCTGGCGATGATGGCCGCGGAGGGCACGTCCGTCCTGCGCAACGTGTACGTCATCAACCGCGGTTACGAGGACCTGGCCGAGCGCCTGAACTCGATCGGGGCGCAGATCGAGATCTTCCGGGACATCTGACAGGTGATGGGGTGCCCCCGCCGGGGGGCGCCCTTTTGCGTTGGGCCGTTACTCACTTTCGGGTGACGGCGTTCTCGCAGGTGGGGTGGCGGGGGCTGGCGGACAGATGCCACATTCCAGTGTTTTCAAGGGTGAACGATATTACACATCGTCAAACTGGTGCATTCGGCCGATAAATGGTCGATACAGCTGAGAGTCATAGATATCTGTTGGATCTGTAATGACGCACGCATTTCCTTCACCGGACGTGGGGATTCCGTGCAGGGTGTGGATGTGCGGCCGACCGGTCGCCACCCGCACAACACACCCCGCCGACCTGCGGTTTCATCGCCGTGGCCGGGGTGTTCCACCCTTGCGAAGGGGGACACTCGTGTCCGTTTCTGCTTCCGTCCGTCGACTGACCGCCGCCGCCGCGGTCGCCGCCGCCGTCGTCGGTGCCGCCGCGCTCCCCGCCGCGGCCGCCGACCACCAGCCCGGCCGCCCGCACCACGGCTCGGTGTTCATCAGCGCCGTGCACACCACGTCCCCGTGGCGTGACGGCCGGGGCAACCGGTCGCTGAACGCTGAGTGGGCGGACATCACCAACGGCTCCCGCCGGGCGGTGAACCTGGACCACTGGACGCTGTCCGACCGGCAGGGCCACACCTACACCTTCCATCACGTCCTGCTCCAGGGCCGTGCGACCGTCCGCGTCCACACCGGTCTGGGCCGGGACACCGGGAGCGACGTCTACCAGGACCGTCGCGGGTACGTGTGGGACCGGAACTCCGACACCGCGACCTTGCGTGACGAGCGCGGCCTCCTGGTCGACGAGACCTCCTGGGGCCGCCACGACCGCGACGGCTGGCGCGACGGGGACCGCCGTCACGACCGGGGCGGCTGGCGGGACGGGGACCGCCGTCACGACCGCGACGGTGACCGCCACGACCGGGACGGCTGGCACGACCGCGACGGCCGGCACGACGGAGACGGCCGCCACGACCGCGACGGCGGGCACGACCGTGACGGTGGGCACAACGGGCACGGTGGCGACCGCCGCGCCTGACCTACCCGGCACGCCGGCCTGATCCCGGCTGACTGACTGGTGGCGCGCTGCCCAGAGGGCGGCGCGCCACCGGCGCGTTGCCGCATCCGCCCCCTCCTCGCTCACGGAACGACGCCTCCTTTTTGTTCTACAGAACCTTGACGCACTAAAGCGCTTCTGTAGACCATCGGGATATCGGTACCCGCACCGGCGCGAGGAGGCGCTCGGCATGGTGGAGGTGTCCTTCGACCGGAGCCCGGAGACGTACCGGCACTGGAGGCTGCGTACGGACGGGCCGGTCGCCTGGCTGGCACTGGACGTCGACGAGGACGGCGGGCTGGTGCCGGGTTACGAGCTGAAGCTGAACTCCTACGACCTCGGTGTGGACATCGAGCTGTACGACGCCGTGCAGCGGCTGCGCTTCGAGCACCCGGAAGTACGGGCCGTTGTGCTGACCAGCGCCAAGGAGAAGGTGTTCTGCGCGGGCGCCAACATCCGTATGCTCGCCGCCTCCCCGCACGAGTGGAAGGTGAACTTCTGCAAGTTCACCAACGAGACCCGCAATGGCATGGAGGACGCCTCCGAGCACTCCGGGATCACCTTCATCGCGGCCGTCAACGGCTCCTGCGCGGGCGGCGGTTACGAGCTGGCGCTGGCCTGCGACCTGATCCTGCTGATCGACGACAACTCCTCGGCCGTCGCGCTGCCCGAGGTGCCGCTCCTGGGCGTGCTGCCCGGCACCGGCGGCCTGACCCGGCTCACGGACAAGCGGCGGGTGCGCAAGGACCTCGCCGACGTCTTCGCCACCCGGAGCGACGGGGTGCGCGGCAAGACTGCCGTGGACTGACGGCTGGTGGACGAGATCGTGCCGCGCCGGGACTTCCGGGCGGTCGTCGAGCAGCGGGCCCGGGAGGCGGCGGCGCGCAATCCCCGGCCCGCGGACGTGCGGGGTGTCCGACTCGCGCCGCTGGAACGCGAGATCAGCGACGCCGGGATCTCCTACCGGTATGTGCGCGCCGAGTTCGACCGGGCGCTCGGGCTCGTCCGGATCACCGTGGGCGGGCCAGAGGACGGCACTGACGGGTGGCTGCTCCGCCTCACCCGTGAACTCGACGACCTGATCCTGAGGCTGCGGGCCAACGAGCCCGAGCTGGGCACCTGGGTGCTGCGCACCGAGGGCGACCCTGACCTCGTACTGGCACAGGAACAGCGGCTGTTGAGCGGCCGTGGGGACGGTGACTGGCTCGCCGACGAGATCCTGCACTACTACAAGCGCACCCTGAAGCGTCTCGACGTCACCAGCCGCAGTCTCGTCGCTCTGATCGAGCCCGGGAGCTGCTTCGCCGGCCTGCTGCTGGAGTTGGCTCTCGCCTGCGATGTGCAGTACATGCTGGACGGGCCGCCCGTCGAGGACCCGGACAGTGATGAGCGGGCACAACTCCGGCTGTCCGTGGTCAACTTCGGGGCCCTCCCGATGGGCAACGGGCTCTCCCGGCTCGCGTCCCGCTTCTACGGGGACGACGACCACCTCGACTGGCTGCGCCGTGAGGCGACCGGGCATCCCCTGACCCCCGCCCAGGCCCGCGAGCTCGGGCTCGTCACCGACGCGCCCGACGACATCGACTGGGAGGACGAGGTCCGCCTGGTGCTGGAGAACCGGGCGGCGCTGAGTCCCGACGCGTTGACCGGGATGGAGGCCAACCTCCGCTTCGTCGGCCCGGAGACGATGGAGACCAAGATCTTCGGCCGGCTCAGCGCCTGGCAGAACTGGATCTTCGTACGGCCGGGCGCATCCGGTCCGGAGGGCGCGTTGCGCCGCTACGGCACCGGCCAGCGGGCCGTCCACGACCGGAAGCGAGTGTGATCCGATGCCCACGGCCATCGACTACGACGCCAAGATCCCCAACAATGTCGGCCTCGCCGACGACCGCCGGCTGCAGCGGGCCCTGGAGGGCTGGCAGCCCAAGTTCCTCGGCTGGTGGGGGGAGATGGGCCCCGCCCTGGAGAACCACGGTGTCTATCTGCGCACGGCCGTGTCGGTGGGCCGGGACGGCTGGGCGCACTTCGACCATGTCCATGTGCCCGACTACCGCTGGGGCATCTTCCTGGCCGAGCCCACCCCGGACCGCCGTATCGCCTTCGGCGAGCACAAGGGCGAGCCGGTGTGGCAGCAGGTGCCCGGCGAGTACCGCGCCGACCTGCAACGGCTCATCGTCGTCCAGGGCGACACCGAGCCCGCGTCGGTCGAGCAGCAGCGGCTGCTGGGGCTGAGCGCGCCGAGCCTGTACGACCTGCGCAACCTCTTCCAGGTCAACGTCGAGGAGGGGCGGCACCTGTGGGCGATGGTGTACCTGCTGCACGCCTACTTCGGCCGTGAGGGGCGGGAGGAGGCCGAGGCGCTGCTGTACCGCAACTCCGGCAGCCCCGACTCGCCGCGCATCCTGGGCGCGTTCAACGAGGAGACCGCCGACTGGCTGGCCTTCTACATGTTCACGTACTTCACCGACCGGGACGGCAAGTACCAGTTGGGCTCGTTGAAGGAGAGCGCCTTCGATCCGCTGTCGCGGACCTGCACCTTCATGCTGAAGGAGGAGGCGCACCACATGATGGTGGGGACGACCGGGGTCGACCGGGTGGTCGCCCGGAGTGCCCAACTCGTGGTGGAGAACGACACGTTGGACATCGCCGCGTGCGGCGGGATACCCCTCGACATCATCCAGAAGTACATCAACTTCCACTACACCGTCTCCCTCGACCTGTTCGGGAGCGAGACCTCCACCAACGCGGCCAACTACTACACGGCGGGGCTCAAGGGCCGTTGGCAGGAGGAGCGCCGGGGCGACGACCACCGGCTCACCGAGGACGGTGTGCGGTTGGACAAGCCCGCCGAGGACGGCACCTGGGGGGCCGACGAGGTCCCCGCGCTGCTCGCCCTCAATCTCGACCTGCGCGACGAGTACATCGCCGACTGCCAGACCGGCGTCAAACGCTGGAACCGGATCCTCGAGGACCACGGCATCGACGTCCGCTTCCGCCTCCCCCACCCGGGCTTCAACCGACAGGTCGGCCTCGCCTCCGGCCACCACGTCACCCCCGACGGCACGATCGTCGACGAGCGGGCCTGGGAGGCGAACCGGCGCCACTGGCTGCCCACCGCCGAGGACCTGGCGTTCGTACGGTCGCTGATGCGGCCGGTGTACGAGCGCGGGCGGATCGCGAGCTGGGTGGCGCCGCCGGTCAACGGGATCAACGGCAAGCCGTTCGACTACGAGTACGTCCGACTGGTGTGAGGCGGCCTCCATGCCCGAGCTGTTCAACGCGGCGGACTGGCTGGTCGACCGGCAGGTCGACGAGGGCAACGGCGGCCGTACCGCCGTCGTCACGCCGACGCGGAGCCTGACGTACGGGGAACTGGCCGACGAGGTACGGCGGTCGGCGGCCGGGCTGCGTGCCCTCGGGGTACGGCCCGAGGAGCGTGTCCTGTTCTGCATGGCCGACGACGTCGAACTGTTCGCCGGCATCCTCGCCGCCTTCCGCATCGGCGCCGTGGCCGTGCCCGCGTCTACCATGCTGACCGGGCCGGAACTGGGCAGGCTGGTGGCGGACTGCCGCAGCCGGGTGGTGGTGGCGTCCGAGGAGTTCGCGCCGGTCGTCCACACGGCGGTCCGGGACGCGCCGGAGGTCGAACGCACCCTGCTGGGCCGGGACTTGGACCGGCTCTCGGCGGCGCGCGCGGACGACGGGCCATATCCCACCTGGCACGACTCCCCCGCCCTGTGGCTCTACACGTCCGGCACCACGGGCGCACCCAAGGCGGCGATGCACCGGCACGACGACATCCGGCTGGTCGCGCAGAACTACGGGCAGCGGGTGCTGGGCATCGGCCCCGAGGACCGCTGTCTGTCGGTCGCGAAGCTGTTCTTCGCCTACGGGCTCGGCAACTCGATGTTCTTCCCGCTGTCGGCCGGCGCCACGGCCGTACTGGAGCCGGCCCGGCCTTCGCCCGCGCTGTTCGCCAAGCGGGCGGCGGCCGACCGGGCGACCGTGCTGTTCGGTGTGCCCGGGTTCCTCGGCGCGCTGCTCGCGAGCCCGGACATCCCCGACGACGCATTCGCGACCGTACGCGTGGGCGTCTCCGCCGGTGAGGCGCTTCCGGCGCGGATCTACCAGGGAGTGCGGGAGCGGTTCGGCGTGGAGGTGCTCGACGGGATCGGCTCGACCGAGATGCTGCACATCTTCATCTCCAACCGGCCGGGGCGGGTCCGTCCCGGCTCCTCCGGCGAACCTGTTCCGGGGTACGCCGTCGAGTTGAGGGACGGCGCGGGGCAGGTGGTGGACGGAACGGGTGTGCCCGGTGAGCTGTATGTGCGCGGGGAGTCGGCCGCCGTCGGCTACTGGTGCCGGGCGAAGACCAGCCGGCAGGTCTTCCTCGGCGACTGGGTGCGCACCGGCGACACCTACGTCCGCAACACCGACGGCACCTACACCTGTCTGGGCCGCACCAACGACCTGCTGAAGGCGGGCGGCATCTGGGTCTCGCCCGCGGAGGTGGAGGAGCGGCTGCTGGCGCATCCGGACGTGGCCGAGGTCGCGGTGGTCGGGGCGCGGGACGCGGACGGACTGGATCTGCCGGTGGCGTGCGTGGTGCCGCGGGCGGGGTGCGAGGTGGACGCGGAGGCTCTGGTCGCCTGGTGCCGGGAGGGGTTGGCGGCGTTCAAGCGGCCGCGCGCGGTCGTCGCGCTGCCGGAACTGCCGCGCACGCCGACCGGGAAGATCCGGCGTAACGTGCTGAGGGAGATGATCCGCTTCGAGGAGGCGCCGTGATCGACGGTGACACCGTGGTGGACGCGCACGTCCACGTGCCACGGCTGTCGACGCTCAAGCCGGCCTGGTTCGAGTGGGCGCGGGAGTTCTCCCGCGGGCATCCCTGGCGCGACGCCTACGACGAGCGGGGCGATCCGGTGCCCGAACGCCTCGACGCGCTGCTGGAGTCGGAGGGCGTGGACCGCGCTCTGCTGTTCTGCGAGTACAGCCCGCGGGCGACCGGCATCCAGCCGATCGAGGACCTGCTGCCGGTCGTCGAGCACAACCCGGTCCGCTTCCGGCTGGTCGCGAACGTCAACCCGCATCTGCACCACCCGCTGGCGGCGGAGGCCGAACGCCAGCTGGAGCTGGGCGCGGTGGCCGTCAAACTCCATCCCGTGCAC
The DNA here is from genome assembly GCF_040612015.1 of Streptomyces sp. NPDC006476. Lineage (NCBI taxonomy): Bacteria > Bacillati > Actinomycetota > Actinomycetes > Kitasatosporales > Streptomycetaceae > Streptomyces > Streptomyces sp. NPDC006476. The sequence continues at coordinate 134,966 of NZ_JBEXPK010000003.1, read as the reverse complement.
GGCGGTTTCGACCCGGCCGACAAGGAGCTGTACCCGCTGTACGCCCTGTGCGCCGAGCGCGGCATCCCGGTGATCGTGCACTCCGGGACCTCCAGCTTCCCCGGCGCCCGTGCCCGGTTCGGCGATCCGCAGCTGATGCTGGACGCCGTGGAGGACTTCGGGGACGTGCAGTTCGTCTTCGCGCACGGCGGGCGCGGCTGGTGGTACGACACCGCGGCCTTCCTGGCGCTGGCCAGGCCCAACGTCTGGCTGGACCTGGCCGGACTGCCACCGCGCAAGCTCCCCGAGTACTACGCCCGGTTCGACCTGGCGCGGCTGGCCTGCCGGTGGATCTTCGGGACGGACTGGCCGGGGGTGCCGGGGACGGCGAACAACGTGCGTGCGCTACGGGAGTTGGGTTTGCCGGAGGAGACCCTGCGCGCGGTGCTGTCGGGCAACGCGGGCAAGGTCTTCCCCGGGCTCGGTGTCTAACTCCTGTCCGCCGCGCCGAGGTGCCGGGCGAAGAAGCGGGCCGCGCTGTCGGACTCGAACCGGGGCAGTTCCTTGTGCCGGCCCGTGTTGGCGTGCAGGGTCTTCTCCGTCGAGGCGAAGGCGTCGAACAGGGCGAGGGCGGCCTCGCGCGGGATGTGCTCGTCGTCCCACTGCAGGGTGAACTCGATCGGGACGGTGATCCGCCTGGCCTGCTCGGCCAGGACGTCGGGCCAGTGCAGACCGAGGACGGCGGCCCTGATCCTGGGCTCGGCCGCCACGAAGGGCACGCCGATCGCGGTGCCCATGTTCAGGCCGTAGTAGCCGACCGGCCCGTCGGGGCCGATCTCCGGGAGTTCCTGGAGGGCGTCCAGGGTCGCCCGCCACTCGGGGACGGCGCGCTCGGCGAGGTGGGCGTTGTAACGGACCACGATCGGGCCTTCCGGCTCGCCCGCCTCCCTCGCCCGGTACAGCTCGGCGATCTCCTGCTCGTCGTACGCCGTGCGCGGCCGGTCGCCGTGGCCGGGCGCGTCGATGACGGCGACATGGAAGCCGCGGGCGGTGAGGAGCCGTGCGCGGCCCGACATGGCGGGCCACTTCTTGTGGGTGCCGCCGCCGTGGCCCATCAGGACGAGGGGTGCGCGGTCGGTGCCGGAGAGCGGCGACCAGAGGACGCCGGGGATGTCGCCCAGGGTGAAGTCGCGTTCGCGCATGCCGTCGGCGGACGACTCGGTGGTGAAGTGCACAGAGGACATAGGTGTTGCCTTTCGGGAGTGCCTGGTGGTGGAGGCGCTCCCGGCGACACCCGCGTCAGTCGCCGGACCGTGGAGAAAGAGGGAGCACCCACGTCGATACAGCCTTCATGGGTCTCACCTCCTCGCTCGGTCGCACGGCCGACCGCAAGCTAGCAGCAGGGACCCGCAGGCCGGCAACCGCTTTTTGCAGGGCCGCTTTCCGCGCCCTAGTCCTGCAGTTCCTCCCACCGCCGCCGGGCCTCCGTCGTCCAGTCGGCGTGCCGGCCGTGGAAGAGAGCGGTGGCCCTGGCGCCGCTCCAGCCGGGCGGGAGGAGTTCGGGCGGGAGGCGCGGGTCGAGGAAGGGGAAGCGGCGCCACTCGTGGACGAGCAGGGTCAGGGCGCGCAGTGTGGGGTCGCCGGGTGCCGGGTGCAGGCCGGTGAACCCGTCGATGAACGCCTCGTACCGCTCCTCCACCTCGCTCAGGTCCCAGGCGCGGGCGACCATGGCCGCCTCACTGCCGAGGGCGCCGTAGGTGGCGGTGAAGGACAGGGCTCCGTCGGCGAGCTGGAGTTCCTTGAGGACGGCGAGGGCCTCGGGCTCGCGGTGGGTGTGCGGGGTGATCCACACGCCCGGCTCCGGGGAGCCGAAGCCGGCCCAGCTGAGGCGGGTGCGCACGCGGTGGCGCAGGTCCCGCTTGGTCTCGGGGACCGAGACGAGGACGACGAGCCAGGTGCCCTCCCAGGCCCGCTCGCCGCTGCCGAAGTCGTAGATGCGCTGCGCGCCCTCGGTCAGCAGCCGCCGTCCGGGCGGGGTCAGCGCCCAGCGCACCCGGCGGCCCACCCGCTCCGAGGCGAGCCAGCCCTCGGCCGCCGTGCGGGCCAGCGCCTGGCGGGCCGACTTCTCCTCGACGCCGAACAGCGCCAGCGTCTCGACCAGCGCCGATGTCCATACGGGGCGGCCGCGCGGCAGGACGAACTCGCCGAGCACGGTCATCAGCAGCGAGCGCGCGCTGGTGTCACCGACCTCCCGGCGCCGGCTGACCACCGGCCTCGCGGACGCCTGTTTCGCCATGTGCCACCACTCCCCTCCCCGCCGGTTGCATGCTCTCTACACACTATCTTGTCGGCACGCAACTCATCTGTGGAGTGTGGGGGCCGTCGTGCCCGCGGTCCGTGGTCCCGCCGGCACGGCGGCGGCGGTCAGCTCCGGGTCAGGGTGATCTCCTGGCGCTGCAGGGCGTGGAAGCGAGGCAGGGGCAGGCCGCCGACGGGGCGCAGTTCCATGACCGTGGCCTCGACGGTGGCCGCGCCCGGCTGGATCGGTTCCGAGGAGACCTTGCCGGTGTTCGCCCAGGCGTGCGTGACGCCGTCGCAGACGGCACGGGTGCCGCCGATGCCGTGCCGGACGGTCGAGGAGCCCTGGCTCAGGGACGAGCTGACGAAGACCGGGCCGGTGTTGCCGAGACAGCTGTAGGTGCCGGAGAGCGTGACGGTGCCGTCCGCGGCGATGGTGCCGGTCGGGTCGACAGTCACGGTCTCGGACGGGTCCGCGCTCGCCGGTGCGGCGGTGGCGGTGAGCGGGAGCAGCGCGGCCGCCGCGGCGGCGAGGGCGAGGGCGGGGCGCAGGGAGAGCGCGGGCATCGGGAACCTCCTGAAGGTGGGGCTTCCACTGGTACCGGGCGCGCGCGCGTGTTGCCGTGACCGTCACCCCTTCGGTGGCGAGTCCGCATCGACGGTCGTGGAACCGTCCGGGTGTTGTCCGCGTGTTGTCACGCTTCTCGTCCAGCCGTTCCGATGAGTTCGCGACGGGAGCATGGTCTTGTTCACAGGGACCCGGACCGAGGGGTCCCGACCGACCTGGAGGTGCGCCATGTGTACACGTCGGCCCTCGTGCCCTGCCTCCGACGGCCACGCCCCGCACATCGTCGCCGCCCACCCCGAGCAGGGCTGGGCGCTGCTGTGCGACGGCGGGATCGTGTTCGACGACAGCGGTGAGCTGACCGCCGACGGCCGCGTCGTCGCGCCGCACCGGCTGCCCGCCGAGCGACTGGCCGTCGCCGCCTGACCGACTCCGCTCAGGGCAGCACGGCGAAACCGTCGAGCTCCACCTGTGCCTGGTCGTCCCAGAGGCGTACGACCTCCACGACCGCCATCGCCGGGTAGTCCCGTCCCGCCAACCGCCGCCAGATGCGGCCGAGTTCGGGGGCGTGGACGCGGTAGGCGGCGACGTCCGTGGCGTAGACGGTGACGCGGGCCAGGTCCGCGGGGGTGCCGCCGGCCGCGGTGAGCGCGGTCAGCAGATTGGTGAGCGCCTTCTCGAACTGGGCAGGGAGCGTGTCGCCCGTGACCTTGCCCTCGGCGTCCAGGGCGGTCTGGCCGGCCAGGAAGACCACGCGGGTGCCGGTGGCGACGACCGCGTGCGAGAAGCCGGTGGGCGGGGAGAGTTCGGGCGGGTTGACGCGTTCGGTGCTCACTGGCCTGCCTCCGGGGTTTCCGTCTCCGCATCCAGCTCCTTGTACAACTCCTTGGCGATGATGCCGCGTTGGACCTCACTCGCGCCCTCGTAGACACGCGGGGCGCGCACCTCGCGGTACAGGTGCTCCAGCAGATGCCCGCGGCGCAGCGCCCGGGCACCGTGCAACTGGACGGCCGTGTCGACGACTTGCTGCGCGGTCTCGGTGGCCAGCAGCTTCGCCATCGCCGCGCGCTTGGGGACGTCCGGGGCACCCTCGTCGTACGCCGTCGCCGCCGCGTACACCATGAGGCGGGCCGCGTCGGTGCGCAGGGCCAGCTCGGCGACCTGGTGCGCGACGGTCTGCAGATCCCTCAACTTGCCGCCGAACGCCTCCCGTCGGGCGGTGTGTGCGAGGGTCGCGTCCAGCGCGGCCTGTGCCATGCCGACGGCGAAGGCCCCGACGCTGGGCCGGAAGAGGTTGAGGGTGCCCATCGCCACGCGGAAGCCGCGGTCGACCTCGCCGAGCACGTCGTCCGCGGTCACGGGTACGGCGTCGAAGTCGAGGGCGCCGATGGGGTGCGGCGAGAGCATGTCGAGTGCGGTCCCGGTGAGTCCGGGGCGGTCGGCGGGGACCAGGAAGGCGGTCACCCCGCGGGCGCCGGCGCCGGGGGTGGTGCGCGCGAAGACGGTGTAGAAGTCGGCCTCGGGGGCGTTGGAGATCCAGCATTTCTCCCCGGTCAGGCGCCAGCGGGCCGCTCCGTCGGGCTCCGCCCGCAGCGCCAGCGCCGCCGCGTCCGAGCCCGCGTCCGGCTCGCTCAGGGCGAACGCGGCCACCGCGGTGCCGTCGCCCACCCTCGGCAGCCAGCTCTCCCGCTGGGCGGGGCTGCCGTGGGCGTGCACGGGATGCGCGCCCAGGCCCTGGAGGGCGAGGGCCGTCTCCGCCTCCGTGCAGGAGTAGGCGAGGGACTCCCGCATCAGGCACAGGTCGAGCGCGCCGGAGGTGAACAGGCGGCCCAGCAGGCCGAGTCGGCCCAGTTCCTCGACCAGCGGGCGGTTGACGTGGCCGGGCTCGCCCTTCTCGGCGAGCGGGCGCAGCCGCTCCGCCGCCAGCGTACGCAGCCGCGCACACCAGGCGATCTGTTCCGGTTCGAGTGAGAATGCGGGCATCGCCGGTCTCCTCTCCGCCGCGTCTCCCTCGACGTTATCGCGCTCTGTTGACTGCCGTCACCAACGCGATACGCTCGTTGCCGCGAGCCCACCACCACGCCCACCAACGGCGGCCCACAAGGCAAGGGGGCGAACCGCCATGATCGTCTCGGCCCACGTCGACACCTTCGCGCGCGACCACCTCCCGCCCCCCGACCAGTGGCCCGACCTCCGCTTCGAGCTGCCCGGGCTGCGGTACCCCGATCGGCTGAACTGCGCCGCCGAGCTCCTCGCCGACCCGCCCGACGAGCGCCCGGTGTTCCACACGCCGGACGGCCCCGCCTGGACGTACGGCGAGCTGCGCGCCCGCGTCGACCGGCTGGCGCACGTCCTCACCGACGAGCTCGGGGTCGTACCCGGCCATCGCGTGCTGCTGCGCGGGCCCACCACGCCGTGGCTCGCCGCGTGCTGGCTGGCGGTACTGAAGGCGGGGGCGGTGGCGGTGACCGTGCTGGCGCAGCAGCGGCCGCACGAGCTGGCAGTGATATGTGACATGGCACAGGTCCGGCACGCCCTCTGCGACATCCGCTCCGTCGACGACCTCGCCAAGGCCGAGATACCCGGCCTGCGCATCACCACCTACGGCGGCGACGCCCCCGACGACCTGCTGCGCCGCCCCGCGCCCGGCGCCCCCTACCCGGCCGTGGACACCGCGGCCGACGACGTCGCGCTGATCGCGTTCACCTCGGGCACCACGGGTCGCCCGAAAGGGTGCATGCACTTCCACCGGGATGTGCTCGCCATAGCGGACACCTTCTCGAAGCATGTGCTCAAGCCCCATGCCGACGATGTCTTCACGGGCAGCCCGCCGCTCGGCTTCACCTTCGGCCTCGGCGGACTGGTCGTCTTCCCGATGCGGGCCGGCGCGAGCGCGCTGCTGCTCGAACAGGCGCACCCCAAGCAGCTGCTGCCCGCCGTCGCCGACCACCGCGTCTCGGTCCTTTTCACCGCCCCGACCGCCTACCGCGCGATGCTGGACGACCTCGACGCCCATGACGTCTCGTCGCTGCGCCGCTGCGTCTCCGCCGGCGAGAACCTCCCCGCGGCCACCTGGCGGGCCTGGTACGAGCGGACCGGGCTGCGGATCATCAACGGCATCGGCGCGACCGAGCTGCTGCACATCTTCATCTCCGCGGCCGACGACGACGTCCGGCCCGGGACGACCGGGGTGCCCGTGCCGGGCTGGGAGGCACGCGTGCAGGACGCGGACGGGCGGCCCGTTCCCGACGGGGAGCCGGGGCTGCTGGCCGTGCGTGGGCCGGTCGGCTGCCGCTACCTCGCCGATCCGCGCCAGCGCGACTACGTGCGCGACGGCTGGAACGTCACCGGCGACACCTATGTCCGGGAGCCGGACGGCTACTTCCGTTACGTCGCCCGGGCCGACGACATGATCATCTCGGCCGGGTACAACATCGCGGGGCCGGAGGTCGAGGACGCATTGCTGCGTCACCCGGACGTGGTGGAGGCGGCGGTGGTGGGGCGGCCCGACGAGGCCCGCGGACAGGTGGTCGTGGCCCATGTGGTCCTCAAGGAGGGCGCCGTACGGGACGCGGAGGCCCTGCGCGCCTTCGTCAAGGCGGAACTCGCGCCGTACAAGTGTCCGCGCGAGATCGTCTTTTCGGACGCGCTGCCGCGCACGGCGACCGGGAAGCTCCAGCGGTTCCGTTTGCGCACCGATGGTGACCAGCAGTGATCGCGAAGACCTAAGATGATCAACGTGTCCGACCAGCATGCACCGCGGTCTCTCATCGTCACGCTCTACGGCGCCTACGGCCGCTTCGTGCCGGGCCCGGTGCCCGTCGCGGAGCTGATCCGGCTGCTGGCCGCGGTCGGCGTGGACGCCCCCTCCGTCCGCTCCTCGGTGTCCCGTCTCAAACGCCGCGGACTGCTGCTGCCGGCCCGCACGGCCGAGGGCGCCGCGGGGTACGAACTCTCGCCGGACGCACGTCAGTTGCTCGAGGACGGCGACCGGCGCATCTACGCCACCGCGCCGCCCGAGGACGACGGCTGGGTGCTCGCGGTGTTCTCGGTGCCGGAGTCGGAGCGGCAGAAGCGGCATGTGCTGCGCTCACGGCTGGCCGGGCTCGGCTTCGGCACGGCGGCGCCGGGTGTGTGGATCGCCCCGGCCCGGCTGTACGAGGAGACACGGCACACGCTGCGCCGGCTGCACCTGGACCCGTACGTGGACCTCTTCCGCGGTGAGCACCTGGGCTTCGCCGCGACCGTGGAGGCCGTCGCCCGCTGGTGGGACCTGGCCGCGATCGCCAAGGAGCACGAGGCGTTCCTCGACCGGCACGCGCCCGTGCTGCACACCTGGCGGGAGCGCGGGGACACCCCACCCGAGGAGGCGTACCGCGACTATCTCCTCGCCCTCGACTCCTGGCGCCACCTTCCCTACACCGACCCCGGCCTGCCCGCCCGTCTCCTTCCCGAGGACTGGCCGGGCGTTCGCTCGGCCGCGGTCTTCCGGGAGCTGCACGAGCGGCTCAGGGACGCGGGGGCGGTGTTCGCGGGCGGAGGGCAGCCCTGAACGTACCGCACGTGCGTCGGCGCGATCGGCGTCAACTCCCCAGCGTCAGACGGGGTTTCGGGGCGTCCGTGCGGCCGGTCCGGGGGCGGCGGCTGCCCGCTCGGTACGGGGCCGGCCAGACGACGCCCGGACCGTCGTAGCCCTGCTCGGCGGCCGCGTGCAGGGTCCAGTGCGGGTCGTAGAGGTGCGGGCGAGCGAGGGCGCACAGGTCCGCACGCCCGGCCAGGATCAGGGAGTTGACGTCGTCCCAGGAGGAGATCGCGCCGACCGCGATCACGGGGACACCGGTGGCGCGCCGGATCCGGTCCGCGTACGGCGTCTGGTACGACCGCCCGAACTCCGGCCGCTCCTCGGCGACGACCTGGCCGGTCGACACGTCGATCGCGTCGGCGCCGTGCGCGGCGAAGGCGCGGGCGATCTCGACGGCGTCCTCGGCGGTCGTCCCGCCGTCGGCCCAGTCGGTGGCGGAGATGCGGACCGTCATGGGTTTCTCCTCCGGCCACACGCCCCGGACGGCGTCGAAGACCTCCAGCGGGAAGCGGAGTCGTTTCTCCAGCGAGCCGCCGTAGCCGTCGGTGCGGCGGTTGGTGAGCGGCGAGAGGAAGCCGGAGAGCAAATAGCCGTGGGCGCAGTGCAGTTCGAGGAGGTCGAAGCCGGCGCGCGCGGCCCGCCAGGCGGCGGAGGTGAACTGCTCTCGGATGTCGGTGAGTTGAGCACGGGTCAGCTCGCGCGGGGTCTGGCTGTCCGGCTTGTACGGTAGCGGGGAGGGGGCCACGAGGGGCCAGTTGCCCTCGGGCAGCGGTTCGTCCATGCCCTCCCACATCAGCCTGGTCGAGCCCTTGCGGCCGGAGTGGCCGAGCTGCACGCCGATCGCGGTGCCGGGGGACCGCGTGTGCACGAAGTCGGTGATCCGCCGCCAGGAGTCGGCCTGCTTGCCGGTGTAGAGGCCGGTGCAGCCGGGGGTGATCCTGCCCTCCGCGCTGACGCAGACCATCTCGGTCATCACCAGCCCGGCACCGCCGAGGGCACGGGCGCCGAGGTGGACGAGGTGGAAGTCGCCGGGGACTCCGTCGACCGCGGAGTACATGTCCATGGGCGAGACGACGACCCGGTTGCGCAGCGTCAGTCCGCGCAGCCGGAACGGGGTGAACATCGGCGGGGTGCCGGGCGGGCAACCGAACTCGTCCTCCACGGAGCCGGTGAACCGGGCGTCGCGCAACCGGAGGTTGTCATGGGTGACGCGGCGGCTGCGGGTGAGGAGGTTGAAGGCGAACTGGCGGGGCGGCTGGTCGACGTAGAGGCCGAGGTTCTCGAACCACTCCAGGCTGGCGCGGGCGGCGCGCTGGGTGGAGGCGACGACGGGTTTGCGCTCCTCCTCGTAGGCCGTGAGCGCCTTGTCGAGGGACGGCTGTTCCTCCAGGCAGGCGGCGAGGGCGAGGGCGTCCTCGACGGCGAGCTTGGTGCCGGAGCCGATGGAGAAGTGGGCGGTGTGGGCGGCGTCGCCGAGCAGGACGACGTTGCCGTGGGACCAGCGCTCGTTGGTGACCGTGCGGAAGGTCGTCCAGGCCGACTTGTTGGAGCGCAGGGGGCGACCGCGGAGCGCCACCGCGAAGATCTTGGCGCAGCGGTCGATGGATTCCGCCGTGTCGAGTTCCTCGAAGCCGGCCGCGCGCCAGACGTTCTCATGCATCTCGACGATCACGGTGGAGGCGTCGCCGGAGTAGGGGTAGCCGTGCAGTTGCATCACGCCGTGCTCGGTCTCGGCGATCTCGAAGCGGAAGGCGTCGAAGGGGAAGTCGGTGGCCAGCCAGATGTAGCGGCAGTGGTGGCCGGTCACCCGGGGGCGGAACACATGGGCGTAGGCCTCGCGGGTGGTGCTGTTGACTCCGTCGGCGGCGACGACGAGGTCGTAGGTGCCGGCGAGCCAGTCGGGGTAGGGGGCCTCGGAGCGGAAGCGGAGGTCCACGCCGAGGTTCCGGCAGCGGGTGTGCAGGATCTCCAGCAGGCGTTTCCGGCCGAGGGCGGCGAAGCCGTGTCCTCCGGAGGTGTGGCGGGTGTCGCGGTGGACGATGTCTATGTCGTCCCAGCGGGTGAAGTGTTGTTGGAGGGCCGCGTAGACCGGGGGGTCGGCGTGTTCGATGCCGCCGAGGGTCTCGTCGGAGAGGACCACGCCGAAGCCGAAAGTGTCGTCGGCGGCGTTGCGTTCCCAGACGGTCACTTCGCGGGCGGGGTCGAGCCGTTTCAGCAGGGTGGCGGCGTACAGTCCACCGGGGCCGCCACCGATGATCGCCACGCGGAGGGGATGGCGTGGGTTCATCGGCGACTGCGGGTTTTTCGGGGCTGGTCGCGCCCACGCGGCGGTAGCCGCGATTTCGGCGCCGCCCCGCGCCCCTGAAGCCGGCATCTCTACCGCCCCTTCCACTTCGGAGGGCGCTTCTCCTTGAAGGCCTGATGGAACTCCGCGTAGTCCTCGCCGTTCATCAGCAGGGCCTGTGTGGAGGCGTCCAGCTCCACCGAGGCCGCCAGGGGCATGTCCAGTTCGGCCGTCAGGAGCGCCTTCGTCTGGGCGTGTGCCAGGGCCGGGCCGTCGGCCAGTCGGCGGGCCAGGGACTGTGCCACCTCGTCCGCCGCGCCCTCTTCCACCAGTTCGCTGATCAGGCCGATGCGCTCGGCCTCCGGGGCCCGTACCTGGTCGCCCAGCATCAGCAGCCGGGTCGCGTGGCCGAGCCCGACGACCCTGGGCAGCAGATAGGCCGCCCCCATGTCACCGCCGGACAGCCCGACCCGGGTGAAGAGGAACGCGAACCGGGTGGTGGGGTCGGCCACCCGGAAGTCCGCCGCCAGGGCCAGGACCGCGCCGGCGCCGGCCGCCACTCCGTGCAGCGCCGCGATCACGGGGAAGGGGCACTCCCTTACGGCCCGCACGACCTGGCCCGTCATGCGGTTGAAGTCCAGCAGTTGGGCCGTGTCCATGGACAGCGTGGCGCCGATGATGTCGTCGACGTCGCCGCCGGAACAGAAGCCGCGGCCCTCCCCGGCCAGGACCAGGGCACGGACGGAACGCTCACGGGACAGCTCGGCGAGCAGATCGCGCAGGTCGGCGTAGGCGCCGAAGGTGAGCGCGTTGAGTTTCTCGGGGCGGGCCAGGGTGACGGTCGCGACCCCGTCGGTGAGCTCGACGCGCAGATGCCGCCAGTCGGCGGTGCGGGCGGCGGAGCCGGTGAAGGGACTCATGCGGTGCGGCCTCCTCGGACGGTGGCGCGGACACATCTCGAAGTTATCACCTGTTCGTGACTGTCGTCACGGATGCAATATAGCCCTGTCACCGCCCGTCAATAGAGCGGTAACAACGGGAGCACCCGCGCGAGGCAAGCCGTTTCCAGGGGTAAGCCGCCCGTCAACGGGGCCGAAGGTCCCCCGCGGTGCCCGCCGGGCGTCTCTGACAGGCGGCGCCGTACCATTCATAAGGTTGAAAGCAGGACAGCCTGCTCATGAACGGATCCGCCTTGTACGAACCCCCCTCAGCCCCCGCCGCCTCTTGGCGCATCGCGCTGCCGCACTCCGCCGCTGCCGTGCCTGTGGCCCGTGCCCTGGTGCGCACGGCGCTGGCCGAGCTGGAGCACGGGGCCGACAGCGACACCGCGGAACTGCTGACGGCGGAGCTGGTCGCGAACGCGGTGGAGCACACCGCCGGGGACTCCCCCATAGAGCTCGTGGTGGAGCTGCTGCCGGGCGGCTGCCAGGTCGAGGTGCACGACCCGGACCCGGCGCCGCCGGGCGATCTGACCAGGCCGAACGGGGACGAGCCCGACCCCTGGCAGGAGCACGGGCGCGGGCTGCTGCTGATCCGCGCGCTCAGCTCGTCCTGCGGACACCGCCCGACGGACTCCGGGAAGGCCGTGTGGTTCCGGCTGCCGTCGGTGCCCCCGCAGCGGCGCCCAGTCTGACCGACCTCAGGCCAGCGTGGCCACCAGGATCGCCTTGATGGTGTGCAGACGGTTCTCCGCCTCGTCGAAGACGACCGAGTAGGGGGACTCGAACACCTCGTCCGTGACCTCCAGCGAATCGAGGCCGTGGGTCTCGTGTATCTCCCGGCCGACCTTGGTGCCCAGGTCGTGGAAGGCCGGGAGGCAGTGCAGGAACCGGACGTCCGGGTTGCCGGTGGCGCGCAGGACGTCCATGGTCACCGCGTAGGGGCCGAGGGCGGTGATCCGCTCGTCCCAGACCTCCTTGGGCTCGCCCATGGAGACCCAGACGTCGGTGGCGACGAAGTCGGCGCCCAGCACGCCCTCGCTCACGGACTCGGTGAGTGTGATCCGGGCCCCGCCGGCCCCGGCCAGCTCGTGCGCGCGGTCGACGATCTCCTGGGCCGGCCAGTACGCCTTCGGGGCCACGATCCGGACGTCCATGCCGAGCAGGGCGCCGGTGATCAGGTAGGAGTTGCCCATGTTGAAGCGGGCGTCGCCGAGGTAGGCGAAGGAGATCCGCTCGACCGGCTTGGCGGTGTGCTCGGTCATGGTCAGCACGTCGGCCAGCATCTGGGTGGGGTGCCAGTCGTCGGTGAGGCCGTTGAAGACGGGGACACCGGCGTGGGCGGCGAGTTCCTCGACCTTCTGCTGGCTGTCGCCTCGGTACTCGATCCCGTCGTACATCCGGCCGAGCACGCGCGCGGTGTCCTTGACCGACTCCTTGTGCCCGATCTGCGAGCCGGAAGGGTCGAGGTAGGTGGTCGAGGCGCCCTGGTCGGCGGCGGCGACCTCGAACGCGCAGCGGGTGCGCGTCGAGGTCTTCTCGAAGATCAGCGCGATGTTCCTGCCGCTCAGGTACCGCTGCTCGGTCCCGGCCTTCTTCGCGGCCTTCAGCTCGGCGGCCAGCTCGATCAGGCCGAGGAACTCCTCCCTCGTGAAGTCGAGCTCCTTGAGGAAGTGGCGCCCGGCGAGGGCGGTCGGGACGGTCGCCATGGGGCGCTCCAGAGATACGGGAACAGCGGACCCTGGAAGTCTATACGAGCTTCAGCATTTCTATGCACATGGCTGTACGGTCATACGGCCGCCCGTTCGACCGGACAGCTCATACAGCGCGGCCCGCCCCGGCCCCGGCCGAGTTCACTGCCCGGGATCTCGATGACCTCGATACCCTGCTTGCGCAGATGGGTGTTGGTGGTGGCGTTGCGCTCGTAGGCGACGACGACACCGGGCTCGACGGCGAGGACGTTGCAGCCGTCGTCCCACTGCTCGCGCTCGGCGGCGTGCACGTCCTGGGTTGCGGTCAGCACGCGGATCTCGCTGAGACCCAGGGCGGCGGCGATCGCGCGGTGCATGTGCTCCGGCGGATGGTCGGTGACCTTGAGCTCCTTCTCGCCGACGCCCGGTTCGATGGTGTACGAGCGGAGCATGCCGAGGCCCGCGTACTGGGTGAAGGTGTCGCCGTCGACCATCGTCATCACGGTGTCGAGGTGCATGAAGGCGCGCCGCTTCGGCATGTCGAGGGCCACGATCGTCTGCGCGGAGCCGGCCGCGAACAGCTTGTGCGCGAGCATCTCCACGGCCTGCGGGGTGGTCCGCTCGCTCATGCCGATCAGGACGGCGCCGTTGCCGATCACCAGGACGTCCCCGCCCTCGATGGTGGACGGGTAGTCGGACTGCCCCTCGGACCAGACGCGGAACGTTTCGTCACAGAAGAGGGGGTGATGGCGGTAGATCGCCTCGAAGTGGACCGTCTCGCGCTGCCGGGCGGGCCAGCGCATGGCGTTGACGGCGACGCCGTCGTAGATCCAGGCGGAGGTGTCGCGGGTGAAGAGGTGGTTGGGCAGCGGCGCCAGCAGGAACTCGTCGAGGTCCATGACATGGAAGCGGACCGAGGTCGGCTCCGGGTGCGCGTCCAGGAACTCGCGCTTGGTCATGCCGCCGACCAGCGCCTCGGCGAGCTCCGGCGCGGGGAGGGTCTCGAAGGCGGCCCTGAGGTGGTCGGTGGCGAGGACGCCGTACTCCTTCTCGTCGAAGACCCGGTCCAGGACGAGCGTGCGGGCCGCCGGGACCTGAAGGGCCTCGGTGAGCAGGTCGCCGAAGAGATGCACGGTGACCCCGCGGTCGCGCAGCACGTCGGCGAAGCCGTCGTGTTCGGCGCGTGCCCGGCGCACCCACAGCACGTCGTCGAAGAGAAGGGCGTCCTTGTTGCTGGGGGTGAGCCTTTTGAGCTCCAGATCCGGCCGGTGCAGGATGACGCGGCGCAGCCGCCCGGCCTCGGAGTCGACATGGAATCCCATGCCTCCATCCTGACCATCGAGCGGCCTCTTGACCCGTGGCTCGGCGTTTTCTTCGGTTACTTGTTCTCGTCCTCTTGACGATAAGCAGCCCAGGGGGTTATCGTCTAAGAGACGAAAAGAAGGGGGTCCGATGGCCGACATCACCCGGCGCCTGGGCTGGCGCCATCTCCGGGGCGCGCCGACGGCGCACATCCGGCACCACAGGGGCGGCAAGCTGCTGCACGACGGGCCGGGGCTCAGCTTCTGGTTCCGCGCGCTGACCGCGGCCCTGTCCGAAGTGCCGGTCGACGACCGGGAGTTGGCGATGACCTTCCATGCCCGTACGTCCGACTTCCAGGACGTCGCGGTGCAGGCGACGGTGACCTACCGGATCAGCGACCCGGCGCTCGCCGCGGCCCGGCTCGACTTCTCGGTCGACCCCGACACGGGCGTGTGGCGGGGGGCGCCGCTGGAGCAGCTCGGCACCCTGCTGACGGAGACGGCACAGCAGCACGCGTTGGACGTCCTCGCCCGTACGTCGCTGTCGTCGGCGCTGGTCGACGGGGTGACGGCGGTGCGGGAGCGGGTCGCGGCGGGCCTCACGGCCGAACCCCGTCTCCCGGCGACCGGCGTCGAGGTGGTCGCCGTGCGCGTCGTCGCACTGCGTCCGGAGCCGGAGGTGGAGCGGGCGCTGCGCACCCCCGCCCGCGAGCAGATCCAGCAGGAGGCGGACCGGGCGACGTACGAGCGGCGGGCGGTGGCCGTCGAGCGGGAGCGCGCGATCGCCGAGAACGAACTGGCCAGCCAGATCGAACTCGCCCGCCGTGAGGAGCAGTTGGTCGAGCAGCGGGGCACGAACACGCGGCGGGAGGCGGAGGAGCACGCGGCGGCGGACTCGGTACGGGCCCAGGCCGAGGCGGTGCGCACGGTGAAGCTGGCCGAGGCGGAGGCCGAGCGGTCCGTGCGGCTGGCGGACGCCGAGGCACGGCGGACCGAGCGGCTCGCGGAGGCGGAGGCGGTCCGGTCCCTGCGGCTGGCCCGTGCGGAGGCCGAGGGAGCGCGCGAGGTCGGTGAGGCTCGGGCGCAGGCCCAGGCGGCCTGGCTGCGGGTGCACGGTGAGGCGGACCTCGCGACCCTGCACGCCCTCACCGGGACACGGCTCGCGGAGAACCTGCCGAACATCGACAGCGTGACGATCTCGCCGGACGTGCTGACGGGGTTGCTGGCCAGGCTGGCCAACGGGGACCCGGCGTGAGCCTCGCGCCGCGCGTCGTCCTCGTTCATCGCACCACGGAGTACGAGGAGTTGGTGGCCCACCACGGCACCCACGGGCAGGCCGCCTTCTTCCTCTCCTCCCGGGGCCGGGACATCGAGGAGGTCGCCGAACGGCACCGCCGCACCCGCCGGGCGCTGGCCGACGTCACCGCGGCGATCCCGCTGACCTGGCGTCAGAGCAGGGTGGAGCGGGCCGACCTGGACCGCTTCCTGTTCGCGCCGGAGGACGTCGTGGTGGTCGTCGGCCAGGACGGACTGGTGGCGAACGCCGCCAAGTACCTCGCCGGGCAGCCGGTGATCGGCATCGACACGGACCCCGGCCGCAACCCGGGTGTGCTGGTACGGCACCGGCCCACCGACGCGGCCGCCCTGCTGCCCGCCGCGCACGCGTCCGGCACCGGCGTCGACGAGCTGACGATGGTCGAGGCGGTCGCCGACGACACACAGCGCCTGGTCGCGCTGAACGAGATCTATCTGGGCGCCGCCGGACACCAGACGGCCAGATACCGCCTGGGCCTCGAGAACGACGGGGGTGTCGTCGAGGCCCAGGCTTCGTCCGGGGTGCTGGTGGGGACGGGGACCGGGGCGACGGGCTGGCTCCGCTCGGTGTGGCAGGAGCGGGGAGCCGCGCTGGAACTGCCCCGCCCCACCGAGGACCGCCTGCTGTGGTTCGTCCGCGAGGCCTGGCCCTCCCCCGCCACCGGCACGACCCTCGTCGCCGGCACCCTCTCCAGCACCGCCCGCCTCCATCTCACCGTCGAGTCCGAACGCCTGATCGCCTTCGGGGACGGGGTGGAGACGGACGCCCTGGAGCTGACGTGGGGGCAGTCGGTGCGGGTGGGGGTGTGCGGGGAGCGGCTGCGGCTGGTCGGCTAGGGCCAGTCCGTGCGGCTGGATCAGGTCCGTCTGCGGGAACCGGTCCGGCTCCGGCACCCCCTGTTCGCAGGGGACCGGAGCCGGCCCTACTCACAGCCGCGGGTCCACCGGCTCCGACTCCAGGGCCAGCACCCCGAACACCGCCTCGTGCACCCGCCACAGCGGCTCGCCCTCCGCGAGGCGGTCCAGGGCCTCCAGGCCCAGGGCGTACTCGCGGATCGCCAGCGACCGCTTGTGGTTGAGGAAACGGGTGCGCAGACGGGCCAGGTTGTCGGGGCGCGTGTACTCCGGGCCGTAGATGATCCGCAGGTACTCGCGGCCCCGGCACTTGATGCCGGGCTGCACCAGGCGGCCCTCGCCGCTGCGCACCAGCGCGCCGAGCGGCTTGACGACCATGCCCTCGCCGCCGCGGCCCGTCATCTCCAGCCACCAGTCGACGCCGGCCCGTACCGACTCCGGGTCGCCGGTGTCGACGTGGAGCCGTCGGGTGGTCTGCAGCAGACCGGTGCCGTCGTGCTCCACCAGCCGGTCCAGCAGGGCCAGTTGCTCGTCGTGCGGGAGCGCGGCGAGGCTCCGGCCCTGGACGGCGAGGATCTGGAACGGGGCCAGCCGTACGCCGTCCAGGCCGTCGGTGGTCCAGCAGTAGCGCCGGTACGCCTCCGTGAACGCCGCCGCGTTCGAGGCGCGTTCCCGCTGGCGGTCCAGCAGGCCGGCCACCTCGACGCCCCGCGCCGCAGCGCCCTCCAGAGCGGCCAGCGCCCCCGGGAACACCGCGCCGGACGCGGCACCGACGGCCGCGTACTGCGACCTCAGCAGACCGGACGCCTTCAGCGACCACGGCATCAGCTCGGCGTCCAACAGGAGCCAGTCCGTGTCGAGTTCGCTCCAGAGGCCGGCTGCGGTGACGGCCGCGCGGACACGGCCCAGGATCTCCTCCGTCACCGACGCGTCGTCGAAGAAGGGCCGTCCGGTACGGGTGTACAGCGAACCCGTCGGACCGTCGACGCCGAACCGCTTGCGTGCCGCCTCCGCGTCCCGGCACACCAGGGCCACCGCCCGCGAGCCCATGTGCTTCTCCTCGCACACGACCCGCTCGACCCCGTCCGCCGCGTACTGCGCGAACGCCTCGGCCGGGTGCTCGAGGTAGCCCTCCACGTGGCTGGTCGCCGTCGGTGCCATGGTCGGCGGCAGGTACGGCAGCAGCCGCGGGTCCACCGCGAACCGGCTCATGACCTCCAGGGCCGCGGCCGCGTTCTCCTCACGGACCGAGACCCGCCCCGAGTACCGGGTCTCCACGATCCGGCGCCCGTGCACGTCGTTGAGGTCGAGCGGCCGGCCGTCGTGCCCGCCGGGCGCCTCGGTGCGCAGCGGTCGGGCCGGCTCGTACCAGACCCGCTCGGCCGGTACGTCGACCAGCTCCCGCTCCGGCCAGCGCAGCGCGGTCAGCTTGCCGCCGAAGACGGCGCCGGTGTCCAGGCAGATGGTGTTGTTGAGCCAGGTGGCCTCCGGGACCGGGGTGTGACCGTAGACGACGGCCGCGCGGCCCCGGTAGTCCTCCGCCCACGGGTAACGCACCGGCAGCCCGAACTCGTCGGTCTCACCGGTCGTGTCGCCGTACAGCGCGTGCGAGCGGACCCGGCCGGAGGTGCGGCCGTGGTACTTCTCGGGCAGACCGGCGTGGCAGACGACCAGCCGGCCACCGTCGAGGACGTAGTGGCTGACGAGGGAGTCGATGAACTCCCGTACCTCGGCGACGAACTCCTCGCTCTGGCCCGCCATCTGCTCGACGGTCTCGGCGAGGCCGTGGGTGTGCTGGACCTTGCGGCCCTTGAGGTAACGGCCGTACTTGTTCTCGTGGTTGCCCGGCACGCACAGGGCGTTGCCCGACTTCACCATCGCCATCACACGGCGCAGCACGCCCGGGCTGTCCGGGCCGCGGTCGACGAGGTCGCCGACGAAGACGGCCGTACGACCCTCCGGGTGGACGCCGTCGGTGTAGCCCAACTTGCCCAGCAGCGACTCCAGTTCGGAGGCACAGCCATGGATGTCGCCGATGATGTCGAAGGGGCCGGTGAGGTGGGTCAGATCGTTGAAGCGCTTCTCGGTGACGACGGTGGCGTTCTCGACGTCCTCCACCCCGCGCAGGACGTGCACCTTGCGGAAGCCCTCGCGCTCCAAGTGCCGCACGGAGCGGCGCAGTTCGCGGATGTGACGCTGGATGACCCGGCGCGGCATGTCGGCCCGGTCGGTACGGGCCGCGTTGCGCTCGGCGCAGACCTCCTCCGGGACGTCCAGGACGATGGCGATGGGCAGTACGTCGTACTGCCTGGCCACGTCGATCAGCTGGCGCCGGGCGTCCTGCTGCACGCTGGTCGCGTCGACGACGGTACGGCGGCCGGCGGCCAGGCGTTTGCCGGCGATGTAGTGCAGGACGTCGAAGGCGTCCTTGGTCGCGCTCTGGTCGTTCTCGTCGTCGGAGACCAGACCGCGGCAGAAGTCGGAGGAGATCACCTCGGTCGGCTTGAAGTGGCGGCGGGCGAAGGTCGACTTGCCGGAGCCGGAGGCGCCCACGAGGACTACGAGGGAGAGGTCGGTGACGGGGAGGACCCGTCCCCTGCCGGTTGCCGTCTCGGTCATGCCGCCTTCGCCTCCTTCTCGGTTTTCATCCTGAACACGGCCATCTGGGTGGGCGGCCCGACCTCCGGGTCGTCCGGGCCGACCGGCACGAACTCCACGTCGTAGCCGTGTCGTTCGGC
Organism: Streptomyces sp. NPDC006476; assembly: GCF_040612015.1. Lineage (NCBI taxonomy): Bacteria > Bacillati > Actinomycetota > Actinomycetes > Kitasatosporales > Streptomycetaceae > Streptomyces > Streptomyces sp. NPDC006476. Next base: position 116,421 of record NZ_JBEXPK010000003.1, on the reverse strand, counting down.
CACCGCGCCCGCCCAGGCGCGGAACTCCTCGCGGGTCCACTCGAAGCGGTGGTCGCCGTGCCGCACATGGCCCGCGGGGAGGGACTCCCAGCGGACGTTGTACTCGACGTTCGGGGTGGTCACCAGGACCGTGCGGGGACGGGCCGCGCCGAACACCGCGTACTCCAGCGCGGGCAGCCGGGGCAGGTCGAGGTGCTCGATCACCTCGCTGAGCACGGCGGCGTCGTACCCCTTGAGCCGGTTGTCGGTGTACGCGAGCGAACCCTGGAAGAGCCTGACGCGCGAGGCCTGCCGCTCCCCCATGCGGTCCAGCCTCAGCCGCCGCGAGGCAATGGTCAGCGCGCGCATCGACACGTCGACGCCGACGATCTCGGTGAACCGCGCGTCCTTGAGCAGCGCCTGCACCAAGTGGCCCTGTCCGCAGCCGAGATCGAGCACGCGCGCGGCGCCGGACGTGTGCAGCGCCTCGATGATCGCGTCCCGGCGCCGCACCGCGAGCGGCGTCGGCTTCTCCTCCGTCCCGGTCTCCTCCTCGACCGCGTTGTCGATGTCCTCGACCTCGCTGTCGTCGGCCTCCGCGAGCCGCACCAGCTCCAGCCGCTCCATCGCCTGCCGGGTCAGCGACCAGCGGCGGGACAGGTAACGGCTGGTGATCAGCTTCTGCTCCGGATGTCCGGCCAGCCAGCCCTCGCCGGCCCGCAGCAGCTTGTCGACCTCGTCCGCGGACACCCAGTAGTGCTTGGCGTCGTCGAGGACGGGGAGCAGGACATAGAGGTGACGCAGCGCCTCGGAGAGGGTCAGTGCCTCGGACTCCAGGACCAGCCGCACGTACCGCGAGTCGCCCCACTCGGGGAACTGGCTGTCCAGCGCGACCGGTTCGGCGATGACGGTCCAGCCCAGCGGCTCGAAGAGACGCTGTACGAGACCGGGGCCGCCGCGGGCGGGCAGTGCGGGTATCTCGATGCGCAGGGGTCGTGCCTGGTCCGGCAGTTCGGGGCGGGCGTGGCAGGCGCCCTTCATCGCGCTGGAGAAGACGCCGCTGAGCGCCACGGCGAGCAGTGAGGAGGCCGCGTAGGGGCGGTCGTTGACGTACTGCGCGAGTGCCGCGTCGGGGGCACCGCCGCGTCCCTTGCCCTTGCCACGCCGCACCAGGGCCACCGCGTCCACCTCAAGCAGCAGGGCCGCCGTGCAGCGCTGCGTATCGGCCTCGGGGTAGAGGACGTGCGCCGTGCCGTAGGAGGTGGAGAACGCCTGCGCCCTGTCGGGGTGCTTGTGCAGCAGGTAGCCGAGGTCGGTCGCGGGGCGTTCGGGAGTGCCGGTGGTGGTGATGGTCAGGAACATGCGGAGACTCTCCGACGGGTGGACGGTTCGGGTGCCGTACGCACGAGAGCCCCCAGGAAGGGTGATCCTGGGGGCTCGGCAGGACGACGGTCTCACCTTCGCACAGGCGGTCGACCGGCGCCTTCGTTTATTCCTGGGTCGATTATTCCTGGGTCACCTGTGACTGCACCTGGGCGGAGATCAGCTCAAGGTGGTCCAGATCGTGCAGGTCGAGGATCTGGAGGTAGACGCGGCGGGCGCCGACCTCGGCGTAGCGGCCGATCTTGTCGACGACCTCGGCCGGGGAGCCCGCCAGGCCGTTGGCCTTGAGCTCGTCGACCTCGCGGCCGATGGCGGCGGCGCGACGGGCGACCTCCTGGTCGTCCTTGCCGACGCAGACGACGAGGGCGTTGGAGTAGACGAGGTCGTCTCCCTTGCGGCCGGCCTCCTCGGCGGCGGTGCGGACGCGGGCGAACTGGCGCTCGCTGTCCTCGACGGAGGCGAACGGCATGTTGAACTCGTCGGCGAAGCGGGCGGCGAGCCGGGGCGTGCGGGTGGGGCCGTGGCCGCCGATCAGGACCGGGATCTTCTCCTGGGCGGGCTTGGGAAGGGCCGGCGAATCGGTGAGGTCGTAGTACGTGCCGTGGAAGTCGAAGGTGTCGCCGAGCTTCGTGCGCCACAGGCCGGTGACGATCTCGAGCTGCTCCTCCAGGCGGGCGAGCTTCTCCTTCGGGAAGGGGATGCCGTACGCCTTGTGCTCCTCCTCGAACCAGCCCGCGCCCAGGCCGAGTTCGACGCGGCCGCCGGACATCTGGTCGACCTGCGCGACCTGGATGGCGAGCACGCCGGGGAGGCGGAAGGTGCCGGCCGTCATGAGGGTGCCGAGGCGGATGCGGCGGGTCTCGCGGGCCAGGCCGGCGAGGGTGATCCAGGCGTCGGTGGGGCCGGGGAGGCCGTCGACGTCGCCCATCTTCAGGTAGTGGTCGGAGCGGAAGAAGGCATCGAACCCTAGGTCTTCGGTGGCCTTCGCCACGGCGAGCAGGGTGTCGTAGTCGGCCCCTTGCTGGGGCTCGGTGAAGATACGGAGGTCCATGCGTTCATCCTGCACCTGTCGGTGCCGGTCCATCCCATCGGTCCCTCCCGGAACACCGGTCCCCGGTCGGGTGAAATCGCGTCAACGCCGTGCATGGGGGTTGTCCGCGGCAGTGACCGGCGCCTTTGGTGATCGTTGGCCGCTGCGGAGCCGGACCGCCCGGCGTCCGCGCCCGGCTGTCCGCGCCGGAGCGTCACCGCATCGGCCTCCGCGTGATCCGGGGCCGGGGGCCGGGGAGGCCGTGATGTCCGAGGAATCCGTATCCGTTGCGCCGAGCGACACGGCGGGTGGACCGAAGGGTCTGCTGCAGCAGATGGAGGAGCTGATGGCGGCCCTGAACGCGAACCTGTCGGCCCTGAACGCGGACCTGCAGTCGCCCGGCCGCACCGCGGAGGAGAGCGACGCCGGCTGAGTCAGAGGCTCTGCGTCGCCCGTGGACAGGGAGGCGCCGCCAGGGTCCGCCTCTGCCGTGCACACGGAGCCGCCGCCAGGGCCTGCGCTGTGGCGCGGGCGGCTCGTCTCTGGTCGGTCCCCACGCCGGATCACATCGTGCCGCGGGTCCGGCCCACGCCCCCGGGCGGGACGCCTGGCACACCCTTACGCAGGACCCCAGCAACCGCGCCACCGCCGCCTCTGCCGTGCAGAGCCCTCAGCGACGTCACCCTTTCTCCCGGCAGGCCCCCCGCGTCCGCATCGCCGCCGCCGCTCCTCCCCGCAGGCCCGCAGCCGCATTGCCGCCACCTCTGCCGTGCAGAGCCCTGCAGCCGCCCCACCGCCTCTCCCGGCAGACCCCCCGAGGACGCATCGCCGCCGCCGCTCCTCCCCGCAGGCAAGCAGCCGCGTCGCCGCCACCTGCCGTGCAGAGCCCTGCGTCCGGGTCACCACCGCGTCTCACCCGTGGGCCCCCTCCAGCCGAGATAGGGCGCCGCCTCTGCCGTGCAGTGCCCGCTGCCGGGTCACCTCCGCCCTTTCCCCGCCAGCCGCCCTGCAGCCAGTCGACGCCACCTCTGCCGTGCAATGCCCGCTGCCGGGTCGCCTCCGCCCTCCCCCAGGCCCCCTGCAGCCGGTCGCTGCCAGCTCTGCCGCGCATGCCCTGCCGCCGCGTCACCGCCTCTGCCCGTAAGCCCCTTGCAGCCGCCTTGCCGCCCCCTCTGCCGCGCAGTACCCCCGCAGCCGCGTCACCGCCTCTCCCTCCCAGGCCCCCCGCCGCCGCGTCACCGCCGCCCCTCCCCCGCACGGCGTCAGTCAAGCGCGGGCCAGTGCTTTGTGTCGCTCGCCGTGGTGGGGAACGGTCCGGCCGTCGGATCCTCCTTGCAGCGCAGCCGATCGCTCCCACGCCTCCGCTCCGTCGGTGAGAGGCCCCGCATCGCACAGCGCACCTGCTCCCCCGAACCGGCCTAGCCGGCCTCTCTCTCCGGCAGTCGTTGCTCCCCGTCCGTCAGTTTGCGGAGCATCTCGCGGACGCGGTCCCTGGACTCGTCCGCCGCGTCGATGGCCTCCATGCACTGCCAGTACGTGCCTTCGTCGTTCGCCGCACAGGCCAGGCCCACCAGGGCGATGCCCACCTCGCCGAGCAGGCCGCCGAGGTAGCCGAGGGCCTGGCGGGCGTCGCCCAGTTCCGTCAGCTGGGCCGCGCGGAGATCCCCGGGGGCCAGCCGGGGCTCGTCCAGCACCCCGCAGCCGCGGCCCGCCAGTTCCGTCAACCCCAGTGCCTCGCCCCGCAGTTCGGGTGGTCCGGCGACCGCGAGGCGGCTGCCTATCGCCTGGGCGAGGGCCTGCGCCTGCCACACCTCCGTCAGGATCTCGGGCGCGTCGCCGCCCACCGCCAGTGCCCGCCTGCTCGTCACGATGAGCCGCACAGCGTCCATGCGCTGCCCCCGTCCGTCTCCACGCGCTGCCCACGCGTCTGCCCGAACTCCGTTGTCCACTACCCAGAGTGAAGGCGCCCGGGACGAAAAGCCAGAGGAAGGCGGAAATCTGTGGACAACGAATCGGTTTCGAAGGGGATTTTGACTCCGGAGAGTGAAAACGGAGCGTACGGCTCCTTACGGCGCCTGAAACCTCCGCTCGTTGCGGTCGATCTTCGCGTCCAGCGCGGCGAGCGGGTCGATGCCGAGGACCTCGCACAGCTGGAGCAAGTACGCGAGCACGTCGGCCACTTCGTCCCGCACCCGGTGCGCCGTGTCCGGGTCGTCCATCACGCGTGCGGACTCCTCGGGCGTCAACCACTGGAAGATCTCGACCAGTTCGGACGCCTCGACACTGAGCGCGGTGACGAGGTTCTTGGGGGTGTGGTACGGCTGCCAGCCCCGCGCCGCCGCGAACTCGGCCAGTCTGCGCTGCAGTTTCGCCACATCAAGAGGTTCGTTCACGGATCCAGGTCTACCACTGTGACCCCGTCCGTCCCCTCCGCCCAGGACGCGTCGGCGACCGCGGCCACGAAGCGGATGTGACCGCGGGCACCCATGCGCACCGCGAGGTCCGTCAGTTCGCGGCGCTGGCGCGGGTCCAGGGACCGGTCGAAGGCGTCGGCGAGCACGGTGAGCGTCTGCATCGCGGCGGGCACCTCGCCGGCCGGGTCCACCTCCAGCACGCCGGGTCCGGTCAGCAGGACCAGGGCGTGGGCGAGGTACCGCAGTTCGCCGTCGCCCAGGCGGGCGAAGGGCGTCCGGAAACCGTCACTCCGGTCCAGCAGGCCCCGGACCGTGCCGTCGCCGAGCGGTTCGGCGAGCACGTCGGTCACCGGCCCGGCACACCCCGCGCCCGCCGCCGCGACGAGCAGGGCGTGGCGGCGGCCGCACTCGGTGCGGGTACGCCACAGGACGTCGGCGAGGTTGTCGCAGCCGCCGAGGAGCCGGCCGGAGCCCATCGGCACCGGGGACCGCATGCGGTCGGGGCGCGGGTCGCAGGCGAAGACGGAGCGGAGGGCGACCACCATCTGTTCGGCGGCGGCGAGCACCCGGCGCTGTCCGTCGGTCTTGCCGGCCACCCGCAGCGGAAGAAGCGTCGTGCCGAGCCGGTCGTCGGGCAGCGGGGCGCGGGTCACCGGCGCCGAACCGGCCGTGTGCCAGGCGGCCTGCACGCAGCGGCGGGCGGGATCGCGCAGCGCGGTCTCCAGCAGCACCAGCCCGCCGGACGTCAACCGCTCGCCCACGATGCGCAGTTCGGGCTCGGCCTGTACGGCGACGTCGAGCCGGACCGGGCCCTCGGGGCCGTCGGCCGTACAGCCGATGCGGAAGCCCCGGCGGCGCTGGGCGTCGGGCCGGGCGCGGTCGGGTACGCAGGCACTCGCGTCGAGGAAGACCTCGTCGACCGCGGCACCGCCGCCGAGCCGGGCGAGTGCCTCGTACGCCCGTAGCGCGCTGGTCTTCCCGACCCCGCTGGACCCGGCGAGCAGGGTGACCGGACCGAGCCCGAACCCGGCCCGCCGATGCCCGGCGAACGCCGACAGCCGCAACTCGGTGACGCAGGGGCGGATCGCGGTGGGGCGTTCGGGAGCCGTGGTCGTGGACCCTGGGTGCGATGACACGCTCATGTCCGGACCGTAGGGCTCCGCTCCACCGGCGAACCGTTCCGCCGTGCCGGGCTTCCTACGATCGGGGGACCGCCGTGAAGCGATGTGACCCCGAGAGTCCGACGGGCCTCCGCACGTTCAGCCTCCCAACGGTCCGAGGGGCCCTCGCACACTCAGCCTCCCGACGGTCCGACGGGCCCCCGCACGCTCAGCCTCCCGACACTCCCGCCCCCTCCATCAGGCCCGTCACCTCGGTGCCCGACGGTGTCAGCAGGAAGACGTTGCGGTCGACCCGGTGCATCTTGCTGGCCAGGCCGAAGACGACTCCGGTGCTGAAGTCGAGGACGCGCTTGGCGACCTCGCTCTCGGCACCGCTGAGGTCGAGGAGGACGGGGACACCGGCCATCAGGGTCTCGGCGACGTCGCGTGCGTCGGCGAAGACGTTGACGCGCAGGACGACGAAGCGGCGCCGGGTCTCCGTCACCGCGTCGGGCAGCGCCCGGTGCCCGACCGAGGACGGCCAGGCGTCGCGGCCCCGCAACGGCACCACCTGGGCGAGCCCTTCCCACTGCTCATCGGTGACGTCGTGACTGTTCACCGGCTCCCCCCGAACTGACTCGCCTTCACTGATTGCACTGGCCAATTCTTACGGCAAGTCACCCGTTCGGCCGAACAGCGACACGGTCCGCGATCGTCACAAGGGTCACATCTCGCCAGGCATACCAGGTCTTACCCGCCTCACACCGGACTCTTCACGTCCGGCCACGTACTGCTCACTCGGCGCGACTACCGTCCACGAGGTGCACTTGGCAGAAACACGACAGGTGACACCCGGCCGGCGGACGCAGTCGGCGGTGTCCGCCGCACCGGAACCCCCCGCGCAGTGGCACCGGGTTCTTACCCTCCTCGCCGACATCAGTCTCTTCATCGGCACCCGCAACGTCTGGACGTCGGCGGCGAGCCATCGTCCCTTCGTGGCGGCGGTCATATCTGCGTGCTACGCGTCGATCCTGGTCTGCGGGGTGCTGACGCTCGTCGTGCGCCGGACGCGTTCGCTCGCCCGGCTGGACCTGGTGGTGCTGGCGACCGCGGTGACGCTCGCCCTGTGCGCATGGGTCATGGACCACGGCGGCAGCGACGAGGCGGTCCTGACCACGCAGGCCGCGAGGGAACTGGTCGCCGGGCACCCGATCTACGGACAGCCCTGGCCCTGGCTCTTCACCCACGGAATCGCCCTCACCCCGACGGTCACCGGCGGCTACGACTTCACCTACGGCTATCCCCCGCTGAGCCCGCTGCTGACGGCGCCCCTGCTGTTCCTGGGCCACGGCGGCGCCCCGGCGACGGCACTGAGCACGGGCGCGCTGATCCTCGGCACGATCGCCCTGTGGCGGATGCTGCCCGCGCAGTGGCGGCCGGCGGCGACCATGGTGTGCCTCGGCTTCGGACTGCTGACGAACTACGGCCGCCTCGGCTACCCGGCGATCACCGCGCTGGCCCTGCTGATACCGGTGGTGGTGCGCTGGCCGCGGATCGGCCGGGGCGGCCGGCTCGGGACGCCCGGGGTGGCCCGGGCCGTCTGCCTGGGTGCCGCCTGCGCGGCCCAGCAACTGCCGTGGTTCCTAGCGCCGTTCCTGCTGGCCGGGATCTACGCGGTGCGCCGGGGTGAACTGGGCGGGCGCGCGGCGGCGCTGGTGGTGCTGCGGATCACGGGCATCGCCGCGCTCGTGTGGCTGCTGATCAACACGTACTTCGCCGTGAGCGAGCCTGTCACCTGGATCAAGGGCATCGCGCTGCCGCTGATCCAGGGGGCGACCCTGCACGGGCAGGGGCTCGTGGGCGTCTCGCTGTACTTCACGAACGGCAGCGACAGGCTCGACTGGTACGGGTACGCGAGCCTGCTGCTGGCCGCCGGGCTGCTCGCGCTGCTGGTGCTGTTCCCGCGCCGGCTGGGACCCGCGGCGACCGTGCTGCCCTGGTGCGCGTTCTTCCTGGCGACCCGGTCCCAGGACGGCTACTACCTGATGATGACGCCGCTGTGGCTCGCGGCCGCCGTCACCGCGCCGGCGGCCGAGTTCACCGGCGCCTGGCAGCCGCGTCCTCGTCCGCTCACCGGCCCGAGGCGGCGTACGGCGCTGGGCGTGGCGGCTGCGCTGGTCGTCACCCCGGCGCTGGTGTCCGCGGTCGTGGCGGTCACCGGGAAGCCGCCGCTGCGGATGGAGGTCGCCTCGGTGCGCCGGGCGTCCGCGACGGTGGTCACCCGGCTGTCGCTCCAGGTCACCAACACCGACGACAGCGCTCTCGTACCGCACTTCATGGTGACAACCGGCCAGGGCATGCGTCAGTTCTGGTCGATCGCGAGCGGGCCTGCCACGTTGTCGGCGCACACCACGGCACGGTACGAACTCCGCCCGCCTGAGGGGAAGTTCACCGTGCCGGGGCGGCACACCCGGGTGCGTGTACGGGTCTTCACGCCCACACCGCAGACGCTGTCCAGCATGGACGTCCGGCTGGCGGCGAAGAGCTTCTACACGCGGGCCGGGAAGAAGGGCTGACGAATCGTCAGGCTCCGGCGCGCACGAAGCGAAGCGTGGCGGTGACGGTGGTCAGGCCGCGGATCATGCCCATCTGGTTCCAGCCCAGGCCGAACTCGGCGCGGTCCACGGTGAACTCCGCGTCCAGCGTGAGCGCGTCGGCGTCCTTGCCGGCCAGGCGGGCGGTGATGGTCTGCGGGCGGCTGATGCCGCGCACGGTGAGCTGACCGGTGACCTCGACCGTGTCGCCGGAGCGCAGTTGGGCGCTGCGGACGGCGAAGGTGATCTCGGGGTGGTTGTCGACGTCGAAGAAGTCGGCGGAGCGCAGGTGCTCGTCGCGCTTCTTGTTCTTGGTGTCGAGGGAGGCGGCGTCCAGGGTGATGGTGCCCGTGGCGGAGCCGTCGGCCTTCACCTCGCCCTGGCCGCCGACACCGGTGAAGGCGCCCTTGACGGTGACGAGGTTCCACATCGTCTTGTGGCGCAGGGAGACGGTGGAGGCGGCGGCGTCCAGCTGCCACAGTCCGGTTTCGACGGCGACGGTCATGATCTTCTCCAGGGAGCGGGGGACTGACTCACAACTGAGGTGATTCAAAATTGGATGACTGAACGCTAGCCCATTATCCAAATCTGGACAACCATCCCGTCCAAAATTGAACAACAGGTAGACTCGTTGGCATGGCCGACCCCGAGGAGCACTCCACCGACCTGCCCGAATGTCCGTCCGCGCAGGACGGCGGACTCCTGCCCAGGGAGCTGCGCGCCTGGATGGTGATGCTCGCGGCGATGGGTGCGGTGGAGCAGGAACTGCGGTCCGTCGTGAAGGACCGGCTCGACGTCTCTCACGACGAGTTCCTGATCCTGTGCCTGCTCGCCGAGCACCCCAGGACCGGTCTGCGCATGACCCGCGTCGCGGAGCTCCTGGGCCGCCCCAAGACCCGGCTCACCTACCAGATCGCCTGCCTCCAGCACGCCGGTCTGGTCACCCGCAAGTCGGTCTGCGGTGACAAGCGGGGCATCGAGGTCGCCCTCACCGAGAAGGCGCGCGGCCTGCTGGAGGACGCCTCCGGCGTGCTCGCCTCGACGGTCGCCCGGGCCCTCAGCCACGTCATGGGCCCGGACCAGCGGGACGCGATGTACGGGCTGATCCCGGAACTCGCCGAGGAGCCCAAGACACCGTAAAACCGCCCTTCCGGATCACCCGCGCGCGGATGACGGCTCCACCGCCTGGGTACCCGGCGGTCCCGCCACCTGCCGCCGGGCCGAGCGAAGGAGGGCTCCATGGCCGCGTTGGACCTGCCCGAACCTGTCGTACGACGCGGAGGGGCAGCCCCGCCGGTCGACGCGTCGAAGCTCGAGGCCGCACTGCGGGAACGGGTCGACGGAGAGGTCCGCTTCGACGCCGGCAGCCGCGCCGCCTACTCCACCGACGCCTCCAACTTCCGGCAGATCCCGATCGGCGTGGTGGTGCCCCGGACCCCCGAGGCGGCCGCCGAGGCGGTGGCCGTGGCGCGCGAGCACGACGCGCCCGTGCTGTCGCGCGGCGGCGGCACCAGCCTCGCCGGGCAGTGCACCAACACGGCCGTGGTGATCGACTGGACCAAGTACTGCAACCGCCTGGAGTCCGTCGACTCGAACGCCCGCACCTGTGTCGTCCAGCCCGGCATCGTCCTCGACGAGCTCAACCGGCAACTCGCCCCGACCGGCCTGCGCTACGGCCCCGAGCCCGCGACCCACGCCAACTGCACCCTCGGCGGCATGATCGGCAACAACTCCTGCGGCGCCACCGCGCAGGCGTACGGCAAGGTCGTCGACAACATCGCCCGTCTGGAGGTGCTGCTCTACGACGGCACCCGCTTCTGGTGCGGCGAGACCAGCGACGAGGAGTACGCCGAGATCGAGCGGCAGGGCGATCTGCGGGCCGTGGTCTACCGGCAGTTGCGCGCGCTGCGCGACCGCTACGGCGACGAGATCCGCCGGCGCTTCCCGGACATCCCGCGCCGGGTCTCCGGCTACAACCTGGACTCACTGCTGCCCGAGTACGGCTTCGACGTCGCCGGCCTGCTCGTCGGCAGCGAGTCGACGCTGGTCACCGTCCTCAGGGCGGAGCTGGAACTGGTGCCCGTGGTGAGGGAACGCACGCTGGTGGTGCTCGGGTTCCCGGAGATCTCCGTGGCCGCCGACGCCGTCCCGGCGATCCTGCCGTACGAGCCGATCGCGCTGGAGGGTGTCGACGCGCGGCTGATCAAGGACGAGCGGATCAAGGGCCTCAATCAGAAGGCCCTCGCCGAACTCCCCGAGGGCAACGCCTACTTGATGGTGCAGTTCGGCGCCGACACCCACGAGGAGGCCGACGAGCGGGCGCACCGGATGCTGGACGGGCTGCACGAGTCCGAGCACGAACCCGATGTCGCCTTCCTCGACGACCCCACGCACGAGGACCAGTTGTGGCAGGTGCGCGAGGCCGGCCTGGGGGCCACCGCGCACGTCCCCGAGCACCCCGACACCTTCGAGGGCTGGGAGGACTCGGCGGTGCCGACGGACCGGCTCGGCGAGTACCTGCGCCGACTGCGGTGCCTGTTCGACGAGTTCGGCTACCTCAGCGACGTCGGGCCCAGTCTGTACGGGCACTTCGGGCAGGGCTGTGTGCACACCCGTATCCCCTTCGACCTGTACACCGCGGACGGGGTGGCCGCCTACCGCCGGTTCATGGAGCGGGCGGCCGATCTGGTCGTGGAGTTCGGCGGTTCGCTCTCCGGTGAGCACGGGGACGGACAGAGCCGGGGCGAGCTGCTGCCGCGCATGTTCGGGGACGAACTGGTCGCCGCCTTCCAGCAGTTGAAGGCCGTCTTCGACCCGCTGGACCGGATGAACCCCGGGAAGGTCGTGGCGCCGTACAAGCTCGACGAGAACCTGCGTCTGGGCAGTCACTGGGCCCCGTACGACCCGCGCGAGCTGCACTTCCGCTTCCCCGACGACGGCAACTCCTTCGCCGAGGCCGCCAACCGTTGCGTGGGCGTGGGCAAGTGCCGGCAGCTGAGCAACACGGGCGGATCGGTGATGTGCCCCTCCTACCAGGTCACCCGGGAGGAGGAGCACTCCACGCGCGGACGGGCGCGGCTGCTGTTCGAGATGCTCGACGGGCACGGCGACAGCGCGCTGCGGGACGGCTGGCGGTCCGAGGCGGTGCACGACGCGCTCGATCTGTGCCTGGCCTGCAAGGGCTGCAAGAAGGACTGCCCGGCCGACGTCGACATGGCCACCTACAAGGCCGAGTTCCTCTCCCACCACTACGAGGGCCGGCCCTGGCGGCGGCCGCGCTCCGACCTGTCCATGGGCTGGCTGCCGGCCCTCGCCCAGGTCGTGGGCCGCACCCGGCTCGGACCGGTCGTCAACGCCCTCACCCACACCCCGCCGCTGTCGAAGGCGGCCGTCGCGCTCGCCGGGGTCGAGGACCGCGAACTTCCGCTGTTCGCGGGACGGACCCTGCAGCCGTGGTTCGCGGGCCGTCGGGAGACGTACGGCGACGGGACGCGCGGCAGCGTGATGCTCTGGCCGGACACCTTCACCAACTTCTTCCACCCGCACATCGGTCAGGCCGCCGTGGAGCTGCTGGAGCGCGCGGGCTGGCGGGTCGAGCTGCCGAAGGAACCGCTGTGCTGCGGGCTGACCTGGATCTCCACCGGCCAACTCGACATCGCCGAGCGGGTGTTGAGCCGTACCGTGCGGCATCTGGCCGGACATGTCCGGGCGGGCGGGCTGGTGGTCGGGCTGGAGCCGAGCTGTACCACCGTGTTCCGGTCCGACATGGGCGAGCTGTTCCCCGGCGACCGGGACGTACGGCGGCTGAGCGACCAGACGGTGACGCTGGCCGAGCTGCTGACCGAGCACTCCCCCGGGTACGAGCCGCCGCATGTGCCGGACCGGTCGGCGCGGGCGGTGGCGCAGGTGCACTGCCATCAGCACGCGGTGCTGGGCTGGGAGGCCGACCAGGAGCTGCTGCGGCGGGCCGGGGTCGACGTCGAGCAGCTGGAGTCGGGGTGCTGCGGGCTGGCCGGCAACTTCGGGTTCGAGCGGGGGCACCTGGAGGTGAGCGAGGCCTGCGCCGAGCGGGTGCTGCTGCCTCGACTGCGGGAGGAGGACGCGTCGACCGTGGTGCTCGCGGACGGCTTCAGCTGCCGGACGCAGGTGCACGAACTCGACAGCGGCGGCCATGAGGCGGTTCATGTCGCCGAGTTGCTGGCGTCCGCCCTGCCCGGCGGGGCGTTCGGGAGCGCGTACGGAGTGGGGCGGGACGTCCGTCCGGCCGCGCCCGGGCGGGTGGGCAAGGCGCTGGCACTGGCCGGTGCGGGAGTCGGCGCCGCGGGCGTCGCGGCGGGGCTGGTCCGCGGGCTGCGGCGCTGAGAGAGCCGCGCACGGGGCGGGGGGCCTGTGGACCCCCGCCCCTCGCGTTCGCTACTCGGCCGGCGTTCCGCCGTTACGGCCGCGGGCCAGCGCGAACCCCGCCGCGCCGAGCCCCAGTACACCGACGACCAGCCCGGCGATGCCCAGTCCGCGTGCGGTGGAGTCACTGCTCGACGCCGTCGCCTTGGTGCCGGTGGAGCTCTTCGAGGTGGCCGGCAGCGGCGTCGTGCTGCTCGCGCCCTCGTCCGTGCCCTTGGCCGTCAGCTTCAGCACCGGCGCCGGGTTCTCCGGCTCCTCGTCGCCGGAGGACGCCGCCTCGATCCAGCGGACCGTCTTGCCGTCGGAGTACGTCTGCAGCGCCTTGAAGGCCAACTGATCGGTGTCGTCCGGCAGTTGCCCGAAGGCGACGTTGAAGTCCTCGTACTGGCCGGCCGCGATCTTCCCGCCGGTCCAGGTGATCTCCGAGACGGCGTCGGTGATGGAGCCGTCGTCGGTCTTCACCGGCGTCTTCAGCTTGGTGGTGGTGACCTTGGGGGTCCAGCCGTCCTGCGGGGAGACGAGGACGCCCAGGACGGGATGGTCGGTGGGCAGGAAGACCTGCACCTTGGTGGTGGACGCGGTGTCCTCCTCGTTGGGGACCCGGAAGGTCAGCAGTCCGTCCGTGGCGCCCTTGGCGTAGCTCTCGGGATGGACGGTGACGTGCGCGGAGGCGGCACCGGCCGCGGCGAGGAGCCCCGCGGCGGTCAGGGCGGTGACGGCGCCGGCGCGGCGCAGCGTGATGCGTACTCGGGACATGGGTGAGTGAATCTCCGTACGGGAAAGGTGTGTTGGGGTCGCTCGGGGTACGGAGTCCCGGGCGGCGGTCCACGCCGCTGCACCGCGTGCCGCAGCAGGAGCCGCCGCAGCGGCCGCGGACCGCCGGCACACGGTCGTACGGCCGCGCCCGCGTCCGGCACCAGCGGCGCCCCGCCGCTCACCCGCCACCAGGCCAGCAGGCCCGGCACCAGGGCGGCGGCCCGGCGCAGCAGCGACCACAGGGCGGCCTCGCCGCGCCTGAGCCACCAGGTGAGTACGAGGGCCGCGGCGACGTGCGCGGCGGTGGCGTGCGGGGTCACGGCGTGGGTGTGGTCCATGCGCATGCCGTGCATGAGCATCGTCGAGTGCGGCCGCAGCGCGCCGAAGGCGAGGTGCAGTCCGGCCTGCGCGGTGAGCGTGCCGGCGCCGATGGCCGCCAGTGACCGCTCCCGGCCGCCCAGCAGACACCCGGCGCCGAAGAGGGGCACGAAACCGACGGCCTGCACCCACACCGGCGGCGCCATGCCGGTGGCGAGGACGTGTCCCCCGGCCGCGAGCAGCACGCACAGCGCGGCGAACACCGCCGCGCGCAGCGCGCGTACCGAAGCAGACGCCGTCATGGCGCCCGATCCTGCCATGCGGCGGGCGCGGTCCGGCGGGTGGATCCCCCGGTCCAAAGGTGCAGACTGGACCTCCACAGCTGACGAACCGGGGCGGTGACGGCATGGCGGCCGGTCTGCGCATCCACATCGAGGGCTTCGACCTGCCCGGCCGCACCTGCGGTCCCGAGGGCGGCGACACGGTGTACTCGGACGTGCGTGTCGCGGTGCAGCGTCGGGACCGGCCCGCCGAACTGCTCGGGGTGCAGCCCGGTGACGCCGGCTCGGTGAGCTGGACGCTGGAGTGCACCGCGGTGGTCTCGGCGGCCGGTACGGATGTCAAAGGGCCTTATGTGCAAGGTCGTTCCGGGGGCAGGTTCGTGTATCTGTCGTGGGGTACGGGCGACGGCTCCGGAGCGTTCACCCTGTTCCGGCGGGCCAAGCTGATGCTGGACGCCGTGCCCGCCGAGGTGCTGGACACCGCCGTGCGCCAGGGGCTGCTGGTGGGCAGGCTCGGGCTGTCGGACGAGCGGGGCCTGCCCCTGTGCGCGCGGGTGGTGCCACCGCGGATCACCTGGACGGCCGGGCCGGGGTGAACGGCGGCCGGGTCGTCTGCGTACGATGAGGCGCCATGACAGCTCGTGCACAGGAACGCGGTGCGCCACCCTCCGTGGGGTGGCGGGCGCTTGTTGTGCTCGGGCTGCTGGCGGGGCTGTTGGGCATGCACGCCCTGGCTCCCGGCGGCGGCATGGAGACGCACTCCGCCGCCGGGCACACGTCGGTGGTGGCCGGCCCGCACGGCGGCTGCTCGGGCGACGACTGCGGCGGCGGCCACCTCCAGCACGCCGACCGGACCTGCGCGTCGGCGGCGGTCAGCGGCGGACCGACCCTGCCGGCCCCGACGCCCGGCCCGGTGACCGTCCCCGCGTGTGCCGACATCTCCTGCCCGTACGCCGGCACGGCCCCGGACGGCGCCCGCGCCCCGCCCTCCCTGGCGGAACTCCAACTCCTGCGGATCTAGACACCACGCGGCACCGCGCCCGCGGTGCGCTCCGGCACGTCCAGATCCCTTCACGCGCGACAGCGCGACACGCATCAGCAGGAGTTCCAGCATGCGCAACACCCGTACGCCCCTCGTCCGCCGTACCGCCCTGGCGGTGACCGCCCTCACCGCGGCCGTCACTCTCGCCGCCTGCGGCAACGACCATGACAGCGGGAGCGACAGCGGCGGCCACGCGGCCGCGTCCGCCTCGTCGTCCACCGGCGCCGACGCGCACAACGCCCAGGACGTCTCCTTCGCGCAGGGCATGATCCCGCACCACCAGCAGGCCCTTGAGATGGTCCGCCTCGCCGCCGGAAAGGCCTCCTCCGCCCAGGTCAAGGACCTCGCCGCGCGCATCGAGAAGGCGCAGGACCCGGAGATCAAGACCATGTCCGGCTGGCTGACGGCCTGGAACGAGAAGGTGCCCTCCGCCGGCGCCTCCATGGACTCGATGGACTCCATGCCCGGCATGGACCACGGCTCGGGCTCCGACATGGCCGGGATGATGGATCCCAAGGACATGACCATGCTGGAG
Organism: Streptomyces sp. NPDC006476; assembly: GCF_040612015.1. NCBI lineage: Bacteria > Bacillati > Actinomycetota > Actinomycetes > Kitasatosporales > Streptomycetaceae > Streptomyces > Streptomyces sp. NPDC006476. The sequence goes on along the minus strand of NZ_JBEXPK010000003.1, from coordinate 100,588 downwards.
AAGGCGTCCGGCAAGGACTTCGACACCATGTTCCTGACCATGATGGTCGAGCACCACGAGGGCGCCGTGAAGATGGCCGGGACGGAGCAGACCAAGGGCTCCTACGGCCCGGCGAAGTCCATGGCCGGCGACATCGTCAAGGGCCAGACCGCCGAGATCACCGAGATGAACAAGCTCCTCGGCAAGGGCTGAGCGTCAGCAGGGGCCGGCGTCCGCGCCGGCCCCTCGTCGCGCTCACTCCGGACCGTCCAACGCCGTCAGCACCTCGGCGCAGATCGCCAGTGCCGTCTCGGCCGGGGTGCGGGCGCCGATGTCCAGGCCGATGGGGCCGTGGACGCGCGCCAGGTCCGCCTCGGCCAGGCCCGTCTCCAGCAGGGCGGCGGCGCGGCGGGCCTGGGTGTGGCGGGAGCCGAGGGCGCCGACGTACGGGATGCCCGAGGTCAGGGCGGTGCGCAGAAGGGGGACGTCCACGTCGGGCTCATGGCTCAGCATGATCAGACAGGCGGCGGCCGGATGCTCGGCGAGCAGCTCGGCGGCGTCCCCCGCGGACCTCGTCACCGTGGCCAGCCAGCCCAACAAACCGGCCTGGGCGACGAGGAGTTCGGCGAGTTCGCCAGCGCCGACGACGACGAGGTGCGGCACGGAGGGGCAGGTCTCGATGAGGACGAGCCCGGCGTCGGCCGCGTGCACCTCACGTCCGACCCGGTAGCGGGCGAGCAGGGAACGCGCCTGCACCGCGGCCTGCGGCGGCACGTCCGGCCCGTCCACGGCCTCGTCCGGCGTCACCACGGTGCTGACCGCGTGCGTCCGCCCCTCGTCCAGCCAGGTGACGAGCGCGGCGTCGGCCCCCGCCCCGAGCAGTTCCCACCAGCGGGCCGGTACGGCTCCCAGCGGCTGCATCAGGATCTCGGCCTGTCCCCCGCAGGTCAGCCCTGCCCGGGCCACGCCCTCCTGGTGCACGGCCACCTCGCACACGCGGGCCGTGTGCCCAGGCGGCACCGCACAGGCCTCGGCGACGAGCCGCTGGTCGAAGGCGCCCCGGTACAGCCGCCCGTGGTACTGCCCGTCCGCGTCGATCAGCATCGCGTCGGCCGGCTGCCGCGCCCCGAACCCGCGCTCGGTGAGGGGCCGCGCGAGTACCGCCGCACGGCCTTCGGCCGCCCATTGTCGTGCCGTGTCCGCCAGGTCTCGCATGCACCCAGAGTAGTCAGCAACGTCCCGCGCGTACCTCTTCTCGGCCGCCGGCTGCTTCCCGTACGCCGCCACCCCCACCTCGTCGAGTACGCCGTGCACCACGGTGATGTCCCTCAGCGCCCGGTCGACGTCCTTGACCATGCGGGAGGCGTCGCCGCAGACGCAGCAGTGGGCGGCGCGCTGGTCACGGGAGAAGGCCGGGTCCAGGCGGTCGAGGGTGCCGTCGGCGAGGAACGGGCGACACCGGTGCCGGGGCCGACTATCACCATCGGCGTGGCCGCGTCGGCGGGCGGGCGGAAGTGCGCGGCGCGCTCGACGTGCACCGGGACCGGGGTGAGGGGCTCGGCGTCGGCCAGGAACGGGTGCCCGTTGGTCTTATTCGTCGGCAGGTCAGGCAAGTCCACTCGACGGAGTTACGGTGATGCGGTGAACCCCGATGCCACGGCCGCCGCGCTCGCCGTCCTCGGCGACGAGTCCCGGCGTCGGCTGCTCGACTACGTCCGGCGGGCCAGACGCCCGGTGACCAGGGAAGAGGCGTCCGCGGCGGTGGGGATCTCCCGCAAGCTGGCCGCCTTCCACCTGGACAAGCTGGTCGCGTCGGGCCTGCTGCAGGCGCGCCACGGCGGCCACGGCCCGCGCCGGGTCGGCCGCGCCCCGAAGGTGTACGAGCCCAGCCCCGGGACCCTCTCCCTGAGCCTCCCCCCGCGCCGCCACGACCTGCTGGCCTCCCTGCTGACCGAGGCGCTGACGGCACAGCGGCCCGGCGAGAGCGCCCGGGAGGCGGCGCTCCGAGTCGCCCGGGAGCGGGGCGAGGCCCTGGGTGCGGAGACCCCCGGCGGGGACGTCACGGCGATCCTGGAATCCCTCGGGTTCGACCCGGCCGACGCCGGTTCCGGCCGCACGGTGCTCTACAACTGCCCGTTCCACCCGGTCGCCGCCCAGGCCCCCGACCTGATCTGCGGCATGAACCACGCCTTCCTCGCCGGCTGCCTGGCCGCCTCCGGCAACACCGACACCACCGCGGTACTGACGCCCCGACCGGGCGCGTGCTGCGTCGAGTTGCACACCGACGCCTAGGGCATATGCAGGAAAGGGGATTTCGTGAAGAAGTAATTGCCGCGGGCGTTCGAATTCACACTCCCTCCGGTTTCTTCACGGAATGCAATGCGCGCATTGGTGTGGTGAGGTCCGTTCTCACAACCCCGCCCCGGTCGAATAAGAGGACACGAAACGATCGATTAACTGACGCGTAGCTGACGGGAATCGTCACCCCGGTGCACTCCTGGTCACCGCCGTCCACGCACAGCGTCAGGAGGGACCATGTCCTTCTTCGCCAGGGCTTCCTGGCCAGGAGACCATCGCGACGAGATCGTCGCGGGCGCGCTCGTCGCGGCCGTCGTCGTCGTCCTCGGCTACGCCTCGGGCATCGGAGCCCCCGGCACCACGACCGTCGACACCGCTTCGCCGCCGGCCTCCGCCGCCTCACCCACGCCCCGTCAGCCGACGTCCCGTTCGGAGACCGGACCTCCGCCCGACAGCGCGACGGGGAATTACGGATTCGGCTCGGCGGGCGATTATCCGGCGGGCGACAGCGGCGCCGGAATTCCCGTCGCCGACCAAACTTCTGGCGGGGAAAGCGGCCACGGCCACGGTACGGGCGGAACCGGCGGCGCGGGACAGCAGTCGTCCTCTCCCCCGCCTTCGCCCTCCTCGACACCGACCCCGTCCCCCTCAGCCCCGGACAGTTGCGGGGAAGGCGAAGTCCGGCTGGTCCAGCCGCTGTTGAACGGCGTCGTCAGCCCGGTGCCGGGCCTGCTGGACAGCCTGCTCGCCCCGGCCCCGGCGTCCACGTCCCCCGCTCCGTCCCTCTCCCCCTCCTCCTCCCTCTGCGTCGGCGTCGCCGCCTCGCCCTCGGTGCTGCCGGAGGTACTGCCGTGAGACGCCGCGCCCCGTTCCTGCTCACCGCCGTCCTGGCCGCCCTCGCCGCCCTGCTGCTCGCCGCACCGCCCGCGTCGGCGCACACGGAACTCATGTCCTCGACCCCGGACAACGGCGCCCGGCTCACGCACACTCCGGCGACCGTGACGCTGCGCTTCAGCGAGCCAGTCGACCCGGCGGACGTCCACATCAAGGTGTCCGGGAGGCCGCTGGGTGTGAGAAGTGGCGGCGGTGACAAGGCCGTTGAGGTCACCGTCCCGAAGACCTCCGGCCAGGACCGCCTCGTCCTGGATTGGCAGGTCCTCGACATGGAGGACGGGCATTCCACGTCCGGGGCGCTCTCCTTCCCGCTGACCGCGAAGCCCTCCCAATCCTCGGCACCGCCGGTTCCGCAACCCGCCGAGTCCGTCCACACGGCCTGGATCACCGCCCGCTGGACCGGCTATCTCGCCCTCGCCCTGTATGTCGGCGGCCTCGCCTTCCTCGCGCTGCTCTGGCCGCAGGGCGCCGGAGACCGCCGTACCCGGCGTGTCCTCACGCTCTCCTGGGCGGCCGGCCTCACGGCGAGCCTGCTCACGCCGGGGCTGCAGAGCGCGTACGGGGCGCTGGGCTCGCTCGGTGACGTCTTCCGACGGGCCACCTACACCGACCTGTTGGGCACCGAGGTCGGCGTCGTGGCCGCCTGCCGGGTGCTGATGTGGGTGCTCGCCGCCATCGTGCTGGCCGCTCTGCTGCAGGGCGCGGAGCGGGCGGCGCGGTCGCCCGGCTGGCGGGTGGGCGCGTTGGCGGTGACCGTGGGGCTGCTGCGGACGGCCGGCATGACCGGCCACAACTCCGAAGGCACGCACCCCGGTTGGGGCGCGGTGGCCGACCTGGTCCATCTGCTCGGCGTCTCGCTCTGGCTCGGCGGTCTGGCGCTGCTGCTGTTCGGGGTGCTGCCCCGGCGCCGGCCCGAGGAGCTGTCGGCCGTGGTCTCCGGCTACTCCACGCTGGCCGGGGTGTCGGTCGCGGCGATCGTGGCCGCCGGTACGGTGCTGACCTGGCAGGTCGTCGGATCGTACGACGCCCTGGTCGGCACCGGGTACGGGCGGCTGCTGCTGCTCAAACTCGCGGTGCTGGCCCTCGTGTTGGCGGTCGCGCAGCGCAGCCGCGGTTGGGTGCGGACGCGGCTCGACATCGCCGTACTGCTGCGCGGCGACCGCGCCACCGTACGGCCCTTCGTCCACTCGGTCGCGGCGGAGACGGGGCTCGTCCTCGTCGTGCTGGCCGCGACGAGTTGGCTGGTCACCTCGGCTCCCGGCCGCTGACCGGCACACTTCCCGACCCCTGTCACCCGACAGGGACCCCCACCGGGGGAACCTCACAAGGGAGAAGCATCTCCATGCACACCGAAGAAACCACCGCTCCCCCGAGCCACCGGCGCTCCCGGGTGGGCAACAAGGTACTGCTGGCCACCGGTCTGGGTGCGGGCCTCGCGGCCGCCGTCGGACTCGGCCTGCTGCAGGCGTCCACCGGGTCCGCAGCAGCCACGCGGACGGCCGAACCGGCAGCCGAGGCACACCAGATGGCCGACATGGGCAAGTCGACCACCGAGGCCACGGCTGCCGACTACACCATCGACATCAAGAACTACGCGTTCAGCAAGCCGAAGCTGACCGTGAAGGTCGGGCAGACGGTGAAGTGGGTCAACGAGGACACCGCTCCGCACACGGTCACCACCACCAGCGGCCCGGCCAAGTTCGACTCCGGCTCGCTGCAGAAGGGCGACAGCTGGTCGTACACCTTCACCAAGGCCGGTACGTACGACTACTACTGCGCGGTCCACCCGGACATGACGGCCTCGATCACCGTGGTCGCCGACAGCGGCGGGGGCAACTCCGGCGGTTCCGGCGGCGGTTCGACGGGCGGCTCGACCGGTGGGTCCACGGGCGGCTCGACGGGCGGGTCCACCGGTGGCTCGACCGGAGGGTCGACGGGTGGCTCGACCGGTGGCGGCACGGGCGGCTCGACGTCCGGCGGCAGCAGTTCCGGCGGCAGCGGTGGCGGGGACGGAAGTTGCGTCAGCGTCCAGCAGGTGCTGCTGCCCATCCTGCAGCACATCGACAAGGCGCACCTGGAGGAGTCCCCGGGCCAGCAGGTGCAGGACGCGCTGAAGCTGGACAGCTACCTGAAGATGCACACCGTCTGGCTGGAGTCGATCCTCACGCCCGCCGTGAACGGCGCCGGCAGCGTCTCCGACGACACCCTGAGCGTGCTGCTCCAGCACGTCAACTCCGCGCACCTGCAGGAGTCGCTGGGCCAGCAGGTCGCGGACATCCTCAACCCGGACGCCTACGTGAAGATGCACACCGTCTGGGCCGAGCACCTGCTCGCCCCGACCGAGGACTACATCACCAACTCCTGCTGATCCACGCGGCGGGACGCGGCGGGCCGGCCGAGTCGCAGTCGGCCGGCCCGCCGCCCCGCCATTCTCCCCGCCCGTCGCCCCGCTCACCCACCGAGGTGCCGAGATGACCACCGAAACCCTTCCCACAGCCCCTCTCCCGCCACCCCGGCCCGGCCCCGACTGGCTGCCCGAACCCGGCACGTACACCGCTGCCCCGGACCGCTGCGTCGTCGAACTGACCGCGCGGCTCGGGCCGTTGACCACCTTCCGCCGCAGGCTGACCGCGCTGGACGCGACGCTCACCGTGGCGCACGACTCCGACGACTGCGCGCTGGGGCTGGCACTGGCCGGCCGGCCCCTGGGCGGGAGGCAGCTCACCTTCGCCAGCACCAGCCTCACCCCCACGGACGAGGCCACCCGGCTGCACGTCCCCGGTGACCTCGCCCTGACCGGTGAGCCGTTCCCGGCCGTCTTCGGCTTCCGCGTCGTCGAGCGCACCGCCGACCGGCTCCTGGTCCTCGGCACGCTCCGGCTGCCGTACCGCCCCCTGCGCCGTATTACCGGACTCACCCTGCCCCGCACCCGCCCCGCGGCCCGTGTCCGGCTGCTCGTCGCCGCGGAGTTCACATGCCCCGTCTGACCGCTCTGCTCGGCGCCCTCTTCGTGACGGGCGCCGCCGTCGTCCTGCCCGCCCCCGCGGCCGAGGCGGCCGGCACGCACCAGGTCGTCATGTCCGGCTACGCCTTCGCGCCCCGCTCGCTGACCGTCACCGCCGGGGACACCGTCACCTGGACCAACCGGGACCAGGCACCCCACGACGTGAAGACCACCTCCGGTCCCGCCTCGGTCCACTCGCCGATGCTGAGCAAGGGCGGCAGCTGGAGCCACACGTTCACCACTCCGGGGACGTACGGCTACCTGTGCACCGTGCACCCGGGCATGACCGCCCAACTCGTCGTCGAGCCGGCCCCCGCCCCCACCACGCACGCTCCGGTCCACCGGCACCCGGCCTCTGCCCCCGCGGCCGCACCCTCCAGGCGGGCCGGCGCCTCGGACATGCCGTCGATGACCATGGCCCCGGCCCCGACCCCGCGGGCGACCGAGGAGGCAGCCGTCCAGGCGCCGCCGGAGGCCACTCCGTCCGCTCCCGTTCCGGACGCGCAGGGCACCGCCGCCTCTGCCACCCGCCCCCTCGACCCGCTGCTGCTCCTCACCGGTGTCGTCGCCGGCGTCGCCGTGCTCTGCCTGCTCCTGGTCGGCTCCCGCTCGGCCGCGACCCGCCGCGAGGAGCCCGAGGCCGGCTGACGTCACGCCTGCCGCAGGACCACCAGCACGACCAGCAGCACCGTGGCTCCCGCGCACATGCCGTGGGCGACGACCGCGGTCAGCGGGAAGTGGCGCTCGGCGGTCCGGCGGCCGTGGGAGTGCCGGCCGGAGCTGGGCAGCCAGCGCAGCAGCATCATGAAGCCGAAGGCGGCCACGATCAGCACCACGGCACAGGCCGCCCAGGCCGTGCCGCGCACTCCGCCCGCCAGATAGGCGGTCCAGGAGGCCAGACCGCCGACGGCGAGCAGGACATGTCCCACGACGAGCCACAGCGGCAGCCGCGTCACCCCTGACGCGCGCTGCCGCAGGCCGCCGTGGCGGATCCACACCGAGGCCAGATAGCCGCCGAGGCCCGCCGTCAGCAGCCACGCGCACAGAACGAAGACCCTCACGCGGTCCAGCACAGCGCACGCGCCGGGCGCACACCGGACATCCATTCACAGATTCACCCGTAGGCGTGAACAGTGGTGCGAACCCCTTGAACTGCGGGGATGTGCGGGGACCGGCCGACGCGTGGAGGTGGAGGTCACCCGGGCGACACCAAACTTGTACTCCTCGTTTTCTTGAAGCGTTCGTGTTTATGGGGGTAGGTTGGTCGCCATGACCACACCCCAGCCAGCGTCCACCGCCGATGAGCTGCGCGGTACCGGCCTGCGGGTGACGGCCGCCCGCGTCGCACTGCTCGAGACCGTCCGGGACGGTGACCATCTCGACGCCGAGGCCATCGCCTCGGGCGTGCGGGCCCGGGTCGGCCACATATCACTGCAAGCCGTGTACGACGCCCTCAACGCGCTCACCACGGCGGGCCTCGTACGCCGCATCGAACCGCCGGGCAGCCCCGCCCGGTTCGAGGGCAGGGTCGGGGACAACCACCACCACCTGGTGTGCCGGTCCTGCGGCGCCGTCTTCGACGTCGACTGCGCGGTGGGTCACGCACCCTGCCTCACCGCGTCCGACGACCGCGGTTTCGCGATCGACGAGGCCGAGGTCATCTACTGGGGCCTGTGTCCCGACTGTTCCACCGCACGCACGGCCTGAGCACCGAACACCCGGAAGGATTCGCATGTCTGAGAACACCCCCGCCGCAGAGGCGAAGTGCCCGGTGGCGCACGACCGCGCCCTGCACCCCACCCAGGGCGGTGGAAACCGCCAGTGGTGGCCGGAGAAGCTCAACCTGAAGATCCTTGCCAAGAACCCCGCGGTGGCCAACCCGCTCGGTGAGGACTTCGACTACGCCGAGGCGTTCCAGGGCCTCGACCTCGCGGCCGTGAAGCAGGACATCGCCGAGGTGCTCACGGACTCCATGGACTGGTGGCCGGCCGACTTCGGTCACTACGGCCCGTTCATGATCCGTATGGCCTGGCACAGCGCGGGCACCTACCGCGTCAGCGACGGCCGCGGCGGCGCCGGCGCCGGTCAGCAGCGCTTCGCCCCGCTCAACAGCTGGCCGGACAACGGCAACCTGGACAAGGCCCGCCGTCTGCTGTGGCCGGTGAAGAAGAAGTACGGCAAGAGCCTGTCCTGGGCCGACCTGATGATCCTCGCCGGCAACGTCGCCCTGGAGTCCATGGGCTTCGAGACCTTCGGCTTCGGCGGCGGCCGCGAGGACGTCTGGGAGTCCGAGGAGGACGTGTACTGGGGTCCCGAGAAGGTCTGGCTGGACGACCAGCGCTACACCGGCGACCGTGAGCTGGAGAGCCCGCTCGGCGCGGTCCAGATGGGCCTCATCTACGTCAACCCCGAGGGCCCGAACGGCAACCCGGACCCGGTCGCCGCGGCCCGCGACATCCGCGAGACGTTCCGCCGCATGGCGATGAACGACGAGGAGACCGTCGCCCTGATCGCCGGCGGTCACACCTTCGGCAAGACCCACGGTGCCGGCCCGGCGGACCACGTCGGCGCCGACCCCGAGGCCGCCCCGATCGAGCAGCAGGGTCTGGGCTGGAAGAGCACCTACGGCACCGGCAAGGGCGGCGACGCGATCACGTCCGGCCTGGAGGTCACCTGGACCGCCACGCCGACCCAGTGGAGCAACGGCTTCTTCAAGAACCTCTTCGAGTACGAGTACGAGCTCACCGAGAGCCCGGCCGGCGCGAAGCAGTGGGTCGCGAAGGACGCCGAGGCGATCATCCCCGACGCGCACGACCCGTCGAAGAAGCGCCTGCCCACCATGCTCACCACCGACCTCTCGCTGCGGTTCGACCCGGTCTACGAGCAGATCTCGCGCCGCTTCTACGAGAACCCCGACCAGTTCGCGGACGCCTTCGCCCGCGCCTGGTTCAAGCTGACCCACCGTGACATGGGCCCGAAGTCGCTCTACCTCGGCCCGGAGGTCCCGGCGGAGACGCTGATCTGGCAGGACCCGCTGCCGGAGCCCGAGGGCGAGCTCATCGACGCCGCCGACGTCACGGCCCTCAAGGCCAAGCTGCTCGAGTCGGGTCTGTCCGTCGCGCAGCTCGTGTCCACCGCGTGGGCCTCCGCCTCCACCTTCCGCACCAGCGACAAGCGCGGCGGTGCCAACGGCGCCCGGATCCGTCTGCAGCCGCAGGCCGGCTGGGAGGTCAACGAGCCCGACGAGCTGGCGCAGGTGCTGCGCGTTCTCGAGGGCGTCCAGCAGGAGTTCAACGCGAACTCCGGCGCGAAGAAGGTCTCCCTGGCCGACCTGATCGTCCTGGGCGGTGCCGCCGCGATCGAGAAGGCCGCCAAGGACGGCGGTTACGAGATCGAGGTGCCCTTCACCCCGGGCCGGGTGGACGCCACGGAGGAGCACACCGACGCCGAGTCCTTCGAGGCGCTTGAGCCCACCGCGGACGGCTTCCGCAACTACCTGGGCAAGGGCAACCGCCTGCCGGCCGAGTACCTGCTGCTGGACAAGGCGAACCTGCTGGGCCTGAGCGCGCCCGAGATGACCGTCCTGGTCGGCGGTCTGCGTGTGCTGGGCGCCAACTACCAGAACTCGCAGCTCGGTGTCCTCACCCAGACCCCGGGTTCCCTGACGAACGACTTCTTCGTCAACCTGCTCGACCTGGGCACCACCTGGCGGGCGACCTCGGAGGACCAGAACACCTTCGAGGGCCGCGATGACGTCACGGGCGAGCTCAAGTGGGCGGGCAGCCGCGCCGACCTGGTCTTCGGCTCGAACTCCGAGCTGCGCGCGCTGGCCGAGGTCTACGCGAGCGACGACGCGAAGGAGAAGTTCGTGAAGGACTTCGTGTCGGCCTGGGTCAAGGTCTCGAACGCGGACCGCTTCGACATCGCCTGATCCCGCTGTAGGTCACAGACGCCCGGGTCGGCCCATCAGGGCCGGCCCGGGCGTTCGTGCGGGGACCTACCTGGCCAGTTCGGCCGGTTCGTCGAGCCGGGTCAGCTTCTCCGGGTTCGCCACGGCGTGGATCCGGGTGATCCGCCCGTTCTCCACCACCAGGCTCACCGCGGCCGACCGGCCGGCCAGTTCGACGCGGCCCGCGGGCGAGCCGTTGAGCAACGGCAGTCGGACGTAGCAGACGTCGACCCGCCCGTCGATCAGGAAGTCGACCTGGTCGGTGATCGACGTGTGCACGACCTCGATGTCGAGCTGCGGCGCCATCCGGGCGAACTCCCGCACGATGGGGGTGACGACGACACCCGGCATGAAGCCGATGGGACCGTGTACGGCAACGGGCTGTCGGCGTCGGCCATCCGCACCGCCTCGGTGACCCAGGAACCCATCGCCCTCTCGGCGTTCACCGACAAGGCCACGGTCGATCCGCCCGCGAGGACGCCGAAGTGGGCGGTCATCTCGACCGAGGACCATGCCGTGCCGACGGCCGCCCAGAAGTTCGAGGCCAAGCGCGTGGGCGCCCACATCACCTACACCCGCTCGGGCCACGACGTTCCGTCGATCAGCCCCGAAGCGGTCGACCGAGCCGTCGTCGCCGCCGCCAACTCCCTACGCTGACCGACCCCTACGGCGGGCCGCACCTCCGGGTGCGGCCCGCCGTAGTCCGCGCACTTCGCCAAACCGCGGCTCAGGAGCCCTTGGCAGCCGGCTCCAGAATTGCCACGCACTCCACGTGGTGCGTCATCGGAAACAGATCGAACGCCCGCAGCGTCCGCACCCGGTACCCCCCGTCCCGGAAGTACCCCAGGTCGCGGGCGAGCGCGGCGGGGTCGCAGGCGACGTAGGCGATGCGGCGGGCGCCCAGGGAGGAGAGGTGTTCGACGGTCTTGCGGCCGGCACCCGCGCGCGGGGGGTCCAGGACGATGAGGTCGACCTCGGTGATGCCGGTGCGGGGCAGGACGGACTCGACCTTGCCCTGCTCGATGCGGACGCGGTCGAAGTCGGCGAGGTTGTGCCGGGCGTCCTCGACGGCGCGCTTGCCGGACTCGATGCCGAGGACGGCTCCCTTCTCGCCGAGCCGGTCGGCGAGGGCGCCCGCGAAGAGACCCACTCCGCAGTACAGGTCGAGCGCCGTCTCGCCCTTGCGCGGGAGCAGGCCCTGCATGACCGCGGTGACCAGGGTGTCGGCGGCCTTCGGGTGCACCTGCCAGAAGCCGCCGCTGCCCACGCGGTAGGTACGGCCGTCGGCACGCTCGCGCACGAAGGGGCGGCCGTGGACGCGGTGGATGCCGCCGTCCTTCTCGCCGACCCGCATCACGGAGACCGGCTTGTCCAGTTCGACGATGGGCAGCCGGGCGCCCGGCCTCGGCTCCAGGATGACCTGGCGGTCCTGCGAACCGGTCGCCGCGATCGCGTCGATGGACGCCATGCCGGTCCAGTCCCGCTTCTCGATGCCGAGCTCGCTCACTCCGGCGGCCGCGATCATGCAGTGGTCGATCGGCTCCACCTCGTGCGAGCGGTGCCGGCGCAGCCCCGCCCGCCCGGAGGAGGCGTCCACCGCGTACTGCACGCGGGTGCGCCACTGCGGCACCTCGCCCGCCGGCAGCTTGTCTCCCTCGGCCGGCATCACCGTGCCGTCCCAGCCGGCCTCCTCGGGCGTCAGCCCCGCGAGCCGGCGCAGCTGCTCGGCGACGACCTCGCCCTTCAGCCGGCGCTGCGCCCCCGGCTTGGCGTGCTGCCAGTCGCAGCCGCCGCAGCGGCCGGGACCGGCGTAGGGGCAGGGCGCCTCGATACGGTCCTTGGACGCCTCCAGCACGGACACGGCGTCCGCGCGCAGGAAGCGGGCCCCCTCCTCGCCCTCGGTCACCCGCGCCACGACCCGCTCACCGGGCAGCGCGTGCCGGACGAACAGCACCTGGCCCTCTTCCGTGCGGGCGATGCAGTGCCCGCCGTGGGCGACGGGGCCGACCTCGACCTCGTACTCCGCCCCGACCAGCGACTTCTTCGGTTCTGCCTGCATGGCGGGGTGACTCCAGAGGTGAGAAAGAACGGCGGCCGGACAACAGCCCACCAGTCTACGTGGGTGCCGTCCGGCCATTGACCGGCGAGCGTCAGCCCTGCGGGCCCGAGCTGCCCGGGGTGCCCGAGGTGCCCGACGGCTCCTTCGCCCGGCCCGCCTGGGCGGGGCCGCGCCGCACCGAACCCGGCGCGTTCCACTCCTGCCGCTTGCGGGCCCGGGCCCGCGCCAGTTCCGAGGACTGCAGCTGGTAGGGCACGGACGTCACCATGATCCCCGGCGTGAACAGCAGCCGGCCCTTCAGCCGCAGCGCGCTCTGGTTGTGCAGCAGGTGCTCGTACCAGTGGCCGACCACGTACTCCGGGATGATCACGGACACCGCGTCCCGCGGCGACTCCTTGCGCAGGCTCTTGACGTACTCGATGATCGGCCGCGTGATCTCGCGGTAGGGCGAGTCCAGCACCTTCAGCGGTACGTCGATCCCGCGCCGCTCCCACTCCTCGCGCAGCGCCTTGGTCTCCGCCGGGTCGACGTTGACGGTGAGCGCCTCCAGCGAGTCCGAGCGCATCAGCTTGGCGTAGGCGAGGGCGCGCAGCGTCGGGCGGTGGATCTTGGAGATCAGGACGACGGAGTGGATGCGGGAGGGCCGTACGCTGTCGTCGCTCGGGCCCTCGGGGGCCGCGATCTCCGCGGCGACGCCGTCGTAGTGCTTACGGATGGCGGTCATCGTCGCGTAGAAGATGCACATGCCCAGCAGCGCCACCCAGGCGCCGTGGGTGAACTTGGTGACCAGGACGACGACCAGCACCAGGCCGGTGAAGAAGGCGCCGAAGGTGTTGATGGCCCGCGAGCGGATCATGTGGCTGCGCTTGGCGGGGTCCTTCTCGACCGCGAGATGGCGGTTCCAGTGCCGGACCATGCCGGTCTGGCTGAGGGTGAAGGACACGAACACGCCGACAATGTAGAGCTGGATCAGCCGTGTGGAGTCGGCGCCGTAGATCACGGTCAGCAGGGTCGCGGCGCCGGCCAGCAGCACGATGCCGTTGGAGAAGGCGAGACGGTCGCCGCGGGTGTGCAGCTGACGGGGCAGGTAGCGGTCCTGGGCGAGGATCGAGCCGAGCACCGGGAAGCCGTTGTAGGCCGTGTTGGCGGCCAGGAACAGCACGAGCGCGGTGGCCGCGGCGAGCACCACGAAGAAGAAGCTGCCCTTGCCGAAGACTGCCTCGGCGACCTGGGTGATCACCGGGTTCTGGACGTAGTCGGCGCCGACCCCGACGCCGTGCTTGAGCAGGTCGGTGGCCGGGTTCTCGGCCATGCGCACCTTGGTCGTCAGGGCGAGGACGATGATGCCGCAGAACATGGTGACGGCCAGCAGGCCCATCGCGGCCAGCGTGGTCGCCGCGTTCTTCGACTTCGGCTTGCGGAAGGCCGGCACACCGTTGGAGATCGCCTCGACACCGGTGAGCGCGGCACAGCCGGAGGAGAAGGCGCGCAGCATCAGGAAGACCAGGGCGAAGCCGGCCAGCCCCTGGTGCTCGGCCTTGATCGTGTACTCGGCCGTCGGCGCGCGCATGGTGTCGCCGAGGACCAGTCCGCGGAAGGCGCCCCACGCGATCATGACGAAGACGCCGCCGACGAACACGTACGTCGGGATCGCGAAGAGCTTGCCGGACTCCTTGACGCCCCGCAGGTTCATCAGCGTCAGCAGCACGATCACGGCGACCGCGCACAGCACCTTGTGCTCGACCACGAAGGGGATCGCCGAGCCGAGGTTCTCGATGCCGGAGGCGATCGACACGGCGACGGTCAGGACGTAGTCGACGAGCAGGGCGCTGGCGACGGTGAGGCCGGCCTTGGAGCCGAGGTTGGTCGTGGCCACCTCGTAGTCGCCGCCGCCGCTGGGGTAGGCGTGCACGTTCTGCCGGTAGGAGGCGACGACGGTGAACATCAGCACGACGACCGCGAGGGCGATCCAGGGGCTGAAGTGGTACGCCGACACGCCCGCGATGGACAGGACCAGCAGCACCTCTCCGGGGGCGTAGGCCACGGAGGACAGCGGGTCGGAGGCGAAGACGGGGAGGGCGATGCGCTTCGGCAGGAGCGTTTCGCCCAGCCGGTCACTGCGCAGAGCGCGCCCGATCAAGATCCGTTTGGGCACGTCGGTCAGTTTGGACACAACAGAGCATCGTAGGCGTTCGAACGGGTGCTCAACCACCCTCCCCCGCTCTCGACACGCTCGAGCGGCGGCCCCCCCGCCTTCCATCTGCTCACCGGGTGAAATCCGCAAGCGCTTCCGCTGCGGATTCCGCAGGCGGCCCGGCCTTCATGGCTATATGACTAACTCCCGCCCGTTTCCCGGCCGTCGCCGTCCCCTGGAGGTCCCATGCATGCCACCGCGGAACTGATCGGCGCCGCCGCGACCCTCGTCGGCCTCGGAATCCTGACACTCGCGAGCGCGCGGAGCATCAGCCGTCGCTGGGACACCGGGAGTGACGGCAACCGTGCACAGGGGTGCCGACGTCCTACCGCGCGTGTGTAGCTTGGGCGTCGGTCTGAGACCCTGATGCTGAGCTGTAGTTTTTGGACACCGGAAGGACGGTCGTGCACATCGTCATCATGGGCTGCGGAAGAGTGGGTTCCGCTCTGGCCCAGACATTGGAGCAACAGGGGCACACGGTCGCCGTGGTCGACCAGGACCCCACCGCCTTCCGCCGTCTCGGCCCCGGGTTCGGCGGCCGCCGGGTCACCGGGGTCGGCTTCGACCAGGACACCCTGCGTGAGGCCGGCATCGAGGAGGCCGGCGCCTTCGCGGCCGTCTCCAGCGGTGACAACTCCAACATCATCGCGGCGCGCGTCGCCCGCGAGATGTTCGGCGTGGAGAACGTCGCGGCCCGGATCTACGACCCCCGCCGCGCCGAGGTCTACCAGCGCCTGGGCATCCCGACGGTCGCCACGGTCCGCTGGACCGCCGACCAGATGCTGCGCCGGCTGCTCCCCTCGGGCGCCGAGCCCCTGTGGCGCGACCCCAGCGGCGGTGTCCAGCTCGCCGAGGTGCACACCTCGCCCGCCTGGGTGGGCCACAAGGTCAGCAGGCTCCAGGAGGAGACGGGCGTCCGCGTGGCGTTCCTCACGCGGCTCGGCGAGGCGATCCTGCCCACGTCGCAGACGGTGCTGCAGGAGGGCGACCTGGTGCACGTGATGATGCGCACCGACGAGGTCGACAAGGTCGAGGCGTCCTTCGCCAAGGGTCCCGAAGAGGAGGGCGGTCACTGATGAGGGTCGCCATTGCCGGTGCCGGCGCCGTCGGCCGCTCGATCGCGGGCGAACTGCTGGAGAACGGCCACGAGGTCCTGCTCGTGGACAAGACGCCGACCGCCATCTCGGTCGAGCGGGTCCCCCAGGCGGAGTGGCTGCTGGCCGACGCCTGCGAGATCACCTCCTTGGACGAGGCGGCGCTCCAGCGCTGCAACGTCGTGATCGCCGCGACGGGCGACGACAAGGTCAACCTGGTCGTCTCCCTGCTGGCGAAGACCGAGTACGGCGTCCCGCGCGTCGTGGCCCGGGTGAACAACCCGAAGAACGAGTGGCTCTTCAACGAGTCCTGGGGCGTCGACGTGGCGGTCTCCACGCCGCGTCTGATGTCGGCCCTGGTCGAGGAGGCGGTCTCGGTCGGCGACCTGGTCCGCCTGCTGCGCTTCAGCCACGGCGACGCGAACCTGGTCGAACTGACCCTCCCGGAGGAGTCGGCCCTCGCCGGCACTCAGGTGGGCGACGTGGAATGGCCGGAGGACACCTCCCTCGTCACGATCATCCGCGGCACCCGGGTCCTCACCCCGTCCCGCGACGACTCCCTGGAACCGGGCGACGAGCTGCTGTTCGTCGCCGCGCAGGCCAGGGAGGAGCAGTTGGAGGACCTGCTGTCGGTGCGCCGGGAGGACGCGGCGGGCTAGCGGTCTGCGGTACGACGACGAGGGGCGCCCCACGCGCGTGGGCGCCCCTCGTCGTCGTACCGCAGACTAGGCCTCTCGACGGTGCCGTCCGCCGGCCGCCTCACCCTGCTCCGCGCGCTCGGCCGTCAGCGCCGCCTTGCGCTCCTTCTCGGCCTGCTCCTCGGCCTCCATTTCGGCGAAGACGTCGATCGGGGCCGGTGCCTTCGCCAGGAACACCCAGGTCAGCCAGACCGCCAGCAGGAACGGCGGGATCTTCAACGCGACCAGGACCCAGCCCAGCTGCGCGGTGTTGGCCCACCAGTACAGCGGGAAGAGGATCGCGCACTTGGCCAGCAGGATCAGGCCCCAGGCCCAACTGGCCTTCGCGTACGCCTTCTTGCGTCCAGGGTTGCGGGTGCGCCAGGAGAGGTTCTCCTTGAAGACCGGGCCGAGGATCAGCCCGATCAGCGGGACACCGCACAGGGTCGTGACGATGTACGCCAGCGCCAGGCCCAGCGTGTAGAGCATGCCGGGGAGGTAGAAGTCCTTGGCGTTGCCGGTCATCATGGCGAAGACCACACCGAAGGCGACGCCGAAGACACCGCTGAACGCGTGCTTGACGGTGGTCCGCATGGCCAGCCGGACCACCACCAGCAGCAGGGACACCGCGAGGGCGGCGATCGCCGACCAGTGCAGGTCCTTGTTGATCGTGAAGATGGTGACGAAGAGGAGACCGGGCAGCACCGTCTCGACCATGCCCCGCACGCCGCCGAACGCCTCGAACAGGGCGGCCTCGGTCACCGCCCGTGCGTCGTCGGCAGACGTGTCCTCTGTCGGCTTGTCGAGCGACGTCACCTGCTACTCCCGTCCGAGGGGTCTCAGTTCGTATTTCGGATTGAACAGCACCCGGCGGCCCCGGCTCATCGAGATCCGGCCGGATACGATCAGTCTGCGCCCGGGCTCTATCCCGACTATGGAGCGCCGTCCGAGCCACACCACGTCCAGCGCGGCGGAGCCGTCGAACAGCTCGGCCTCCAGGGCCGGGACGCCCGCACGCGGCCGCAGGGTGACCGTGCGCAAGGTACCAGTAACCGTGACGATCTGTCGGTCGTGGCAGTCGTCGATCCGCACACAGCCCGCCGTCTCGGCGTCCTCGCGCAGCTCCTCGGACTCCAGGTCCTCCTGCGACGAGGAGAGCCGGTCGAGCATGCGCCGGAACCGGCCCACCGGCTTTTCGGAACGAGGAACAGCGCTCATATCTGAAGCGTACCGGGGTGCACTGACAGCTTCGTACCCACAGCCCTGACGCTCGAACCGGTGCTCACTTCTCGAAGCGATAGCCCATCCCGGGCTCGGTGATGCTGCATCCCCCGGGGGACAACCCCCGGACCCCCGGCCCACCTCACAGCTCACTTCTCGAATCGATAGCCCATCCCGGGCTCGGTGATGAAGTGCTTCGGGTGGGACGGGTCCGCCTCCAGCTTTCTGCGCAGTTGCGCCATGTACACGCGCAGGTAGTTGGTCTCCGTCCCGTACGACGGTCCCCACACCTCCTGCAGCAGCTGCCGCTGGCTGACCAGCCGGCCCGTGCTGCGGACCAGCACCTCCAGCAGATGCCACTCGGTGGGGGTCAGCCGTACGTCCCGGCCGCCCCGGTTGACCTTCTTCGCGGTCAGGTCGACGGTGAACTCCTCGGTCTCCACGGTCGTCACCTCGTCCTCCCCGGCCCCGACGGGCTCGGCGCGCCGGACGGCGGCCCGCAGCCGGGCGAGCAGTTCGTCCATGCCGAAGGGCTTGGTGACGTAGTCGTCGGCGCCCGCGTCGAGGGCCTCGACCTTCTCGTCGGAGGTGTGCCTGGCGGACAGCACCAGGATCGGCACCCGGGTCCAGCCGCGCAGGCCGCGGATCACCTCGACGCCGTCCATGTCGGGCAGGCCCAGGTCGAGGACGACGACGTCGGGGTGGCGGGCGGCGGCGATCTGCAGGGCGGTTGTGCCGTCGTGGGCCGCGTCGACCTCGTACTTGCGCGCCTTCAGGTTGATCACGAGGGCGCGCACGATCTGCGGCTCGTCGTCGATCACGAGCACCCGGGTCATGTGACCTGCCTTTCGGGTTCCGCCGAGGGGAGGACCTCCGCATGCGATCCTTCCGCACGCAGGGTGAGGACCATGGTGAGGCCGCCGCCCGGTGTGTCCTCGGCGGCGAGGGTGCCGCCCATCGCCTCGGCGAAGCCGCGGGCCACCGCTAGCCCGAGCCCCACTCCGGCGCCGCGCGGGGCGTCGCCGTAGCGCTGGAAGGGCTCGAAGATGCGCTCCTTGCCGTCGTCCGGGACGCCGGGGCCGCGGTCCACGACCCGGACCTCCACGCGGTCGGCGATGGCGCTGGCGCCGACCAGCACCGGTCTGCCCGGCGGGCTGTACTTGACGGCGTTCTCGACCAGGTTGGCCACCGACCGCTCCAGCAGCCCCGGGTCGACGGCGACCATGGGCAGGGTCTCCGGGACGTCCAGTTCGACGCTGTCCTCGGGAACCCCGACGAGCGCCATCGGCACCACCTCGTCGAGGTCGACCTCGCGGATCAGCGGGGTGACCGTGCCGGTCTGCAGACGGGACATGTCGAGGAGGTTGCCGACGAGGTGGTCGAGCCGGTCGGCACCCTCCTCGATGCCCTCGAGCAGCTCGGCCTGGTCCTCCTCCGACCAGGCCACGTCGTCGGAGCGCAGGGAGGAGACGGCCGCCTTGATGCCGGCGAGGGGTGTGCGCAGGTCGTGGCTCACGGCTGCCAGCAGCGCCGTACGGATCCGGTTGCCCTCGGCCAGCGCGCGGGCCTGGTCGGCCTCCTCCCGCAGGCGCCGGCGGTCCAGGACCACGGCGGCCTGCGCGGCGAAGGCGGCCAGCACCCGGCGGTCCTCGGCGGGCAGCACCCGGCCGGTCAGCGCGAGCGCCATGTGGTCGCCGACCGGGACGTCCACGTCGGCCTCCTCCGGCCGCTCCACGGCGGGCCCGAACCCGGCGCGGCCCGCGCACGTCCACGGGGCGTGGTCGCCGGCCCGCTCCAGCAGGGCCGCCGACTCCATCCCGAAGGTCTCCCGGACCCGCTCGAGCAGCTCCTCCAGGCCGGTCTCACCGCGCAGCACGTTGCCCGCGAGGAAGGACAGGATCTCCGACTCGGCGCGCAGCCGGGCCGCCTGATGGGTGCGGCGGGCCGCGAGGTCGACGACGGAGGCCACCGAGACACCGACGCCGACGAAGATCACGATGGCGACGATGTTCCTGGGGTCGGCGATCGTCCAGCGGTGCAGGGGCGGTGTGTAGAAGTAGTTCAGCAGCAGGGAGCCGACCGCGGCCGAGGCGAGCGCCGGCAGCAGTCCGCCGAGCAGCGCGGCCGCGACGGTCACCGCGAGGAACAGCAGCATGTCGTTGGCGAGACCGAGGTGGACGGTGTTGAGCAGGGCGGCCAGGACCGCCGGCCCGGCGACCCCGATCACCCAGCCCCAGATGATCCGGGACCGGCCGAGCCGCGCGCCTCGGGCGACCGGGAGTCCGCGCCCCTTGCCGGCCTCGTCGTGCGTGATCAGGTGGACGTCGAGGTCGGGCCCCGAGTCACGGGCGACCGTGGCGCCGACGCCGGGTCCGAAGACGTACTGCCAGCTCTTGCGGCGCGAGACGCCGAGCACGATCTGGGTGGCGTTGACACCGCGCGCGAAGGCGAGCAGGGCGGCCGGTATGTCGTCGCCGACGACGTGGTGGAAGGTGCCGCCGAGGTCCTCCACGAGGGTGCGCTGGACGGCGAGTTCCTTCGGGGAGGCGGCCGTCAGCCCGTCGCTGCTGGCTATGTAGACCGCCAGCACCTCGCCGCCGGCGCCCTTCTCCGCGAGCCGCGCGGCCCGCCGGATCAGCGTGCGCCCCTCGGGACCGCCGGTCAGCCCGACCACGATCCGCTCGCGCGAACCCCAGATCTTCGACACCCGGTGCTCGCTGCGGTACTGCTGCAGGTACTCGTCGACCCGGTCGGCCACCCAGAGCAGGGCCAGTTCGCGCAGGGCGGTGAGATTGCCCGGCCGGAAGTAGTTGGACAGGGCCGCGTCGACCTTGTCGGGTTTGTAGATGTTGCCGTGCGCCATCCGGCGGCGCAGTGCCTGTGGCGACATGTCGACCAGCTCGATCTGGTCGGCCCGCCGCACCATTTCGTCCGGCACGGTCTCCCGCTGCCGTACGCCGGTGATCGACTCGACGACGTCGCCGAGGGACTCCAGATGCTGGATGTTGACCGTCGACACGACGTCGACGCCGGCCGCGAGCAGCTCCTCGACGTCCTGCCAGCGCTTGGCGTTGCGGGAGCCGGGGACGTTGGTGTGGGCCAGTTCGTCCACGAGGGCGACCCCGGGGTTCCGGGCGAGTACGGCGTCCACGTCCATCTCCGTGAACGTCGTGTCCCGGTACTCCAGCTCGCGGCGCGGCACCTGCTCCAGGCCGTGCAGCATCACCTCGGTGCGGGGCCGGTCGTGGTGCTCCACGAAGGCCACCACGCAGTCGGTGCCCCGCTCCACGCGCCGGTGTGCCTCGGAGAGCATCGCGTACGTCTTGCCGACGCCCGGTGCCGCACCGAGGTAGATCCGAAGCTTGCCGCGTCCCATGGGCCCCATTGTCTTCCGGTCACTGCTGCCTACGCAGCGTCGACCTTACGGCCAACAATCGCGACTCATCGTGTCCGGAAGGCGCCGGAAGCCGTCTTTGACGGAACTCTGACGCTCACGTCTCGACGATCTCCCCGTCGCTGAGCTCCAGTACCCGGTCGGCCAGGTCGAGGAGGGTCGTGTCATGAGTGGCGACGAGGACGGACGGGGGCCCCTCGGTGAAGCCCAGGGTGGCGGAGTGCTCGCTGTGGACGACGGCCCGCAGCAGCTCCATGACCGCGTGGCCGGTCTCGGCGTCCAGCTGGCCGGTCGGTTCGTCGGCGATCAGCAGGGCGGGGCTGTTGGCGAGGGCGCGGGCGATGGCGACGCGCTGCTGCTGGCCGCCGGAGAGCTCGCCGGGCCGCTGGTCGGCGTGGTCGGTGAGGCCCACCAGGGCGAGCAGCAGCTCGACGCGCTCCTCACGCGCGCGTACCTCGGCCCGGCGCAGCCGCATCGGGACGCCGACGTTCTCGGCGGCCGTGAGGATCGGGATCAGCCCGAAGGACTGGAAGACGAAGCCGACCCGGTCGCGGCGCAGGGCCAGCAGCCCCTCCTCACCGAGCTCCGACAGGTCCAGCCCGTCCACGGTGACCCGCCCGCGGTCCGGTGCGTCGAGCCCTCCGACGATGTTGAGGAGCGTCGTCTTGCCCGACCCGGAGCGCCCCTTGAGGGCGACGAGTTCACCGCGCGGGATCTCGAAGGAGACACCGCGCAGGGCGTGCACGGCGGCCGCCCCCCGGCCGTAGGACTTGTGGACGTCCTCGACGCGCACCATGGTCTCGGTGGCCACCTGGCCGCTCATGTCGCCTCCCCCGTCGACCGGGCGCCAGTATCGCGGCCGGGCGCCCGGTCGATCAACGGTTCAGCTCGGGTTGTCGCCGTGGGTGAGGGTCTCCCAGGCCACGAAGAGGTTGTCGGAGCCGGCCGGCCGCTGCCGTTCGGTCAGGGCCTGGGTGTTGCTCATCGCGATGCCGAGGCGGTTGTGCAGGGCGTTGTAGCCGACCTCGGTGACCGGTCCGAGCCCGAGTTTCAGCGAGCCGCCGCACAGCCAGCCCGGGACGGCCGCGCCCAGCTGGTACTTGGCCTGGAACCCGAGCGCCTGGCGCAGTCGTTCGCCGACGTCGGTACCGTACAGGTCCTGGCCCTGGATGCGGCTGGTCTCGGCGACGTGGGACATCGCGGAGAGGCCGTACCCCGTGTGGGTGAAGTCGCGGCAGCTCTCCTGGGTGAGCCCGGTGACGAAGGTGGACTGCCCCTGCCAGTAGCCGACGATCTTCGCCCTGGTGTCGAGGTTCTGGCTCGGCACGGTCTTCGGCAGATCACCGTCGGAGGCGAGGTAGATGTAGGCGGCCGCGCGGGTGCGGAACCTCGCCATGGCCTTGTCGTACGACGACTTGTCCTCGAGGAAGACGGAGATGCCGACGGCGGCCTCCATCATCGACAGCTCCCAGTTGCCGTTGGAGTTGGAGCCGCCGATGACCTCGGGCAGGTAGACGGTGCGCAGCATGCTCGCGAAGCGGCCGGCGTTGGCCCAGCCGCCGGTGTACGTGTACTTGATGATCTCGGCGGCGCGCGGCCAGGAGGAGCCCGCCCAGCCGGTCTGCAGGGGCGCGTTGCTGTTGGTGTGCTGCTTGATCACGGCGGACCAGGCGTCCATGAGCTGGATCGACTTCTTCGCGTACCGGTCGTCGCGGGTGATGTACCAGGCGAGCGCGTCGGTGTAGGCGGCGATCGCGTCCTGGCGCTCGTCGGTACAGCCGTTGTTCGGATTCGAGTACGAGCCGCACTCGACCGTCGCCCGTGGCTTCGGGGTGCGGTTCAGGTCGGCGTACTTGCTCGCCATCATCTGGTCGAAGGCGCCTTTCCAGGGCTGGGCACCGGCGTCGACCTTGCCGCGGGTGAAGTCCAGCTGGGCCCGGGAGACGGTGACACCGGGGTGTACGAAGGCGGTGGAGGCGGCTTCGGCGTGACGGGAGGTCGGCCACGTCATCATGCCCACGACAAGTGCGGAGACGGTTGCGAGCAGCGCGGTGCGACGCATAGGTGGGGGCCCCGTTCTCGTATGTGAACGACGAGCGCCCCCGTGAACAGAGGCGCTGGGCCGAGACCATAGGTACAGACCAATAAACCGTCAAGGGTCCGCGCACGAAAAAAGGCCGTACCCCGCGCG
Source organism: Streptomyces sp. NPDC006476 (assembly GCF_040612015.1). Classification (NCBI taxonomy): domain Bacteria; kingdom Bacillati; phylum Actinomycetota; class Actinomycetes; order Kitasatosporales; family Streptomycetaceae; genus Streptomyces; species Streptomyces sp. NPDC006476. The sequence goes on along the minus strand of NZ_JBEXPK010000003.1, from coordinate 77,634 downwards.
GGGTACGGCCCTTGTCGCTCGGTTGTCTAACGGACCTCGGTGATCTCCGGACCGCGCTGCAGCTGGCCCATGCCGCCGGAGAAGCGCGAGGACTCCTCCTGCTGGACGCCCTCGGGGACCATCTGGGCGTCGTTGGGCAGCTTCAGGACGATCGGGTCCCGGGGCGCCATCGGGCCCTCACCGCGGACCACGACCGTGTCCCGGAAGATCTGCTCGAGCAGGCCGGCCGCCTGCGGCTGCACCGCGCCCTGGCCCGAGATCACCCCGCGCAGGAACCAGCGCGGACCGTCCACACCGACGAACCGCACGACCTGGAAACCACCCGTGCCGTCCGGCAGCTGTACCGGCACCTGGGCGCGCAGCTCCCAGCCGAGCGGGCCCTCGACCTCGTCGACGATGCCACCCTGCTGGGTGATGCCGGCGCCGATCTCCTCACGCACCTCGCCCCAGATGCCCTCGCGCTTGGGCGCGGCGAAGGCCTGCAGCTGGATGGCGCTGTCGCGCAGCACGACGGTCGCCGCCACGATCGCGTCGCCCGCGACCTCGACCCGCAGCTCCATGCCGTCGACCCCGGGCACGAAGAGACCGCCCAGGTCCACGCGGCCCTCCGCGGGGTCGCGCACCTCGGAGTCGTCCCAGGGCCCGTCGGGCCGCGGCTCGGGCTCGAGCCTCACCCGCTCGCGCTCGACCTCTTCGTCGTCCGCCTCAGCGTCGACACTGTCGACGACCTGCTCGGCCTCGCCGGCCGCGTCCTCGGCGGCACCCTTCTTGTTGCGACGTCCGAACACGTCACTGTCCTTCCCGGTCGGATACGACCGAAGCGTATCGATTCCCACCCGTAGTGCCGCCGTCGGCGGCCTGACCCCTTGTGCTGTTCTCCCCGGCCACCGCGGCATGGCCTCCGGTGGACCCGAAGCCCCCTTCGGCCCGTGCCGAGCCGGGAAGCTCCGCCACCTCCTGGAAGCGGACCTTCTCGACCTGCTGGACGACCAGTTGGGCGATCCGGTCGAAGCGCTCGAACCGCACCGCCTCGCGCGGGTCGAGATTCACCACGATCACCTTGATCTCCCCACGGTACCCGGCATCAACCGTCCCCGGGGCATTCACCAGAGCGACACCGCAGCGGGCGGCGAGCCCGGACCGGGGATGCACGAAGGCCGCGTACCCCTCGGGGAGGGCGACAGCCACCCCGGTGGGCAGCACGGCCCGTTCCCCGGGTCCCAGTTCGCACGCCTCGGTGGTGCGCAGATCGGCTCCCGCGTCACCGGGATGCGCGTACGACGGAAGCGGTACGTCCGGGTCGACGCGGCGCATCAGCACGTTAAGAGGCTCGCGGCTCACGGGTTCACCTCGAAGGCGCGGGCCCGCCGGACCTGGTCCGGGTCGTTCATGGCGGCCTGGATCTCCTCGGGTCGCCCGTTGTCGATGAAGTGGCCGACCTCGACCTCGATGAAGAGCGCGTCGGCGCGCACGGCGACCGGACCGTCCGGGCCGTCGAGCCGGCCGGTGGCGGCCGAGTAGATCTTGCGGCCCGCGACCGCGGTGACCTCGGCCGTCAGATACAGGGTCGTCCCTACCGGCACCGGCCGGACGAAGTCGGTCTCCAGGCGTCCGGTGACCGCGATCGTGCGCAGCAGCCAGTTCAGCGAGCCGAGGGTCTCGTCCAGCGCGGTCGCCAGCACTCCCCCGTGCGCGAGGCCGGGCGCGCCCTGGTGCGCGGGCTGCACGGTGAACTCGGCCGTGATGCTGACGCCGTCGCCGGCCCGCGCCTGAAGGTGCAGTCCGTGGGCCTGTCCGCCGCCACATCCGAAACACTGTTCGTAGTGGGCACCCAGAAGCTCACCGGGCGCGGGCGCGTCAGGATGACGCACGGGTTTCACCGCGTCGGCGGGGGGCCTGAGAGCTGCTGAAGTACCACTCACAGCCGCAGACCTTACCCGCGCGTCCGCAGTATCCGGACACCATGCCAAGCTTGGCCACATGCAGCTCTCCACCGCCCCTTACGAAGAACGCCTGACCGCCCCGCGCTCGTGGTGGCTGATCTCCTTCCTGGTGGGCGTCTCCTTCGCCCTGATCCTGCTGCCCTTCGGCACCCTGCCGCTGCTCGGCGGCCTGGTCGGCGGCACGGCGGTCGCGGCTGTCATGGCGAGCTCGTACGGCTCGGTCCGCATCAGGGTGGTGGGCGGCTCGCTGATCGCGGGCGAGGCAAGGATCCCGGTGACGGCGCTCGGTGAAACGGAGGTCCTGGAGGGCGAGGAGGCGCGGGCCTGGCGTACCTACAAGGCGGACACGCGCGCGTTCCTGCTGCTGCGCTCCTACATCCCCACGGCGCTGCGGGTGGTCGTGACCGACCCCGAGGACCCGACGCCGTACCTGTACCTGTCGACGCGGGAGCCGGAGCGGCTGGCGGAGGCCCTGAAGGCGGCCCGGGAGGCCGCCGCGTAGGGGCGCTCAGCCCGCGGCGCCGTCCTCCAGCTCCAGCGGGTGCGCCGGCTTGTCCAGGGGCGGCAGCTCGGGCAGCTCGTCCCACGGCACCTGGGCCTTGCGCAGGTCCTTGCGGATGCGCTCGGCGAGCCTCTTGGTGTCCCGCCGGTTCATGACCGCGCCCACCGCGGCGCCCACCATGAAGGGCATCAGGTTCGGCAGGTCGCGCACCACGCGCTTCATGATCTGCTGGCGCAGCTGCTGTTTCATCCGGCTGTTGACGGCCCCGCCGAGGGTGGACGGCTTGGTCACCTCGATGCCGCGCTCCCCCGACCACGAGTTGAGGTACGCGGTGCTGCGCTCCTTGAGGTTGCCGGGCGGTCGCAGTCCGTAGACCTCGTGGAGTTCGGCGATCAGCTTCAGCTCGATCGCGGCCACGCCGGTGATCTCCGCGGCCAGCTCGGTCGGCATGGCGGGCGGTACGGGCAGCATGGCCGCCGCTCCGATGCCGGCCCCGACCGTGGCGGTGGCGCTCGCGGCACCCGCCACGAGCTTGTCGGCGATCTGCTCGGGTCCGAGGCCCGGGAACTGCCTGCGGAGGGCGGCGAGGTCCCGTACGGGCACCCGGGGGGCCATCTCGATGATCCGGTCGGCGAGGTACGCCAGGCCGGCGCGGGCCCGGCTGCCGCCCTTGCGCACGCCTTCCCTGGCCTTGTCCCGGATCGCCGCGGCCCGTCGCCTGGCGACGGGCGCGGGATTCCCGCCCTGCGCCGGCACCGGGAGGTCGGCCCGGCCTGCCGCAGGTTCGAGCGGGGCCGATCCCGTGGACCCCGTGGTCTCCGGTGTCACACCTGATGGGCCCCGCTCGTCGTCACGCACGCCGTGAGGGCCGTACTGCGGCCCTTCGTCCGCTCCCTGCAGGGGGGAGCGGCGCTTCCAGGGAGGGGTCGAGCCAGTCACGGCCGACCCGTCCTCAGTCGCAGTCGCGGCAGATCGGCTGACCGTTCTTCTCCCGGGCCAGCTGGCTGCGGTGGTGCACCAGGAAGCAGCTCATGCAGGTGAACTCGTCCTGCTGCTTGGGCAGCACCCGGACGGCCAGCTCCTCGTTGGAGAGGTCGGCCCCGGGCAGTTCCAGGCCCTCTGCGGCCTCGAACTCGTCGACGTCGACCGCCGAGGTGGACTTGTCGTTCCTCCGGGCCTTCAGCTCTTCAAGGCTGTCGGAGTCCACATCGTCGTCGGTCTTGCGTGGGGTGTCGTAATCCGTTGCCATTTACCTCTCCCCCTCTGGGTGTCTGCGGGTGTCTCCAGCGCACGTAACGCGTGAGAGGCCGGACTTGTGCCCGCCTCGAGGCGGAGATTTTGCCTCACATCAAGGTCTGTTACTCAATCGACACCCAACCGGACTCCTCAAGAGTGATCGGCTTGGATGGCGAACGGGACCGTACACGGCCCGCCTACCGCTCTTCAAAGGCGTCTCAACCTGTACTTCCCGTGATCAAGACACCCGAAAACCAGGATTTTCCCGGCTTTCCGACGGCCCCCTTGATCACGGAGAGTAGATGGCCGAGAAATCGCCCATGTGATCGATCACACAGGGGGTGCCCGGCTGCGCGGCCGGAAAATTCCGCGCAAAGCGAACAAGCCCCGTGTGTCGGCGCCATGATCTCAGATGGGGAGAGCGACCCGCATCACCAGCCCACCCCCTTCGCGTGGCTGCGCCGAGATGTGTCCGCCGTGCGCCCGCGCCACGGACCGCACGATGGACAGCCCCAGACCGACGCCCTTGTCGCTGCCCGTGCGCTCCGTACGCAGCCGCCGGAAGGGCTCGAAGAGGTTGTCGATCTCGTACGCCGGCACGACCGGCCCGGTGTTGGAGACGACCAGGACCGCCTGCCCGTGCTGGACCTCGGTGGTGACCTCGACCCAGCCGTCCTCGGGCACGTTGTACCGCACGGCGTTCTGTACGAGGTTCAGCGCGATGCGCTCCAGCAGGACGCCGTTGCCCTGGACGACCGCGGTCTTCTGCTCCCCGCGGATCACCACGCCCTTGGCCTCCGCCTCCGAGTGCACCTGGTCGACGGCCTGCTCGGCGACCTCCGCGAGGTCCACGGGCTTGCGCTCGACGATCTGGTTGTCGCTGCGGGCGAGCAGCAGCAGACCCTCCACCAGCTGCTCGCTGCGCTCGTTGGTGGCCAGCAGCGTCTTGCCGAGCTGCTGGAGCTCCACCGGGGCGTTCGGGTCGGAGAGGTGCACCTCCAGGAGCGTGCGGTTGATCGCGAGCGGGGTGCGCAGCTCGTGCGAGGCGTTGCCGACGAAGCGCTGCTGGGCGGTGAAGGCGCGCTGCAGACGCTCCAGCATGTCGTCGAAGGTGTCGGCGAGCTCCTTGAGCTCGTCGTCCGGGCCGTCCAGCTCGATGCGGCGGGAGAGGTCCGAGCCCGCCACCGCGCGCGCGGTGCGGGTGATGCGGCCCAGCGGCGCCAGGACCCGGCCGGCCATCGCGTAGCCGAAGGCGAAGGCGATCACCGCGAGGCCGAGCAACGCCAGCAGGGAGCGGCTGAGGAGATCGTCGAGGGCGTGCTGGCGCTGAACGGCGTCGCACTGCTTGAGGATCGCGTTGATCTCGCTCGTCGGCGCCGAGTTCACGGCGGGACAGGTGGAACTGGTGACGTCGAGGTTGGCGCCGGACACCGAGAACGACTGGCCGCTGCCCTCGTGCAGGGCCTGGGCCGCCAGCAGATAGATGATCGACAGCAGCAGGATCCCGGCGATCAGGAACATGCCGCCGTACAGCAGGGTCAGGCGTATGCGGATGGTGGGGCGCAGCCAGGGGAACGGCGGTTCGGGCTTCCTGGGGTCCCAGGTGGGCTTGGGGGGAGCCGTGGGGAGAGCGGGTGTTGCGGCCATCGGGGATCAGATCCGGTAGCCGGAGCCGGGGACGGTGACGATGACGGGCGGCTCGCCGAGCTTTCGGCGCAGGGTCATCACGGTGACGCGCACGACGTTGGTGAACGGGTCGGTGTTCTCGTCCCAGGCCTTCTCAAGAAGCTGCTCCGCCGAGACGACGGCGCCCTCGGAGCGCATCAGGACCTCCAGGACGGCGAACTCCTTGGGGGCGAGCTGGACCTCCTTGCCGTCGCGGAAGACCTCGCGGCGGTTGGGGTCGAGCTTGATGCCGGCGCGCTCCAGGACCGGCGGCAGCGGCACGCTGGTGCGGCGGCCGAGGGCCCGTACGCGGGCGATGAGCTCGCTGAACGCGAAGGGCTTGGGGAGATAGTCGTCGGCGCCGATCTCCAGGCCCTCCACGCGGTCGCTGACGTCACCGGAGGCCGTGAGCATCAGCACGCGCGTGGGCATGCCGAGCTCGACGATCTTGCGGCAGACGTCGTCGCCGTGGACGAGCGGGAGGTCGCGGTCGAGGACGACCACGTCGTAGTCGTTGACGCCGATGCGCTCCAGGGCGGCCGCACCGTCGTACACGACGTCGACGGCCATGGCCTCCCGGCGCAGTCCGGTGGCCACCGCATCGGCGAGCAGTTGCTCGTCCTCGACGACGAGTACGCGCACGTCGCTTGTCCTTCCTGAGGTCCACCCGCGTAGTGCCGGACGGGCAGGCGGGCAGGGGTGTGGGCAGGGTTCTTCAAGAGTGTGTGCCTCCATCCTGCCCTTTTCGGCCGTAAGTCGGCGGTAAGGCGGGGGACGGAACATCAAGGGCAAGGTGGTCTCGACATGAAGAACAGGTGTGAGGCCCGGGAATGCGAGATTTTCTCCGGCGGTTGAGGTTTCTGTGGAAGGAAGCGGGGGGAGGACGGTTCATACCCCGCGATCACGCTCTGCTAGTGCCGCAACACCATGCGGCACGGCGCAATCCGCTTCCCGCAGAGTGGGCGTGTGGGTGCCCGGCACCGTCGCCGCCCAGCAGGGCAGTGCCGCTGGGCATCTGCCGGAGACGTGATCGCCCCTTCCGAACGGCACACCCCCGTGCCACCGACCCACGACCCAGGACGAGGGGGCGCAGCATGGACGCATTCACCGCAGGACTTCTGCAGCGCATAAAGGCGACCGAGTCCGACCTGACGCGGGCTCGCGACGAGGGCGACGACTTCCTCGTCGAGGTCGAGCAGGGCGAACTCGACGACCTGCGCCGCCTTGCCGCCGAGCACGGTGTGGAAGTTGGCGCATAGCGTCTGATCGCTCAGGAGCGATCCACTCCCGAGCGACAGCGGGCCCCCGGCGAATCCAGCGCCGGGGGCCCGCTGCATGTCCGGGGCGGACCGGCCGCAGTGGCCGGACCCGTCAGTCGTGCCAGGCGCCGAAGTCCTCCAGCAGCCGCTGGAGGGGTTCGAAGACCCCGGGACTGCCGGCTACCGCCAGATCGCGTCCCGGGCGCTCTCCGGGGCGTCCACCGGTCAGGGCGCCCGCCTCGCGGGCGACGAGGTCCCCGGCCGCGAGGTCCCACGCGTTGAGTCCGCGCTCGTAGAAGCCGTCCAGGCGGCCGGCCGCCAGGTCGCACAGGTCCACCGCGGCCGAGCCGCCGCGCCGGATGTCCCGCAGCAGCGGGATCAGCCGGTGGGCCACCTCGGCCTGGTGCGCGCGGACCTCCTGGACGTAGTTGAAACCGGTCGAGACCAGGGCCTGGTCGAGCGGCGGCGAGGGGCGGACGGCCAGCTCGCGCTCGCCCTCCCAGGCGCCCCTCGCCCAGGCCCCGCCGCCGCGGACCGCGTGGAACGTCTCGCCGCGCATCGGTACCGCGACGACTCCGACGACCGCCTCGCCGTCCTGCTCGGCGGCGATGGAGACCGACCAGGTCGGCAGCCCGTACAGGTAGTTGACCGTGCCGTCGAGCGGGTCGACCACCCAGCGGATACCGCTGGTGCCCTCGACGGAGGCCCCCTCCTCGCCGAGGAAGCCGTCGTCGGGGCGGCGGGCGGAGATCAGGTCCGTGATCAGCTTCTCCGCCGCGATGTCCATCTCGGTCACGACGTCGATGGGGCTCGACTTGGTCGCGGCCACCGCCAGATCGGCCGGGCGGCCGTCCCGCAGCAGCTCACCGGCGCGGCGGGCGGCCTCCTGGGCCAGTTCCAGCAGTTCCCTGTGCAGGGCGTCGGTCACGGGTCTCCTCACGCGTAGGGGCTGTCGGCGCCCGCGGCGGCGGGGTGCGGGGCGCGGGCGGGGCAGCAGCCGACCGGGCAGAGGTCGTGGCTCGCGCCGAGCGCGCCGAGGGCGCAGGGGGTGACCTCCTGGCCGCGCTCGACGGCCGCGCGCTCCAGGACGAGGTCGCGGATCGCGGCGGCGAAGCGCGGGTCTGCGCCCACGGTGGCGGAGCGGCGCATGGGCAGGCCCAGCTCCTCCGCCTTGGCCTTGGCCTCCGTGTCGAGGTCGTACAGGACCTCCATGTGGTCGGAGACGAAGCCGATGGGGGCGATCACCACCGCCGGTACGCCGGCCGCGTGCCGCTCCGCGAGGTGGTCGCAGATGTCGGGCTCCAGCCACGGGATGTGCGGGGCGCCGGAGCGGGACTGGTAGACGAGCTGCCAGGGGTGGTCGACGCCGGTGCGCTCGCGGACCGCCTCGGCGATCAGCTTCGCCACGTCCAGGTGCTGGGCGACGTACGCGCCGCCGTCGCCGTGGTCCTCGACCGGGCCGGAGGTGTCGGCGGAGGCGACCGGGATGGAGTGGGTCGAGAAGGCGATGTGGGCGCCGTCCCGGATGTCCTCGGGCAGGTCGGCGAGGGACTTCAGCACGCCCTCGACCATGGGCTCGACGAAGCCCTCGTGGTTGAAGTAGTGCCGGATCTTGTCGACCTTCGGCAGGTCCAGGCCCTCGGCCTGAAGGGCGGCGAGGGAGTCGGCGAGGTTCTCGCGGTACTGGCGGCAGCCCGAGTACGAGGCGTAGGCGCTGGTGGCCAGCACCAGGATCCGGCGGCGGCCGTCGGCGACCATCTCGCGCAGGGTGTCCGTCAGGTACGGCGCCCAGTTGCGGTTGCCCCAGTAGACCGGCAGGTCCAGGCCGTGGTCCGCGAAGTCCTTGCGCAGGGCGTCGAGCAGGGCGCGGTTCTGGTCGTTGATCGGGCTGACCCCGCCGAACAGGAAGTAGTGCTCGCCCACTTCCTTGAGGCGTTCCCTGGGGATCCCGCGCCCGCGCGTGACGTTCTCCAGGAAGGGGATCACGTCGTCGGGGCCCTCGGGTCCTCCGAAGGAGAGCAGGAGCAGGGCGTCGTAGGGGGTGGCGTCGAGCGCGTCTGGCATGGGTCGATCCTGTCATCCGGTACTGACAGCCGGGAAACGGCGGGGTGTCCGGCCGGGTTCCCGCACGGTCCGTCCCGGTTGCGCGGGCTTTCCGGCCTGGTGCACGGGGTTGACCTGACTCGTAAGCTGTATCAGCCGCATTCGCGCCTTACCGCGCCGTCGTCCCTCTCCTGATCCGGAGCCCGCCGTGCCCAGCCCCTACCGCGCCCTGTTCGCCGCCTCCGGCTCCAAGGGCTTCTCCGCCGCGGGGTTCGTCGGCCGGATGCCGCTGTCGATGATGGGCATCGGCGTGGTCACCATGATCTCCCAGATCAGCGGGCGGTACGGCCTCGCGGGCGCCCTGTCGGCCACCATCGCGCTGGCCGCGGCGGCGATCGGGCCGCAGATCTCCCGACTGGTGGACCAGCACGGGCAGCGGCGCGTGCTGCGGCCCGCCACTCTCGTCGCGCTCGCCTCGGCGACCGGGCTGCTGCTCGCCGCGCACTTCGGCTGGCCGGACTGGGTGCTGTTCCTGTGCGCGGCCGGCGTCGGGTCCGTACCGAGTCTCGGCGCGATGATCCGCGCGCGGTGGGCCGCCCTGTACCGGGGGACGCCGCAACTGCACACCGCGTACTCGTTCGAGTCGGTCGTCGACGAGGTGTGCTTCATCTTCGGGCCGATCGTCTCCATCGGGCTGTCGACCGCCTGGTTCCCGGAGGCGGGACCGCTGCTCGCGGCCTGTTTCCTCGCCGTCGGCGTCTTCTGGCTGACCGCCCAGCGGGCCACCGAGCCCGCCCCGCACCCGCGCGAGCAGCAGGGCGGCGGCTCGGCGCTGCGCGCGCGGGGACTGCAGGTCCTGGTGGCCACCTTCGTGGCGACCGGGGCGATCTTCGGGGCGGTGGACGTGGTCACCGTGGCCTTCGCGGACGAGCGCGGCCACAAGGGGGCCGCCAGCGTGGTCCTGGCGCTGTACGCGGCCGGTTCCTGCGTGGCCGGGATCGTGTTCGGGCTGCTGCGCTTCACGGGGGCGCCGCAGCGCCGCTGGCTGCTGGGCGTATGCGCGATGGCCGTGAGTATGATCCCCCTCCTACTGGTCGGAAACTTGCCGTTTCTGGCCGTGGCGCTCTTCGTCGCGGGCCTGTCCATCGCACCCACGATGATCACGACGATGTCCCTCATCGAAGAGCACGTACCACGCGCACAGTTGACCGAGGGCATGACCTGGATCAGTACCGGGCTCGCGGTCGGCGTCGCGCTCGGCTCCTCCGTGGCCGGCTGGGTCATCGACGCGGCCGGGGCGCGGGCCGGGTACGGGGTCCCGGCGGCGTCCGGGGCCGTCGCGGTCGCGGTCGGTTTCCTGGGGTACCGCCGGCTCAGCAGGCCGGCTCCGCGTCGGGGAGGCACCGTTGAGCAGCACAGCGAGCGGGAAGAACGGAACGTGGCGTAACTGGGGCGGCAACGTCTCCGCCCGACCCGCGCGGGAGGTCACGCCGGCCTCCGTGGAGGAACTGGCCGCGGCCGTGCGCCGGGCGGCCGAGGACGGGCTGACCGTCAAGGCGGTCGGCACCGGGCACTCCTTCACGTCCATCGCGGCCACCGACGGTGTGTTGATCCGCCCTCAACTGTTGACCGGCATACGCGATATCGACCGCGATGCCATGACCGTCACGGTGGAGGCCGGCACCCCGCTCAAGAGGCTCAACATGGCTCTCGCGCGCGAGGGCCTGTCGCTGACCAACATGGGCGACATCATGGAGCAGACGGTCTCCGGTGCCGCCAGCACCGGCACCCACGGCACGGGCCGTGAGTCGGCCTCGATCGCCGCCCAGATCAAGGGACTCGAGCTGGTCACCGCGGACGGCACGGTCCTCACCTGCTCCGAGAAGGAGAACCCGGAGGTCTTCGCGGCCGCCCGGATCGGCCTGGGCGCGCTCGGCATCGTCACCGCGATCACCTTCGCCGTGGAGCCGGTCTTCCTGCTCACGGCCCGCGAGGAGCCGATGCCCTTCGACAAGGTGCTCGCCGAGTTCGACCAGCTCTGGGCCGAGAACGAGCACTTCGAGTTCTACTGGTTCCCGCACACCGGCAACACCAACACCAAGCGCAACAACCGCAGCGCGGGCCCGGAGAAGCCGGTGCCACCGCTGTCCGGCTGGTTCGAGGACGAGTTCCTCTCCAACGGCGTGTTCCAGGTGGCCCAGTGGGTCGGCCGCGCGGCCCCGGCGTCCATCCCGACGATCGCCCGGATCTCCAGCAAGGCCCTGTCCGCGCGCACGTACACGGACATCCCGTACAAGGTCTACACGTCGCCGCGCCGGGTGCGCTTCGTGGAGATGGAGTACGCCGTCCCGCGCGCGGCCCTGGCCGAGACGCTCCGTGAGCTGAAGGCGATGGTCGACCGCTCCGGCCTGCGGGTCAGCTTCCCGGTCGAGGTGCGCACGGCCCCCGCCGACGACATCACCCTGTCCACCGCGTCGGGCCGCGACAGCGCCTATGTCGCCGTCCACATGTTCAAGGGCACGCCGTACCACGCCTACTTCACCGCCGCGGAGCGCATCTTCACCGCCCACGAGGGCCGCCCGCACTGGGGCAAGGTGCACACCCGGGACGCCGAGTACTTCGCCGGCGTCTACCCGCGGTTCGGCGAGTTCACCACTTTGAGGGACCGGCTCGACCCGGACCGCCGGTTCCAGAACGACTACCTGCGGCGGGTGTTGGGGCCGTAGACCGGTGCGCGGTCATTGGTTCCGTTTCTGACGGTTGCGTGAGGTACGCCACTTCCAAGATCCTCGAACCGCTCAACAGGCGGCCGGGGCACGCGCCTTGCCAGATATTGGGTGGCGTGCCAATCCACGCACGTGGTCCAAATGGAGTACTGTTGCGAGCCCTGGGTCCGGTCTCCCGCCAGGGCGTCCGGGGCCTTGCTGGACCGCCAGGAGGGGGCTCGTTGCACAGGGTGACGGAGTTGGTCACTTAGCGTTGCGAATAGGTAACCGTGCCATAACGGCGTTCCCGGGCCCGTGCCCGACACGCCGGGCAACTCGGCAAGGTTGTGGCAGGCTGCACCCGGGCAGGCCACACTCGACTAGCGGAAGCAGCGACGCACGTGACGTCGGCAGGCACCACCCGGGAGGTCCCCATGCCCGAACTGCGTGTCGTGGCCGTCTCCAATGACGGCACACGGCTGGTGCTGAAGGCTGCCGACTCTACGGAGTACACGCTTCCGATCGACGAACGGCTGCGTGCGGCAGTCCGCGGCGACCGTCCCCGCCTCGGTCAGATCGAGATCGAGGTCGAAAGCCATCTCCGTCCCCGCGACATCCAGGCGCGTATACGCGCCGGTGCCACCGCGGAGGAAGTCGCGCAGCTCGCGGGCATCCCCGTCGACCGGGTACGCCGCTTCGAGGGCCCCGTCCTCGCCGAGCGCGCGTTCATGGCCGAGCGGGCCCGCAAGACCCCCGTCCGCCGCCCCGGCGAGAACGCCGCGGGACCCCAGCTCGGCGAGGCCGTCCAGGAGCGTCTGCTGGTGCGCGGCGCCGAGAAGGACACGGTGCAGTGGGACTCGTGGCGCCGCGACGACGGCACCTGGGAGGTCCTGCTGGTCTACCGGGTCGCGGGCGAACCGCACTCGGCGAGCTGGACGTACGACCCGCCCCGGCGGCTCGTCCAGGCCGTCGACGAGGAGGCGCGCTCGCTGATCGGCGAGTCCGAGGACCTCGCCGCGCCGGAGCCCAGTTTCCCCTTCGTCCCGCGTATCGCCCGGCTGCCGCGCGATCGCCCGCTGGACCGCGCCCTCGACCGCCCGAGCCTGCCCGCGCAGGCGTCCGAACCGGCGGAGGAGAGCACGGCCGGTGAACGGGACTCGCTGACCAGCCTGTTGGAGGCGGTACCGAGCTTCCGCGGCGACCTGGTGGTCCCGGAGCGCCCGTCCGAGACGCCCCCGCCGCCGGAGGAGCCCGTCGCCGAGCCCGAGGCGGAGGAGCCCCCGGCTCCGGCGGCCTCGGCCGGTTCCGCCTACGCGGACGTCCTGATGCCGCGCTCCGTCGGGAGCCACCGCGACCGTCTCATCGGCGCCACCGACCGCCAGGCGGAGGCCGACGGCGTCCGCCCGGGCCGCCGGGCGGCGGTCCCGAGCTGGGACGAGATCGTGTTCGGGACGCGGCGCAAGAAGCAGGAGTAGTCCGTCGTACGAGCATGAGGGCCGCACCGTTCCGGTGCGGCCCTCTGTTTCGTCGCCCTACTGCGGATCGGGTCCCACGGCCACCGGGCGTGCGGGGTCCGACGACCACTCCGACCAGGACCCGACGTACAGGGCCGCCGGAATCCCGGCGACCGCCAGGGCGAGGACCTCGTGCGCCCCCGAGACGCCAGAGCCGCAGTACACGCCGACGGCCGCACCCTCGCCCGCCCCCAGCGCCTTGAAGCGCTCGGCCAGTTGCTCGGCCGGCAGGAACCGTCCGTCGGGGCCGACGTTCTCGTTCGTCGGGGCCGACACCGCGCCCGGGATGTGCCCGCCGACCCGGTCGATCGGCTCCACGTCCCCCCGGTACCGCTCCCCCGCTCGTGCGTCGAACAGGACACCGGACCGCGCCAGCGCGGCCGCCCCGTCGGCGTCCAGGAACCCGGCGTCACCCGGCACCGGCTCGAAGTCGCCCTCGACCGGCGTCGGTGCGGACGTCTCCAACGCCCCCTCCCAGGCCGGCAACCCGCCGTCGAGGACCCGCACGTCCGGGTGACCCGTCCAGCGAAGCAGCCACCACGCGCGCGCCGCCGCCCAGCCCTGTCCGCCGTCGTACACGACCACCGGCGTCCCGGTCGAGACGCCCGCCCGCCGCATCGCGGCACCGAAGACCTCGATGTCGGGCAGCGGGTGCCGGCCGCGCTCGCCGGGCGCGGAGGCGAGTTCCGTGTCCAGGTCGACGTAGACCGCACCGGGGATGTGCCCGGCCGCGTACGCGGCACGGCCGTCGAAAGGCGGCTCGCCGGCCGCCTTGGCCACGGTCAGCTGCCAGCGGACGTCGAGCAGGACCGGCGGGTTCGGGCCGGCCAGGTCGCTCGCGAGTTCGGATGCGGAGATGATGGCGTTCATGGCCCCCATCCTCGCGCACGGGGTGGCCCCGTCGTCCATGTCCGGCTACTCTGCTCCGCCGGACAGGCCCGATCACGAGGCGTACGGACTCGGGTACTTGCCGTACAACCGATCGACACCCGTCGGCCATCGCCCGGGAACGGACGGGACTCCGCGCACCGGGCATTCTGCAGGCACGCGGCCGTGCGCGTCGCGGCGCGCCCGGAGCCCGCGGTGGCCCGGCTGGTGCGAGCATCGGCACGGGGATCCGGACAGCGGAAGCGACACGGCCACCGCGAGGGGTCGAGGAGAGAGTGACGATGACCGAGACGCACGCTCGGCACACACCCGGTACGCCCTGCTGGGTGAGCCTGATGGTGCACGGTTTGACGGCCACCCAGGACTTCTACGGTTCCTTGTTCGGCTGGGAGTTCGAGCCCGGCCCCCGGCAACTGGGCCCGTACTCCCGCGCCCTGCTCGACGGCCACGAGGTGGCGGGCATCGGCCAGCTGCCGCCGGACCGTCACCTGCCCATCGCCTGGACGCCGTATCTCGCCTCCGACGACGTGGACCTGACCGCCGAGACGGTACGGCTGTGCGGCGGCACGATCGGGGTCGGGCCGCTGGACGCCGACGAGGCCGGACGTCTCGCCATCGGCTCCGACCCCTCGGGCGCCGTCTTCGGCGTCTGGCAGGCCGCCCGGCACCTCGGCACGGCCCTCACGGGCGTCCCCGGCACCCCCGCCTGGAACGAACTGCTCACCTTCGAGTCGGCGAGCGTCGCCAAGTTCTACGAGACCGTCTTCGCCTTCGAGGAGGAGCCGGTCGTCTCCGCCGACTCCGACTACGTCACCCTGCGCGTCGACGGCCGCCCGGTGGCCGGCATCCACGGCGTCGGCCACGCCCTCCCCCGCGACCGGGGCCCGCACTGGCTGACGTACTTCGAGGTGGCCGACACGGACGAGGCGGCCGACCGCCTGACCGACCTCGGCGGCCACGTCCTGACGGCCCCGCACGACACGCCCCACGGCCGCGCGGCCACGGTGTCGGACCCGGAGGGCGCCCGCTTCTCCCTGGTCCAGAGCCCGCACTGAGCGCGGTCGGCGGCTGCTCAGGCCGACGACACCGGCAGCACGTCCGGAGAGAGGGCCGCCGCGCGGGCCGTGGCCGCCGTCATCCGGCGGCGGTGGTGCCGGCGGCACAGGACCTCGTAGCCGACGGTGTCGGACTGGTCGACGTCCCCGACGACGACCTGGGCGCCCTCGACGACCATCTCCCCGCCTATCGTGCGGGCGTTGTGCGTGGCGCGGGCACCGCACCAGCACAGCGCCTCGACCTGGAGGACCTCGACGCGGTCGGCGAGCTCGACGAGGCGCTGGGAGCCCGGGAAGAGTTTCGAGCGGAAGTCCGTCGTGATCCCGAAGGCGTAGACGTCGAGGCCCAGGTCGTCGACCACGCGCGCGAGTTGGTCGATCTGCTCCGGCGCCAGGAACTGCGCCTCGTCCGCGATGACGTAGTCCGCGCGGCCGCCCTGGGAGAGGTGGTCGACCAGGTAGGCGTAGAGGTCCTGTCCGTTCTCGACCTCCACCGCGTCCCTCACCAGGCCCAGCCGCGAGGAGAGTTTGCCCTCGCCTGCGCGGTCGTCCCGAGTGAAGATCATTCCGGCCAGGCCGCGCGCCGAGCGGTTGTGCTCGATCTGGAGAGCCAGGGTCGACTTCCCGCAGTCCATCGTTCCGGAGAAGAACACCAGCTCGGGCATGGGTGGTTGAGCACCTTTCGGCGAACGGGACGGCGTACGGGCTTCAGGAGCGTACTTCGAGCAGGGGGACCAGCTGTTCGGCAGGGGTCATCGAACCGTGGTTGCCGACCATCGCCGACTCCTTCGGCTCCCGCTCGGACGCGATGATCAGGACGTCGTCCCGCGCGGCCGCGACGACGTCACCGAGGCGGGCGTACACCCGTTCGTCGATCCGCGGTCCGAACCAGCCCGCCGCGATGGCCTCGTCGCGCGAGGCCACCCAGAACTGCTCGCCGAGCACCTCGCGCCAACAGGTCAGGACGTCGTTCTGGGCGCCGGGGACGGCGTAGACGTGCCGGGCGCGGCCCTCGCCGCCCAGCAGGGCCACGCCGGCGCGCAGCTCCCAGTCCTCGTCGAAGTCGATGCGGTGCTGCTCGTCGAAGGGCACGTCGATCATGCCGTGGTCGGCGGTGACATACAGCGCGCTGCGCGGCGGGAGTTGCTCGGCCAGGCGCTGGACGAGCCGGTCGACGTGCATGAGCTGGCCGCGCCAGGTGTCGGAGTCGACGCCGTAGCGGTGGCCCGCGCCGTCCAGTTCGGCGTAGTACGTGTAGACCAACGAGCGGTCGTCGGCGGCCAGTTGTTCGGCGGCGACGTCCATGCGGTCCTCTCCGGACAGCCGGCCGAGGAACGTTCCGCCGCTGAGCGCGACCTTGGTCAGCGGGGTGCTCTCGAAGGTCGGCGAGGACACCTGGGCCGCGTGCACGCCCGCTTGGTGGGCCAGCTGGAAGACGGTGGGGTAGGGCTGCCAGACCTGCGGTGCGGTCCAGGGCTGCCAGCGCAGCTGGTTCATCAGCTCGCCGGTGGCCGGATCGCGCACGGTGTAGCCGGGCAGGCCGTGCGCGCCGGGCGGCAGGCCGGTGCCGACGGAGGCGAGGGAGGTGGCGGTGGTCGCCGGATAGCCGGTGGTCAGGGGGCGTCCGGTGCCGCCGCGCGAGCTGCCGAGCAGCGAGGTCAGGAAGGGCGCCTCGTCCGGGTGCGCCTTCAGCTGCTCCCAGCCGAGGCCGTCGATCAGGAACACGCAGTTCCGGTCGGCGGGCGTCAGCTCGGCGATCGCGGCCGTCGTGTCCGGTACGCCCATGCCGGCGGCCAGGGTCGGCAGGAGGTCGGCGAGGGAGCCGCTGCCGTACTCGGGCAGGGGCGCGGAGTCGACGGAGAGGGGCTCGGGGTGGGCGTCCCAGGGGGCGGCGTGGACCATCTCAGCGGGTGGCGTCCGCGGTCGCCTCGGAGAGGGACTGCGCGAAGGCGAGGGCCTGGCGCACGGTCTCCGGACCGTCCCCGGCCTCACTGACCCGCAGGCTGAGGTCGTCGGCGGTGGAGTTGCCGGTGTAGCCGTGGTCCGCCTCGCAGTTGGGGTCTCCGCAGGCGGCGGGCTCGAGGTCGATGCGGGAGACGGCGCCCCAGCCGATGGTCAGCACCACCTCGCGGGGCAGGGTGCCCGGCGCGTACTGCTCGGGGTTGGCGACCACCCGGCTGACCACGACCGACGAGATCCGGCCGAGCTTCACCGACTCGGTCGACGTCGTGGCGTACGGCGTCGGGGAGGTGCTGTCGGCGGCCTGCTCGTCGGTGTGGCTGACGATGAAGCGGTTGCCGGTGAGGACGAGCACGGTCACGTGCCGCCGCACCTCGTTCTGGTCGAACGTCGTCTCCTGGTGGACCAGGTACGACCGGATGGGCTCGCCGCCCACGGCGGCCTCCACCGCCTCGGCCACGAGGGCCGGGTAGTAGCCGCTGCGCTCGATCGCCGCACGCAGCCCCTGGGTCGTCGTACTGGTCTTGGCCATGGCGTCCATCCTACGGGGGCGCACTGACTGCGAGGCACCGCTCAGCGGTGGTTCAGTACACCGGAAGCGTGCGCGGGCCGAGGTCGTCGCGGGCGGGCGGGGGCGCGAGGCGCACGGAGGCGCCGAGAACGCTCAGGCCACGCGGGGCGACGACGACCGGCTCCAGGGTGACCGCGACGACCTCGGGGTGGTCGTCGACGAGCCGGGACACGCGCAGCAGCAGTTCCTCCAGCGCAGGTGTGTCGACGGGGGTCGAGCCGCGCCAGCCGAACAGGAGCGGGGCCGTCCGGATCGACCGGATCAGGGAGGTCGCGTCGCGGTCGGTGACCGGGACCAGCCGGTGCGCCATGTCGCCGAGCAGCTGGGAGGCCGCCCCGGCCAGCCCGAAGGACAGCACGGCGCCGGCGGCCGGGTCGATGACGGCCCGTACGACCGTGTCGACGCCCCGGGGCGCCATCGACTGCACAACCGGCCGCAGCTCCTCCGGCTTGCCGAACAGGCCGGTCAACTCGGCGTACGCCCGGCGCAGTTGCTCCTCGTCCGCCAGGTCCAGCCGGACGCCGCCCAGGTCGGCGCGGTGGCGCAGGTGCGGGGCGGTGGCCTTCAGGGCGACGGGGTAGCCGAGCTCGCCGGCGGCCCGGACGGCGTCGTCCGGGGTGAACGCGGGGGTCGCCCGGCGGACGGCGATTCCGTAGCGCCCGAGCAGCTCGCAGGTCTCCTCGCTGCCCAGGGTGAGGCCCTGTCCGCGCGCGAGCATTCCGTCGATGAGACGGGCGGCGCCCTTCTCGTCGATGTCGTCGTACTCGGGCACCCTGCCGGGCTCGGCGGCCTCGCGCCGCCACTGCGCGTACTTCACGGCCTCGGCGAGGGCCCGCGCCGCGCGTTCGGCGGCCGGGTAGGCCGGGATGAGCCGGGGGGTGGTGTCGGGGGCGGCGGGCTGCCGGGCGGGGACCGGCGCCGGCAGCTGCTGCGAGGGGCGCAGCCTACGGGTTCCGGTGGCCGCGGCGTCCGGTTCGGGCGCGGTGCCGGCCGCCGCCGACAGCGCCTCCGCGAGCCCGCCGAGCTCCACGTGCACGACGAGGACCGGCTTGCCGGGGACCTGGTCGGCGGCCGACTGCAGCGCCTGGGCCAGTTCCGCGTCGGCCACGGAGGCCTCGCCGATGGCCGGGATGGCGGTCACGACGACCGCGTCGCAGGAATCGTCCCCGAGGGCCCGCAGCAGCGCCGCGTGGAAGTCGCCAGCCGTGGCGCCGGTGGTCAGGTCGAGCGGGCGGTGCGGCCGGAGCCCCTCGGAGAGACAGGCGTCGTACGTCAGCAGCCCCAGGGACTCGGAGTTGCCCAGGATCGCCACCCGGGGTCCGCTCGGCAGGGGCTGGCGGGCGAGCAGCAGACCGGCGTCGACCAGCTCGGTGATGGTGTCGACCCGGATCACCCCGGCCTGCCGGAGCAGCACGGACACCGTCGCGTGCGGCAGCCGCGTCGCCCGTACGGCGTGCCCCTGCGGTGCGGAACCGGCGCCCTGGACGACGACCAGCGGCTTGGCGGCGGCCGTGCGCCGGGCGAGGCGGGTGAACTTGCGGGGGTTGCCGATGGACTCCAGGTACATCAGGACGACGTCGGTGTCCGGGTCGTCGTACCAGTACTGGATGACGTCGTTGCCGGAGACGTCCGCGCGGTTGCCGGAGGAGACGAAGGTGGACACCCCGGTGACGCCCGTGACGCCGCCGCCGCGTCGGTGCAGCCGGGAGAGCAGGGCGATGCCGATGGCGCCGGACTGGGCGAACAGGCCGATGCGGCCGGCGCGGGGCATCTCGGGGGCGAGGGAGGCGTTGAGCCGTACCTGCGGGGAGGTGTTGATGACGCCGAAGGCGTTCGGGCCGATGATCCGCATGCCGTACGCGCGCGCGTGCCGGACGAGTTCGCGCTGCCGTTCGCGTCCGTCCGGCCCGCTCTCGGCGTAGCCGGCGGAGACGACGACCAACCCCTGCACGCCGTGCTCGCCGCACTCGGTGACGACCTCGGGGACGCGCTCGGCCGGCACGGCGACGACCGCGAGGTCGACGGGCCCGTCGATGTCCCGCACGGAGCGGTGGGCGGGGACGCCGTCGAGTTCCTTCAGGTCCTCGCCGAACGCCTTGTTCACGGCGTACAGCTGTCCGGCGTAGCCCGCGTCCCGGATGTTGTCGAGGATGCCGCGGCCCACGCCGCCGGGGGTGCGGCCGGTGCCGACGACGGCGACCGAGCCGGGCGCGAGCAGCCGCCGTACGGACCGGGCCTCGGCGCGCTGCTCCCGCGCGCGTTGGACGGCCAGGGAGCGGTCGGTGGGTTCGAGGTCGAACTCGAGGCGGACGACGCCATCCTCGAAGCTGCGCTTCTGGGTGTAGCCGGCGTCCGTGAACACCTTGATCATCTTGGTGTTGGCGGGCAGCACCTCGGCGGCGAAGCGGCGGATGCCGCGCTCGCGGGCCACGGCGGCGATGTGCTCCAGGAGGGCGGAGGCGACGCCGCGGCCCTGGTGGGCGTCCTGGACGAGGAAGGCGACCTCGGCCTCGTCGGCGGGCGCCGACGCGGGCGTTCCGTCGGCGCCGATGCGGTCGTAGCGTACGGTGGCGATGAACTCGCCGCCGACCGTGGCCGCGAGTCCCACCCGGTCCACAAAGTCGTGGTGCGTGAAGCGGTGGACGTCCTTCGCGGACAGTCGCGGGTAGGGCGCGAAGAAGCGGTAGTACTTCGACTCGTCCGACACCTGCTCGTAGAAGCTGACCAGGCGCTCCGCGTCATCGACGGTGATGGGGCGGATGCGTGCGGTGCCGCCGTCGCGCAGCACCACGTCGGCTTCCCAGTGGGCGGGGTACTCGTGCCGGTCCGACGAGGTCTGCATGGGGCCCAGCGTACGGCTCGCGTCCGACAACGGCGCGAGGCAGTCTGTGGACGACAACCAAGCAGCGCGAGGGACGGACGTCGGGCCGAGGCCGCGGCCCGACGACTCACCCCGGAGGGGCGCGAGCCTCTCCGGAGCAGCCTCACGTTGTGGGAAACTGGTCTAGACAACCCTGAACACCGAAGGGCAGCATCACATGGCTGAGCGCCGCGTCAACGTCGGCTGGGCCGAGGGCCTCCACGCCCGCCCCGCTTCCATCTTCGTCCGGGCCGCCACGGCCGCAGGTATCCCGGTCACGATCGCCAAGGCCGACGGCAACCCCGTCAACGCGGCCTCCATGCTGGCGGTTCTGGGCCTGGGCGCCCAGGGCGGCGAGGAGATCGTCCTCGCCTCCGACGCCGAGGGCGCGGACGCGGCCCTCGACCGTCTGGCCAAGCTGGTCTCCGAGGGGCTCGAGGAGCTTCCCGAGACCGTCTGACCACGGCACCACGGAAGGGCTCGTCCGAATTTCCGGGCGAGCCCTTCGCATTTTCTGTGCCGGGGGTTCGGAATTCCCGGCGGCGGGCAGCGTGAAATAGCCCCCGCGAATTCTTTCCTCTTTGTATACGGCGTCCGTGTTAATGCCGCAGGCTCGGCATGTTTACGGCATGTTGCGAGTTCCTCACACCGTTCACCCGCTCCTGACTCCCGAATCGCAGCCGGTGCGCGGCGGTCGAGCGTTCGGTGTGCAGTGCCGTGACCGCCCGGGCGCGTTCGCCGTCGCCACGGGCCACGGCGTCAACGATCGCCCCGTGCTCGGCCCAGTACTCCACCGGGTCGGCGGGCGCCTCCACGGCGTACATCCAGGCGATCTTGTGACGCAGCTGGGTGAGCATCGAGG
This sequence comes from Streptomyces sp. NPDC006476, assembly GCF_040612015.1. NCBI lineage: Bacteria > Bacillati > Actinomycetota > Actinomycetes > Kitasatosporales > Streptomycetaceae > Streptomyces > Streptomyces sp. NPDC006476. Next base: position 56,572 of record NZ_JBEXPK010000003.1, on the reverse strand, counting down.
TCATGGCCGGGCTGCCGGAGGCCTGGGCGAGCGTCTCGTGGAACCAGCCGCCCAGGGAGCGCAGATCCTCGCTGTTGCCCCTTCTGGCCCGCTCCTGGCCCAGTCTGACCAGGCCGCGCAGCACCTTCAGATGGGCCTCGGTGCGGCGCTGGGCGGCCCGGGAGGCGCCGAGCGGCTCCAGCAGCAGGCGCATCTCCAGCAGGTCGGAGGCCTCCTGCTCGGTCGGTTCCGCGACGCACGCGCCCGCGTGCCGCCGGGTCACCACGAAGCCCTCGGCCTCCAGGGTGCGCAGGGCCTCGCGGACGGGGACGCGCGAGACGCCGTAGCGGCGGGCGAGGAGTTCCTCGGTGAGGCGGCTGCCGCGCTCGTAGACACCCGCGACGATGTCGTCCCGGATGGCCGTGCACACCGAGTGCGCCGGAATACGCATGTCCGACCTCCGCCTTAATCCCCGTGAAACGTCGACCATGGACGTGTGTCCAGTGACTCTATTGCAAAGGGCGGGAATTTCCGACGGCGGGCCAGAATCCATGGATATTTTTTGGACAGCGGGACGACTGAAACGCGGAAAGCCCCGGCTCGGGGAGCCGGGGCTTCACGGGATCTCGCGATCCTCCGTCAGACGTTCACGCCGTGCGAGCGAAGGTAGGCGACGGGGTCGATGTCGGAGCCGTACTCCGGCGTCGTACGGGCCTCGAAGTGCAGGTGCGGCCCGGTGGTGTTGCCGGTCGAGCCGGAGAGGCCGATCTGCTGGCCGGTGACGACCTTCTGGCCGACGGAGACGCCGATGGACGACAGGTGGCCGTACTGGGTGTACGTGCCGTCGTTCATCTTGATCACGATCTGGTTGCCGTACGCACCGCCCCAGCCGGTCTGCACGACCGTGCCGTAGCCGACGGCGTGCACGGTGGTGCCGGTCGCGGCGTGGAAGTCGATGCCGGTGTGGCTGCCCGAGGACCACAGGGAACTGCTGGCCTTGTAGCCCGTGGAGACGTACGAGTTCGAGATCGGGGCGACGAAGGTGTTGAGGCGCTTGCGCTCGGCCTCGCGGGCGGCGCGCTCCTTGGCCTCGCGGGCCTTCTTGGCCTCCGCCTCGGCCTTCTTGCGCGCGGCCTCCTCGGCCGCCTTCTTGCGGGCGGCCATCTCGGCGGCCTGCTTCTGCGCGTCGGCCTGGGCGTCGATCTTGGCGGCGATCGAGTCGCCGATGGTGATGACGGGGGTGAGACCGGTCTGCTCGACGGCGTCGGCCGCGTTGTCGGCGGCGAGCGCGGGGGCCGCGAGGGCGCCGATGACGCCGGTGGTGGCGAGGGCCGCGACGCCGGCGGCATGGGCGGTGGAGCGCTTGATCCGGCTGGGACGACGGTGCTTCCCGGTGGCGCACATGAACGCCATGTACAGGCTGTTCCTTTCCTTCCCTCTCGCCTACCGGGTTAGCTGACGGGTTCGGAGCAGGAAGGTCTCCTACGGACACCCTCGCCACACGCGCGGGCGTCCGATTCACCCCAGGGACTGCGTGGGTCCCCGGCTCCCCTGGCTCGCGCCGTACGGGGACTCGGCGATGACTGTCCGGTGCCGCGGGTGCGGCGCACTGCCTGACGGACAGCCCGGACGACGCTAAACGGGGCCACTTTCAATTCCCAAACGGATCAGGGTGTTTGTAGCGCATCCCACAGGGCAAACAGCCCACTCTCCTTCAATTTTCCTTCAATTGCCTTCAAAGGTCCTTCAATTCGGACATAAGAGGGCCCTGGTGACGCTTCCGTCACCAGGGCCCTGCCACGCACGCGTGCCGCTACTCGGCGGACACCACGGTCACTTCACCGATGTTCAGAGCCTCTACGGGCTCCTTGATCTGCGCCGCGTCCCCGACCAGGACGGTCACCAACCGGTCGACGGGGAAAGCGTTCACGACCGCCGCGGTGGCCTCCACGGTGCCGGTCGCGGCCAGCTGCTGGTACAGCGTCGCCTGGAAGTCGTCCGGCAGATGCTGCTCGACCTGGTCGGCCAGCGTGCTCGCGACGGCCGCCGCCGTCTCGTACTTCAACGGCGCCACCCCGACGAGGTTCTGTACGGCGACGTCGCGCTCGGCGTCCGTGAGGCCGCCCTCGGCGAGCGTGCGCAGCACCCTCCAGAGGTCGTCGAGCGCCAGGCCGGTGTTCGGGGTGTCGACGGAGCCGCTGATGGCGAGCATCGACGCGCCCGTGCCGTCCGGGGCGGAGCGCAGGACCTGGCCGAAGGCCCGCACGCCGTAGGTGTAGCCCTTCTCCTCGCGCAGGACGCGGTCCAGGCGGGAGGTGAGGGTGCCGCCCAGGCAGTACGTGCCGAGGACCTGCGCGGGCCACACGCGGTCGTGCCGGTCGGGCCCGACGCGGCCGATGAGCAGCTGCGTCTGGACGGCGCCGGGACGGTCGACGATGACCACGCGCCCGGTGTCGTCGGCCGTCACCGCAGGCACCGGGCGGGGCTCGGCCCTGGAGCCCGTCCACGCCCCGAGGGTCTCCCCGAGCAGGGCGTCGAGGTCGATCCCGGTGAGGTCGCCGACGACCACCGCGGTGGCCGTCACGGGCCGGACGTGACGGTCGTAGAAGGCGCGCACGGCCGCCGCGTCGATCTTCTCGACGGTCTCCTCGGTGCCCTGGCGCGGGCGCGACATGCGCGAGCCGGCCGGGAACAGCTCCTTGGAGAGCTCCTTGGCGGCGCGCCGGGAGGGGTTGGCCAGCTCGTGCGGGATCTCGTCGAGGCGGTTGCGGACCAGCCGCTCCACCTCGCTGTCGGCGAACGCGGGCGCCCTGAGGGCGTCGGCGAGCAGACCGAGCGCCTTGGCCAGTCGGGAGGCCGGAACCTCCAGGCTGAGCCGGACGCCGGGGTGGTCGGCGTGCGCGTCGAGGGTGGCGCCGCAGCGCTCCAGTTCGGCGGCGAACTCCTCGGCGGAGTGCTTGTCGGTGCCCTCGGAGAAGGCACGCGCCATGATCGTGGCGACGCCGTCGAAGCCGGCCGGCTCGGCCTCCAGGGGCGCGTCCAGCAGGACCTCCACGGCGACGACCTGCTGGCCGGGGCGGTGGCAGCGCAGCACGGTCAGGCCGTTGTCGAGCGCTCCGCGCGTGGGCGCCGGGAACGCCCACGGCCGGGCCTCGCCCGCCTGGGGCTGCGGGTGGAACTCCATCGCGGCGAGCTCGGTCACTTGGCCGCCTCCTCGTTCTTGTCGCCGGCTTCGACGGTGGCCTCGGCCTCGGGGTCTTCGGGCGGATCGGCGTCCTCGGCGACCTCCGCGGAGACCGGCTCGTACACCAGCACCGCGCGGTTGTCGGGGCGCAGGCGGGCCGCGGCGACCTCGCGGACCTCCTCCGGGGTCACCTCCAGGACGCGCTTGACGGCGGTCAGGGCGAGCTGCGGGTCGCCGAACAGGACGGCGTAACGGCACAGTTCGTCGGCGCGGCCCGCGACCGTGCCGAGCCGGTCCAGCCACTCGCGCTCCAACTGGGCCTGCGCGCGCTCCATCTCCTCGGCCGTCGGGCCCTCCTCGGCGAACCGGGCGAGCTCCTCGTCGATGGCGGTCTCGATGACCGGGACCTCGACGTCCCCGGAGGTCTTCACGTCCAGCCAGCCCAGGGAGGGCGCCCCGGCGAGCCGCAGCAGGCCGAAGCCGGCCGCGACGGCCGTACGGTCGCGCCGTACCAGCCGGTTGTAGAGGCGGGAGGACTCGCCGCTGCCGAGGACGGTCAGCGCCACGTCGGCCGCGTCGCACGCGCGCGTGCCGTCGTGCGGCAGCCGGTAGGCGGCCATCAACGCGCGCGCGGGCACCTCCTCCTCGACGACCTCGCGCAGCTGCTCGCCGATCACGTCCGGCAGGGTGCCGTCCCGGGGAGCGGGCTTGCCGTCGTGGGAGGGGATGGAGCCGAAGTACTTCTCGACCCAGGCGAGCGTCTGCTCGGGGTCGATGTCGCCGACGACCGACAGCACGGCGTTGTTGGGCGCGTAGTAGGTGCGGAAGAACGCGCGCGCGTCCTCCAGCGTCGCCGCGTCCAGGTCGGCCATCGAGCCGATCGGGGTGTGGTGGTAGGGGTGGCCCTCCGGGTAGGCGAGGGCGGTCAGCTTCTCGAAGGCGGTGCCGTACGGGACGTTGTCGTAGCGCTGCCGGCGCTCGTTCTTCACGACGTCCCGCTGGTTCTCCATGGACTCGTCGTCCAGGGCGGCCAGCAGGGAGCCCATGCGGTCGGCCTCGAGCCAGAGGGCGAGCTCCAGCTGATGGGCGGGCATGGTCTCGAAGTAGTTGGTGCGCTCGAAGCTGGTGGTGCCGTTGAGCGAGCCGCCGGCCCCCTGCACCAGCTCGAAGTGGCCGTTGCCCTTCACCTGGCCCGATCCCTGGAACATCAGGTGCTCGAAAAGGTGAGCAAGGCCGGTACGGCCCTTGACTTCGTGGCGCGAGCCGACGTCGTACCAGAGGCACACCGCCGCGACCGGGGTCAGGTGGTCCTCGGAGAGCACCACGCGCAGGCCGTTGGCCAGGCGGTGCTCGGTCGCTGTCAGGCCCCCGGTGCCTGCCTGGTCTGTGGCCGTGTGACCCATGGGCATGTACGTCCCTTCGATCGCCGATGCGGTGGCTGACACCGCGGTTTTGCTGCCGGTCCTGCCACTGTATGCAAGCGTGCGGAGCCACGGCGAAGTTCCCGGACGACGTACGCCCACAGCGGATCGCGTAGCCTGCGGGCAGCCGCGCCCGATGGTGCCCGCACCGGCGGACCGGATCGCCCGCACCGGGTCCTGGCCCGCGTTGTCAGTGCAGCGGTCCACAATGGTGGCGTCAGATCCCGTTCATGCTTCAGCAAGCGTGAGCCGAAGGGGCCGTGAGCGACCCGTAGGCGAGCGACCAGAAAAGAGGAGCCGGCAGCGATGGCCCGCCGCAGCACGAAGACCCCGCCGCCCGACGACTCGTTCGAGGAGCGCATCCTCGACATCGACGTCGTCGACGAGATGCAGGGCTCCTTCCTCGAGTACGCGTACTCGGTCATCTACTCCCGCGCCCTGCCCGACGCCCGCGACGGCCTCAAGCCGGTGCACCGGCGCATCGTCTACCAGATGAACGAGATGGGCCTGCGTCCCGACCGCGGCTATGTGAAGTGCGCGCGCGTGGTCGGCGAGGTCATGGGCAAGCTGCACCCGCACGGCGACGCGTCGATCTACGACGCCCTGGTGCGCATGGCCCAGCCCTTCTCCATGCGCGTGCCTCTCGTCGACGGCCACGGCAACTTCGGCTCGCTGGGCAACGACGACCCGCCCGCCGCCATGCGGTACACCGAGTGCCGCCAGGCGCAGGCGACGAGCCTGATGACGGAGTCGATCGACGAGGACACGGTCGACTTCGCCCCGAACTACGACGGCCAGGAGCAGGAGCCGGTCGCCCTGCCCGCCGCCTTCCCGAACCTGCTGGTCAACGGCGCCTCGGGCATCGCGGTCGGTATGGCGACGAACATGCCGCCGCACAACCTCGGCGAGGTGATCGCGGCCGCCCGCCACCTGATCCGCTACCCGAACGCGGACCTGGACACCCTGATGAAGCACGTCCCGGGCCCCGACCTGCCCACCGGCGGCCGCATCGTGGGACTCTCCGGCATCCGGGATGCGTACGAGACGGGCCGCGGCACCTTCAAGATGCGCGCCACCGTCGAGGTGGAGACCGTCACCGCCCGCCGCAAGGGCCTGGTCGTCACCGAACTGCCCTTCACGGTCGGCCCGGAGAAGGTGATCGCCAAGATCAAGGACCTGGTCGGTTCGAAGAAGATCCAGGGCATCGCCGACGTCAAGGACCTCACCGACCGCGCGCACGGCCTGCGCCTGGTCATCGAGATCAAGAACGGCTTCGTGCCGGAGGCCGTCCTGGAGCAGCTGTACAAGCTGACGCCGATGGAGGAGTCCTTCGGCATCAACAACGTCGCCCTGGTGGACGGGCAGCCCCTCACCCTCGGCCTCAAGGAGCTCCTGGAGGTCTACCTCGACCACCGCTTCGACGTCGTCCGGCGCCGCAGCGAGTTCCGCCGCACCAAGCGCCGCGACCGGCTGCACCTGGTGGAGGGCCTGCTCACGGCCCTGGTCGACATCGACGAGGTCATCCGGCTGATCCGCTCCAGCGAGAACAGCGCGCAGGCCAAGGAACTCCTGATGGAGCGCTTCTCGCTCTCGGAGATCCAGACCCAGTACATCCTCGACACACCGCTGCGCCGCCTCACCAAGTACGACCGCATCGAGCTGGAGTCGGAGAAGGAGCGGCTCAACGCGGAGATCGCGGAGCTGACCCGGATCCTGGACTCGGACGCGGAGCTGCGCAAGCTGGTCTCCAACGAACTGGCGCAGGTGGCCAAGAAGTTCGGCACCGAGCGCCGTACGGTCCTGCTGGAGTCCTCCGGCGCCACGGCCGCCGCCGTACCGCTGCAGGTCGCGGACGACCCGTGCCGTGTGCTGCTCTCCTCGACCGGTCTGCTGGCCCGCACGGCGAACGGCGAGCCCTTCCCGGAGGACGCCGACGGCAGGCGCGTGAAGCACGACGTGATCGTCTCCGCGGTCCCGGCCACGGCCCGCGGAGAGATCGGCGCCGTGACGTCCACCGGCCGTCTGCTGCGGATCAACGTCGTCGACCTCCCGCAGCTGCCGGAGACGGCGTCGGCCCCGAACCTCGCGGGCGGAGCCCCCCTGTCGGAGTTCCTCTCCCTGGAGGACGACGAGACGGTGGTCTGCCTGACCACCCTCGACGAGTCCTCCCCCGGTCTGGCCCTCGGCACCGAGCAGGGCGTCGTCAAGCGTGTGGTCCCCGACTACCCCTCCAACAAGGAGGAGTTGGAGGTCATCACCCTCAAGGAGGGCGACCGGATCGTCGGCGCGGTGGAGCTGCGCACCGGCGAGGAGGACCTGGTCTTCATCACGGACGACGCCCAGCTGCTGCGCTACCAGGCCGCCCAGGTGCGTCCGCAGGGCCGTCCGGCGGGCGGCATGGCGGGCATCAAGCTCGCCGACGGCGCGAAGGTCATCTGCTTCACGGCGGTCGACCCGGCGGCGGACGCGGTGGTCTTCACGGTGGCGGGCTCCCGCGGCACGCTCGACGACTCGGTCCAGACGACGGCCAAGCTGACCCCCTTCGACCAGTACCCGCGCAAGGGCCGCGCCACCGGCGGTGTCCGCTGCCAGCGGTTCCTCAAGGGCGAGGACTGCCTGTCGCTGGCCTGGGCGGGCGCCACACCGGCCAAGGCGGCCCAGAAGAACGGCACCCCCGCCGACCTGCCGGAGATCGACCCGCGCCGCGACGGCTCGGGCGTGTCCCTGCCGAAGACGGTGGCCGTGGTGGCGGGCCCCGTCTAGGACGCGGGGTCCTGCTCGCCGGGATCCTGGACGTACCGCAGGACGCCCCACATGCCGTGCTCGTCGGCGGTGTGCGGGGCGTCGCTCGTACTGGCCTCCAGCTCCTTGCGGAGAGCCGGCGCGTCGATGCCGGAGCCGATGAGGACGAGCTGGGTGAGGCGTGGGGCGCCGGCCGGCCATGGCTCCGGGTAGAACCGCAGAAAGCGCCCCACGGCATGCACGGCGTAACGGTTGCGGACGTCGTACGCGCCGAAGTCGACGTACCCCTTGATCCGGTACAGCCCCGCAGGCCGGCTGTCGAGGAACGCCATCAACCGACGTGGGTCCATGGGCGTTTCGGCGACGAAGGACAGGCTCTCGTAGCCGGCGTGCAGATGCGCGGCGTGTCCGTCCTCGTCGTGTCGGTCCTCGTTGTGGTCGTGATCGCCCTGGTCGCGCTCCTGGTCGTGCAGATCGTCGAAGGAGAGCTGCCCGACGCGCTCCTCGCTCGGCCGGCAGTCGAAGAGGAACTCCGGGTCGACGCGGCCGTAGGCGGCCGCCACGACGGCGGCGCGATCGACGATCGACCGAACGAGCCGTAGAACCCTCTGCCCCTCATCCTCCGCCCGGTCGACCTTGTTGACGACGACGAGATCGGCGAGGGCGAGATGCCGGTCGATCGCGGGATGCCTGGCGCGGGTGTCGTCGAACTCGGCCGCGTCGACGACCTCGACGAGCCCGCCGTACACGATCCCCGGATGCTCGGAGGCCAGCACCATCCGCACCAGCTCCTGGGGCTCGGCGAGTCCACTGGCCTCGATGACGATGACGTCGATGCCGGCGGAGGGCGCGGCCAGCCGGTCGAGATAGCCGTCGAGTTCGCTCACGTCCACGGCGCAGCACAGGCAGCCGTTGCCGAGTGAGACGGTCGAGTCGCCGAGTGCCCCGGCCACGGCCATCGCGTCGATCTCGATGGCCCCGAAGTCGTTGACGATCGCCCCGATCCGGCTGCCCCCGCTGCGGTGCAGCAGATGGTTGAGGAGCGAGGTCTTCCCCGAGCCGAGGAATCCGGCGAGTACGACGACCGGGATCTGCCGCTGTCCGGGGCTCGGCTGACGCAACGTACGACCTCTTTCACACTGCCGTGTGCGCCGGATCGCGCTGGCGGCGCACGTACGAGGTTTGAATGCCGGACCAGGATACGAGCCGGAAGAATCACTGCGAAGTGAACGATTGTTAGCAGCACTTGCGGGGCAGACGTTGGGCAAGGCGCCGGAGTGTGCGACCCTCGCTTCCCTCCGTGCGCCTCCTCTCCGCCTCCCCCGCCGATCAGAGCCGCTCGGCACCCTGGGAGACGGCAAGCGCCGCCCACCGCTCGCCGGTCCCCTCCAGTCGACCCGCATCCCGACGACCGGCGGACGGCCGCCTGATTCGGGGGTTGACATGGCCACACAGAAGTTCGGTCCGCGGGGGCTGAGGTGCACTGTCGCAGTCTGCATAGGTGTTGCGGCGGGGGGCCTCGCCACCCTGGCGGCACAGCACCAGTCGCTGAAGGTGCTGCGCGCACGCCTGGAACACCTGGAGCGGACCGCACACACCCAGCAAGCCACGAACCTCGCCACTCAGCAGCGACAGCACTGGGAGTTGCTGAGCAAGGCGATCGACGATCCAGAGCTCGCCGAGGTCCTGGACCTCTACGAACCACCCGTCTCCCCCAAGCAGCGCCGTCAGTACCTGTTCGCCAACGCGCTCTACACCAATCTGCTTCTGTACTACCGCATCGGCAATCTGAGCAGGGACGAGTTCTTCAAGCACGTCCGGGGAATGCTCCAGAATCCGATTGTCAGGGAGTACTGGTACGCCACACAGCAACATCGGGCGAGTCTCGCGGACACCGACGAAGCCGAACTCGGTCTGCTGGTGGACGACCTGCTACGTCAACTCGAGGACGCGGACACCGAGGAGTGGTGGGTGGTGGGGGAGCCGCCCGGTGAGTCGAGTGGACCTTGACATCGCAAGCCGGTCCGAAGCGGAGGTGTGTCGCTCGGACCGGCTTTCTTCGAAACCGACCTAGGCGTCCGGGATGTCCGTCTTTGCCTTGACCAGCGTCTCGCGAGTGATCACGACAATGCGCTCATAGTCAGCACGGGCCGCATCGGGCGGAAGCTGAGATTCCAGCGAATCGGTCATATCCTTGCCGATTACGGCGAAATCCCCGTTCGCCAATTCGAAGATATCGGGGCAGGTGGCCCCCGTGGTGCTACCTCGATAGCGTGGAGCCACGCCAAGGCGGCGGACGATCTGACTCACTGTTGAATTCCTTTAGGTCTCAGACACTCACAAGGCACGCAAGCACCTGCGCACGCTGCTCGCGTGCGCGGTGGCATCCTTGCAGGTCTGAGCGCGAACTCGATCACACAGGTCCCGCGCCCCACCGCATGACGCCGGGCAGACCACTCGGGTAGACCACCGAAGGTGCCCCACGGTAGTCAACACTCGCGCACCGCACCGGGGTGCGCCCATTTATGACTTCGTTACCATCAATGGGAGTGAGGCCCTCATAGTCATCGAATGAACACCCCCCAAGCGTGACCGAAGTCGGCGAAACCTACATTTTCGAGCACACCGAGAGGCAAGGGCTCCATACGGGCACAAGGCCTCCGTCAGGTCACCGGTACCGCCACCGGCGCCCCCGGCCCCACATACCGCGCCGCCGGCCTGATGATCTTTCGGTCCTGGGCCTGTTCGAGGATGTTCGCGCTCCAGCCCACCACCCGCGCCGCCGCGAAGGTCGGTGTGAACATCTCGCGGGGCAGCCCGCACAGTTCCATGACCACGCCCGCGTAGAACTCGACGTTGGTGTGGAGTTCGCGACCGGGCTTCAGCTCCGCCAGTATCGCCTCCACCCGCCGCTCGACCTCCACCGCGAACTCCACGCGAGGACCGCCGAAGCTCCGGGCCACTTCGCGGAGCATCCGGGAGCGCGGGTCCTCCGTGCGATACACGGCGTGCCCGAAACCCATGATGCGGTCGCCGGCGAGGACCCGTTCCCGGATCCAGGGATCGATACGGTCGGGCGTGCCGATCGCGTCCAGCGTGTCGAGCGCCCGGCTGGGAGCACCGCCATGAAGCGGCCCCGAGAGCGCCCCCACCGCTCCGACCAGGCAAGCCGCCACGTCCGCCCCCGTGGACGCGATGACACGCGCGGTAAAGGTTGACGCGTTGAAACCGTGGTCAATGGTTGAGATCAGGTATTGCTCGACCGCCCGGGCCCGCCTCGCGTCCGGTTCCGAACCCGTCAGCATGTAGAGGTAGTTCGCCGCGAACGACAGGTCGTCCCGCGGCTCCACCGGTTCCAGCCCCCGGCCCAGCCGGTGGAGCGCCGTCAGCAGGGTCGGTACGGCGGCGGCCGCTGCGAGCGTGTCGCGCCGCCGCTCGTCCGCGTCGATATCATACACCGGCCGGAACCCCTTCGCCGCCCCGAGCAGCGACAGCGCGGTACGCATGCCGGCCAGCGGACCGGACCGTCCGCTCGCGGCCGCGATCGCGGGCAGCACCTCCCGCACCTCGTCGGGCAGCCGGCGCAGCGCCGCCGTCTCGGCCGCGAAGGCCGTACGCCGTGCCGCGTCCGGCAGTTCCCCGTGGACCAGGAGATGCCAGACGTCCTCGAAGCCGCGGGTCTGCGCGAGTTCGACGGCCGAGTACTGGCGGTAGTGATAGAAGCCCTCCAGCCCCCGGACATCCCCGATCTCGGTATCGGTGACGACGACGCCGGCGAGGCCGCGGGGTACGTCGACGGTGGCCGCTGATGACCTGTTGACGGACTTGACGGACATGATTTTCCTCCCTGGACTTGATTTGACTGTCCATGCTTGACTCAATCCTTGTCAATATTGATTGAGTCAATCTGGCGTCCATCACAGATCAAGTCAGGCAATGCATCAAGCCACACATCGTGAGGCCGATACGGTGACCCCTATGCACGATCAAGAGCCCTCCCCCGGGCACGCCGACCGACGGCTGACGACCAAGGAAGCCGCCGAACTGCTGGGCGTGAAGCCCGAGACGGTCTACGCCTACGTCAGCCGCGGCCAGCTCAGCAGCCGCCGTGTGCCCGGCGGCCGGGGCAGCACCTTCGAGGCGGCGGAGGTGGAGGCACTCGCCCGGCGCAACAGGCGTGACAGCGGTGGGACTCCGGCCTCCGGCGGTGAACTCTCCGTGCGCACCCGTATCACGCTCATCGAGTCCGACCGCTACTACTTCCGGGGCGTGGACGCCACCGAACTGGCCACCCGCCACTCCTATGAAGAGGTCGCCGAGTGGCTGTGGACCGGCACTCTGCGCCCGGGCATCACCTTCACGGCCCCCGAGACCTCCGTCGCCACGGCCCGCCGCGCCGTCGACGCGCTGCCCGAACACACCGGCCCCACCGACCGGTTGCGGGTGGCGGCGATCGCCGCCGCCGTCGCGGACCCGCTGCGCTTCGACCTCTCCGAGGACGCCGTACTGGGCACCGCGCGCACCCTCATCCCCACGCTGGTCGCCGCTCTGCCGGCGAGGCGCGGCCACCGGGACGAGGGCCCGCTGGCCCACCGCCTCTGGGCACGGCTGACCGGCCGGGACGCCGACGAGGCCTCGCTGCGTGTGCTGGACACCGCCCTCGCCCTGCTCGTGGACCACGACCTCGCCGCCTCGACCCTCGCGGTGCGCGTCGCCGCCTCGGCCCGCGCCCACGCCTACGCGGCCGTCTCCGCCGGGCTCGGCGTGCTCGAGGGCCCGTTGCACGGGGCGGCCAGCGGAGTCGCCCACCGGCTGTTGATGGACGTGCTCGACGAGGGTGACGCGGCCCCCGTGATCGCCGACGAGCTGCGCGCCGGCCGCCGTATCCCGGGCCTCGGCCACCGGCTCTATCCGGGCGAGGACCCACGCGCCCGCGTCCTGTTCGGTCTGCTGGAGGACCTCCCGCGGGCCGCCCCCGCCCTGGCAGCGGCACGCGACATCGTGGCCACCACCGCCCGGCACACCCCGTTGCACGCCAACGTCGATCTGGCCCTCGCCGTGTTCACGGCCACCAGCGGCATGCAGGCGACGGCCGGCGAGACGATCTTCGCAGTGGCCCGTACGGCGGGGTGGATCGCCCACGCCCTGGAGGAGTACGGCGAACGTCCGCTGCGCATGCGCCCGAGCGGGCACTACGTGGGTCCGAAACCGCCGCAGCCGCTGCCGGAGTAGGTCGCGGACCCGCCCGGACGTCACGCCGAGCCAAGTCAGGTTAGGCTCACCTCTGTGAGTACGTGCTCAACCGCGTCCCAGGAGCTCGACGAGCCTCTGGCGGGAACCGCGGCCACCGCGCGGACCTGGCTGCTGTTGGAGCAGCCGGGTCCCTGGGGCGCCAAGGCGCTCACGTCGAGCCATCTGGACCCGGCGGTGGGCCGCGCCCTGGAGGCGGCCACGAAGGGCACCGGCGTGCGGGTCGCGCTCATCCGCCGCCCCGGCCGCCATGCCGACTGCGGCACTCCCACCGTGCGGCAGGTGTACGCCGCCCACACCGTGCCGGGCCGGGTCTGGCTGCGTTCCGCCACGGTCAGCGAGCCGCGCGACCTGCTGGGCCTCGACTTCGGCGCACTGGGCCGGGGCGAGCACCGCGGCTTCGACTCGGTCCTCGGGGCGCGGCCGCACACGGGCGACCCGCTCGCGCTCGTCTGCACCAACGGCAAGCGCGACCGCTGCTGCGCGCTGCTCGGCCGCCCGCTGGCAGCGGAGCTCGCCTCCTCCGGAGTGGAAGGCGTCTGGGAGGTCACCCATCTGGGTGGACATCGCTTCTCGCCCACGCTGCTCGTCCTGCCGTACGGCTACGCCTACGGCCGCGCCGAGGCCCATGCCGTCAAGGACGCCCTGCACGGCGTCAAGGAGGGACGGATCGTCGTGGCGGGGTGCCGCGGGAACTCCGCGTGGGAGCGGCCCGGTCAGGCGGCCGAACTGGCCGTGCGTACAGCGGTCGGCGAGTACGGGGCGGAAGCCTTGAGCGTCGTGGCGACGAACGGCGCCGCCCCGTGCTGGGAGGTGACCGTCGCCCACGCCGACGGACGCCGCTGGCGGGTCGTCGTCGCCCAGGGCGCGTCCGCGCCGCCACGCCCGGAGAGCTGCGGTTCGTCGATCCTGGGTTCACCGGCCCGTATGGACGTCGTCGAAGTGCGCGAGCTGGTGACGGCGACGGCCATCGCGAGTTGACCGGGACGATCAACCCGTCAACCTGCTCCTTCAGCATTGATCAAGAGATCCACGCCACACCCCCTACGGCGGCTCCCGCACGTCCGCGTACGGTCGTGGGTATGAGCCCCACTCCCCCCGCACGTCGCCTGCGTCTCGGCATGCCGAAGCGGGTTTTCTCGCAGGTGCTGCTGATGCAGGTGGCGATCGCAGCAGGGGTCGCGGTGCTGGCGACCGGGCTGTTCCTGGCCCCGCTGAGCAAACAGCTGGACGACGAGGCGATGAACCGCGCCCTGGCCATCGCCCAGACCACGGCGGAGCAGCCGCAGATCGCCAAGGACCTCCAGCACACCGCCCCGACCGCCGACGGGCCGGTCCAGAAGGAGGCGGAGCGGATCCGCAGGGCCACCCACGCCGAGTACATCGTGGTGATGAACCGGCACGGTGTGCGCTGGTCGCACACCAACGTGCGGCAGATCGGCAAGGTCGTCTCGACCAGCCCCAAGGAGGCTCTGGCCGGCAAGCAGGTCAGGGAGATAGACAACGGCACCCTGGGCCGCTCGGCCCGCGGCAAGGTCCCTTTGCGCGACGCCCACGGCAAGATCATCGGCGCGGTCTCGGTGGGCATCAAGTACGACAGCGTCCGCTCGGAGCTCATCAGCGCCGTCCCGGGCCTGCTCGCCTATGCCGGCGGCGCCCTGGCCGTCGGCGCGCTCGCCGCGTGGCTCGTCTCCCGCCGGGTCCAGCGGCAGACCCGCGACCTGGCCTTCTCGGACATCTCGGCACTGCTGGCCGAGCGCGAGGCCATGCTGCACGGCATCAGGGAGGCCGTGGTCGCCCTCGACCGCACCGGCCGCATCCGCCTGCTCAACGACGAGGCGCACCGCCTGCTCGGCATCGACGACGCCGTCGTCGGCATGTCTCCCGACGAGGCGCTCGGCGAAGGCCGTACGGCGGACATCCTGGCCGGCCGGGTGACCGGCACCGACCTGCTCACCGTCCGCGGCCAGCGCGTCCTGGTCGCCAACCGCATGCCCACCGACGACGGGGGCGCCGTGGCCACGCTGCGCGACCGAACCGAGTTGGAACAGCTGGGCCGGGAACTCGACTCGACCCGTGGGCTGATCGACGCCCTGCGCGCCCAGGACCACGAGCACGCGAACCGTATGCACACCCTGCTGGGACTGCTCGAACTGGAGATGTACGACGACGCGGTGGAGTTCGTCGGTGAGGTGGTCGGCGACCACCGCGCCACGGCCGAGCAGGTCACCGAGAAGATCCACGACCCGCTGCTGGCCGCCCTGTTGGTGGGCAAGGCGACGGTCGCCGCCGAGCGGGGTGTCGCCCTGTGGGTGTCGGACCGCACACGGTTGCCGGACCGGCTGATCGACCCGCGGGGGCTCGTCACCGTCGTCGGCAATCTGGTGGACAACGCGCTCGACGCGGTCGCCGCCACACCGCACGCGCGTGTGGAGGTCGAGTTGCGGACCGAGGGCCGTACCGCGGTCCTCAGAGTGCGGGACACGGGGCCCGGGATCCCGGAGGAGCAGCGCGAGTTGGTCTTCACCGAGGGGTGGTCCACCAAGGAGCCGCCCGCGCACGGCAAGCGGGGCATCGGCCTGTCCATGGTGCGCAGGCTCGCCGAGCGGCAGGGAGGGAGCGCGACCGTGCGCGAGGCGAACGGTGGCGGCGCTGAGTTCACCGTCATCCTGCCGGAGGCGCTCGCCGAGCCGGCACCGGAGCCGGTCCTGAGCGCGGCCACGGACACGCCCGTCAAGGAGGAGTCCCGATGATCGAGGTCCTGGTCGTGGACGACGACACCAGGGTCGCGCAGGTCAACGCCGCCTACGTGGAGAAGGTCCCGGGCTTCCACGTCGCGGGCGAGGCGCACAGCGCGGCGGAGGCACTGCGCCGGCTGGAGGAACTGCCCCGGCTGGACCTCGTCCTCATGGACCACTATCTGCCGGACGACACCGGCCTCGCGGTCGTCCAGGAGATGCGCAGGCGGGGCCATCAGACCGACGTGATCATGGTGACGGCGGCCCGGGACGTGACGACGGTTCAGGCCGCCATGCGGCACGGAGCGCTGCAGTACCTGGTGAAGCCGTTCGCCTTCGCGGGCCTGCGCGCCAAGCTGGAGGCGTACGCAGAGCTGCGCCGCACGCTGGACGGTGGTGGCGAGGCGGAACAGGCCGAGGTGGACCGTATCTTCGGCGCCCTGTCCGCGCCGTCGGAACCGGGGCTGCCCAAGGGCCACTCCCCCACCACCGCCGAACTGGTGCGCCGCTCCCTGATGAACGCCCAAGGCCCCCTGTCCGCCCAGGAGATCGCCGACCGGACCGGGGTGAGCCGCCAGACCGCCCAGCGCTATCTGAAGCTCCTGGAACGCACCGGACGGGCCCGTCTCACGCTGAAGTACGGCGACGCGGGCCGCCCTGAACACCGTTACGTGTGGGCGGCCCGCGCCTGAGGGTACGGCCGGGTGGGGGCGGGGGAAGGGGCCGTACCCCCACCTACATACGGATTCAGCCCGCGGCCTTCTCCACGAACTCGGTAGTGAACGTCTTGCTCAGATCCACCGAGGCGTTCTTGATGTTGGGGTTGAACGCCTTGAGCACCTTCTCGACCGTCTCGGGGCCGTTGGTGGGCATGACGCCGTCGTCGGTGAACATGGGAAGCGTGCTCTTGATGGCCTCGGTGTAGAGCGTCTTGTTGCCCTGCGAGTAGTCGGCGGGCATCTTGGCGGCGATCTCGGAAGCGCTGTGCGTGGACATCCACTTGAGCGTCTTGACGAGTGCATTGACCAACTTCTGCACTGTGTCCTTGTGACCGTTGACCCAGTCCGTCTGCATGTACAGGCTTGACGACGGGTACGGGCCGCCGAGCGCCTTCTGCGACCCCTCCGGCGTCCGCATGTCCAGCAGGACCTTGCCCGCCTTCTTGTCCAGGATCGTCGCCACCGTCGGGTCGGTCGTCATACCGCCGTCGATGGCCCCCTTCTGCAGCGCCGCGATGAAGGTCGGTCCCGCGCCGACGGCGACCGGAGTGAACTCGCTGACCCTCACGCCGTTCTTGACGGCGAGGTACTTGGTGAGGAAGTCGGTCGAGGAGCCGAGGCCGGTGACACCGAGCTTCTTGCCCTTGAAGTCCTTGGGGGACGTGATGTCGCCGGACGCCTTGTTGGAGACGATCTCGACCTCGCCGGGCGCGTGCGAGAACTGCACCACGGACTCCACGGACTTGCCCTTCGTCTGCAGGTCCAGCGTGTGGTCGTAGAAGCCGACGGCCCCCTGGACCTGCCCGGAGACCAGCGCGGTCTCGGCCTGAACGCCGGCCGGCTCGCTCAGCAGCTCCACGTCGAGGCCCTCGGCGTCGAAGTAGCCAAGCCGCTGGGTGAGCATCGCCGGCAGGTAGATGACCTTGTCCAGACCGCCGACCATGATCTTGACCTTCGTACCCTTGCCGTCGCCCTTGCCGGTGGAGGTGGTGGAGGCGGCGTCGTTGGCGCAGGCGGTGAGGGAGGAGAGGGCGAGCAGGCCGGCGGCGGCCAGCGTGGTGTATCTGGCGGACTTGCGCATGCGGTTCACGTCCTTGGGAGAGGGCGGTGCGGGAGAAGAGGAAGCGGCAGGCCCAAGTGGGCAGCGGGGGCTAGGAGTTCGCCGGTTTCCAGCGGAAGACGCGGCGTTCCACGAAGGTGAGCAGCCCTTCGGCCGCCAGCGCCACGACGGCGAGGATGACCATGGCGGCGTAGACACCGGCCGCGTTGAAGGTGTTCTGGGACTGCGCGACGAGCAGGCCGATGCCCTTGGTCGCGCCGATGTACTCACCCACGATGGCGCCGATGAGCGCGAAGCCGAAGCTGACGTGGAGGCTGGTGAAGATCCAGGCGGTGGCCGACGGGATGACCACCTGAAGGGTCACCCGGCGGTCGCCGGCCCCCAGGATGCGGGCGTTGGCGACCAGATTCCGGTCGACCTCGCGAGCGCCCTGGAAGGCGTTGAAGAAGACCGGGAAGAAGACGAGGACCACGGCCGAGGCGACCTTGGAGGCGGGGCCGAGGCCGAACCAGATCAGGAAGATCGGGGCGAGGATGATCCTCGGCATCGAGTTGAGCACCTTGATGTATGGACCAAGGACATCGGCGAGGAAACGGATCCGCCCGAGGGCGATGCCGAGCACGACACCGGCGACCACGCCGAGCACCCAGCCGAGCAGCGCCTCGTAGAGCGTGTACCAGATCTGCTCGCCCAGGGAGCCGAGCGCGGTCCCGTGGGTCACCCAGGTCCAGATCTGGTCCCAGATCTTCGACGGCATCGAGAAGTTGAACGGATCGATGACCTTGGCGCGGGAGAACACCTCCCACAGGCCGAGGAAGGCGACCAGCAGCAGTACGCGGGTGGCCGTGACCACGATCCTGCGTCTACGGGCGGCACGCGCGCGTGAGTGGGCGCGGTCCGGGGTCTTGACGGTGTCGACCACCGGTGTGCTGAGTACCTCAGGCGACATGGGCGGCACCCCTCTCACGGGTGATGCGGACCTCTTCGCCGAGGGACTCCCAGATCTCGCGGTAGATCTCGATGAACCGCGGCTCCAGGCGCACGGACTCGACCTTGCGCGGCCGCGGCAGGTCGATGTCGAAGACGTGCTTGACGGTGGCGGGCCCGGCGGTCATGACGACGACCTTGTCGGCCAGGGCGATGGACTCCTCGAGGTCATGGGTGACGAAGACGACGGAGGCGCCCGTGCCCTCCCACAGCTCCAGCAGCTCGTCCGACATCAGTGCCCGGGTCTGCACGTCGAGCGCCGAGAACGGCTCGTCCATCAGCAGGATCTCGGGGTCGTTGACGAAGGTCGCGGCGAGCGCGACACGCTTGCGCTGGCCGCCGGAGAGCTGGTGCGGATAGCGGTCCTCGAAGGCGGCGAGCCCGACGCGGGCCAGCCATTCGCGCGCCTTCTGCTTGGCCTCCGCCTTGGGCACACCGCGGAAGCGCGGGCCCGCCATGACGTTGGACAGAACGGTGCGCCAGGGGAAGGTGGCGTCCTGCTGGAAGACGAATCCGACCTTGTCGCCGACGCCCCGCACCGGCTCCCCGGCGACCAGGACGTCGCCCTCGGTGGGCTCCTCCAACCCGCTGACCAGGGTCAGGGTGGTCGATTTGCCGCAGCCCGTGGGGCCGACGACCGCCACGAACTCCCCACGCCCGACCGTGAGGTCGAGTTCCCTGACGGCCGTGTGCAGACCCCCCGACGGGGTCCTGAAGATCTTGCTCGCGCCCCGCAGCTGGATGGCGGGGCTGGTGTCTGCGCTCATGGCCGGGGACGGTAGATGTGGTCCCGGCCACAGCAGGAGCCTTCTGGGCGCATGCCGTTCTTTTGCTTGCAACAGCCTGTTGTGCTCATTTTGCGCGCGCTACAACTGCGGAGCCGAAACACGGGTGTAACGCCCGCCTGGCCTTGACAGAAAGAGGCCCGATGATAGACGTCCTGGTCGTGGACGACGATTTCCGCGTCGCCGAGATCAACGCCAAGTACGTGGGAAAGGTTCCCGGTTTCCGGGTGACCGCCCGCGCGCACAACGCCGCACAGGCCCTGGCCGCCGTGCAGCGCGGAGGCATTGATCTGGTCCTGCTCGACCACTACCTGCCCGACCAGACGGGCCTCGAACTCGTGCACCGCATGCGGGAACAGGGTCAGGGCACCGACGTCATCATGATCACGGCGGCCGGAGACGTGGCGACCGTACAGGCCGCGATGCGCCTCGGCGCGCTGCACTATCTGGTGAAACCGTTCACCTTCGCCGCCCTGCGCACCCGCCTCGACTCCTACGCCGCCCTGCGCCGCACGGTCGACCGGGTGGGCGGTCGCGGGGTCGCCGGCCAGGAGCAAGTCGACCGGATCTTCGGCGCCCTGCGCACCACCCCGGCGCCGTCCTCACCGGGCCTGCCCAGCGGTCACTCGGAACCGACCACCGACCTCATCTGTCGCGTCCTGCACCACGCCGAGCACCCGCTCTCCGCCCACGAGGTGGCCGCCGAGACAGGCCTGAGCCGCTCCACCGCCCAGCGCTACCTCCGCCACCTCGAACAGGCCGGCCGCCTGCGCCTCTCCCTCAAGTACGGCGACACGGGCCGCCCGGAGCACCTGTACGCCTGGGTGGCGCCGTAGGCCCCCATCGGACGCGGATGTCGTACGACGACGGGGGCGCCGCTCCCTATACGGCCCCCGCTCCCGTCAGCGACCGCACCTCGGTCTCCGCGTGCTTGGCCTCGTCCGGCACCTCGGCCGAGGTGACCGTGCCGAGCCAGCCGGCGAGGAAGCCCAACGGGATCGAGACGATGCCTGGGTTCTGCAGCGGGAAGTACTGGAAGTCGACGCCGGGGAACAGCGATTCGGGACTGCCCGACACCACCGGTGACAGCACCACGAGCACCAGGGCGGGGACGAGCCCGCCGTACACGGACCACACCGCGCCCCGAGTGGTGAAGCCGCGCCAGAACAGTGAGTAGAGCAGCACGGGGAGGTTGGCGGAGGCGGCGACCGCGAAGGCGAGGCCCACCAGGAAGGCGACGTTGAGGTCACGCGCCAGCAGCCCGAGGGCGATGGCCACCACGCCGATGCCGACGGAGGCGACGCGCGCGACGGTCACCTCGCTGCGCGGCTTGGCATGGCGGCGCCGCAGCGACGCGTACAGGTCGTGCGCCACGGAGGCCGAGGAGGCGAGAGTGATCCCGGCCACCACGGCGAGGATGGTGGCGAAGGCGACGGCGGCGACCACGGCGAACAGAACCGTTCCTCCCGTGGAGTCGGCTCCGCCTCCCAGGTCGAGCGCCAGCAACGGAACCGCCGTGTTCCCCGCCACGTTCGACCCGCGCACCGCCTCCGGCCCGACGATCGCGGCCGCCGCGAAGCCGAGGACGATCGTCATCAGGTAGAACCCGCCGATGAGCCCGATCGACCAGAGCACCGAACGCCGGGCCGCCCTGGCGGTGGGCACGGTGTAGAAGCGGGACAGGATGTGCGGCAGCCCCGCGGTGCCCAGCACCAGCGCCAGGCCCAGGCTGATGAAGTCGAGCCGGGCCGTCCAGTCCCCGCCGTACTTCAGCCCCGGTGCCAGGAAGCCGTCGCCGTGTCCACTGCGCTCGGCCGCCGTCAGCAGCAGGCGGTCCAAGTCGCCGTGGAACCGCAGGAGGACGAGCACGGTGAGCGCGACCGTACCGCTCAGCAGCAGGACCGCCTTGACGATCTGGATCCAGGTGGTGGCCCGCATCCCTCCCAACGACACATAGATCACCATGAGCGCGCCGACGCCGATGACGGTCCAGGCCCGCGCGGCCGCACTCGTCCCCCCGAGCAGCAGCGCCACCAGGCTTCCCGCGCCCACCATCTGCGCCACCAGATACAGAACGGACACGGTCACCGAGGAAGTTCCCGCCGCGATGCGCACCGGCCGCTCACTCATCCGCGCCACCACCACGTCGGCGAGCGTGAACCGACCGCAGTTACGCACCAGTTCGGCGACGAGGAACAGCACCAGCAGCCAGGCCACGAAGAAGCCGACCACGTACAGCATCCCGTCGTAGCCGTACAGCGCGATCAGCCCCGTGACGCCCAGGAAGGAAGCGGCCGACACATAGTCCCCGGCGATGGCAAAACCATTTTCCAGCGGGGAGAAGAGACGTCCGCCGACGTAGAACTCCTCCGCCGAACCCCGCCTGTTGCGGCTCACCCAGGTCGTGATCGCCAGCGTGACCGCGACGAACCCACTGAACAGCAACAACGCCAGCGTCTGATGGTGCCCGGTCATGAGGCACCTCCCCGTGCCGAACGGGTCAGCTCCTGCGTGTCCCACCGCAGTTCGAGCGCCGCCCGGTCCCTGCGCAGCCGGGCGTGCCGGGCGTAGGCCCAGGCGAGCACGAAGGTGGTCAGGAACTGCCCGAGCCCCGCGATCATCGCCACGTTCACCGCTCCGGCCACCGGCCGCGCCATCAGTCCGGGCGCCGTCGTGGCCGTCACGACGTATCCCACGTACCAGGTGAGGAAGAGGAGAACTCCTGGCACCACGAACCGCCGGTAACGGCTGCGCACTTCCTGGAACGCCGCGCTGCGTTGTACTTCGAGGTAGATGTCACCCGCCGCCGGCACCCCCTCCTCCTTCGCGCCCCGGCCGCCCGGTACGCCGCCGGTCGCGGGCGCCCCGACGCCGTCCGTCTCGCCCCAGCCGGACGCCAGCGCGTCGTACCACGGGTCGTCGTACCGCATGCCCCCGGGCGCCTCGGCCGGTCGCGGGACATGCCTCTCACGGTGCTCGGTCGAACGGTGCGCACCACCCTCGCTTCCGCGAGGACGACTGTTGCTTGACTGCATGCTCAAGGATGGACAGAACGGGAACATCCTGACTTCTCTTCCCCGCGCTCTTCACCCCATCAGGTGACTCATCCCGCTGGTGGGCGGGCGATCCCCTTCGCGTAGGCGTAACGCACCGCCTGGGCACGGTCCTTGAGGCCGGTCTTGGTGAAGATGTTGTTGATGTGGGTCTTCACCGTCGCCGTCGACACATGCAGCTTGCGACCGATCTCCGTGTTGCTGAGCCCTTCGGAGATCAGTTCCAGCACCTCGATCTCCCGGGCGGTGAGCCCGTCGGGCGGCTCGGCCGGTTCCGTCGGCCGCGGCGCGGGCTCCGACAGCCGCTCCAGCAGCCGCCGTTGGATGCTCGGCGACAGTCCCGCGTCCCCGGACAGCACGCTGTGCACGGCCCGTACGATCTCGTCCCCTCCCGCGTCCTTGGTGAGATATCCCCTCGCCCCTGCCCGCAGCGCCGGGAACAGCGACTCGTCGTCAGCGAAGGTGGTCAGCACCACGACCTGGGTCCCGGGGTACTGGGCGCGGATGCGCCGGGTCGCCTCCACACCGTCGCAGCGGGGCATGCGCAGGTCCATCAGCACGACGTCCGGGGCGAGTTCGGCGACGAGCTGCACCGCCTCCTCACCGTCCCCCGCGGCGCCGACGACCTCGACTCCGGGCAGCAGTCCGAGCAGCATCACGATGCCCTCACGGACGACGGTCTGGTCGTCCGCGACCACCACGCGCGCGGGCGGCTTCCCCTCCCCTTCCGTCATACGGGCACCCTCAGCGTCACCACGAACCCCTCCTCGTCCGGCCCCGCGTCCAGCGAGCCGCCCAGCAGCTCGGCACGCTCGCGCATGCCCAGCAGACCGTATCCGGCGCCCGCCCCGGCCAGATCTCCCGGCGGTCCGCCCGAGTCCCTTACATCCAGCGTCACTTGGTGATCGGCGTAGTCCAGCCGCACCCGAACCTTGGCGCCCGGCGCGTGCTTGCGGACGTTCGTCAGTGCCTCCTGGGCGACCCGCCGCACCGCCTGCGAGGCCTCCGCGGGCAGCGACTTCCGATCACCCGTAACGGTGACCTCAGCACCGGCCGTCGTGCCCACGAGCTGCGTCAGGAAGTCCTCCAGCGGGGTCAACTCGCCCCGCAGCGCGGACAGTGCCTGCCGTGTCTCGTCGAGACCCTCGCGCGCCATGCCCCGCGCCGCCACCACCCGCTCCAGTATCTGCTCCCGATCGGCACCCCGCTCGATCAGCAGCCGTGCCGCCTCCAGGTGCACTAGCTGCGCCGAGAGGCTGTGGGCCAGTACGTCGTGGATCTCACGGGCGATCCTGGCCCGCTCGGCGAGCGCCGCCGACTCCGCCTCGGCGGCCCGTGCGGCTCGCTCCTGGGCCAGGAGTCGCTGGGCGCTGCCGCGGGCCTCCGCGTCGAGCCTCAACACGTAGCCGGCGAGGGCCAGTCCCGCCGCCGTGGCCGCCGTGGTCAGCCACACGTCGTTGTTGACGGCGGCGTACGACGCGAGGGCCACGGACGTAGCCGGCAGAGCGACCGCCAGCGGCAGCCGCTCCAGCGCGCTGACGGCGCAGCCGCACCAGAGGACGAGGGCAGGTCCCCGGAACCCCAGGGCCTCGGCCCCGACGGCCAGTCCCATGAGCAGGAGCAGGATGCCCAGGGAGGGCCACAGCCGGTGCTGGAACGTGGTCCGGTACAGGGCCCACGCCAGTCCGCCGGCCACGACCACTCCGACCCCACCGACGACCGTCACCCACCCGTGGACACGGTTGCTGTTAAAGGCTCCCCACAGCAGGATTCCCAGGGCGAACACCCTCACGACCCAGGCGATCAGACGCCGGGGCCGCGAGGTGCCTTGCCGCCCGAGCGCCTCCCGCGACGGCCAGCGCATCCAGGCGTTCTGCGTCACACGCGCTCCTTCCGCGCGGGGCGGACCATGGGGTCACCGTACGCCGTGGCCGCGGAGACGGCGGGCGTGACCGACTGTGCCCGCCAGACCAGGATCCCGCCGCGGACGAGCAGGGTGGCCGCGAGAGCGACGAGCAGGGCGGAGCTGTCCTGATGGACGCCGAGCGCGGAGCCGAGCGCGAAGAGGCCGACTCGCAGGGCGATACCGATGATCCACACGGTCACGCTCGCCCTGGTGCTCTTGCTCCACACCGCCCCGTCCGGCTCCGCCCAGACGCGGGTGGTCCAGGCCCAGCCCGCTCCCGTGGCGAGGCCTATGAGGAGCTCGACGCCGAGCAGGACGACCGACTCCGTGCGGTGGTGGGCGTCCACGATGCCGGGTTCGCGCAGCGCTGCGACGGCGAGGATCACGGGGACGAGCCACCAGCGCCGCCCCGTGCCTATCCGCTGTGCGCGGAACTGGCGGACGATCACCAGGACGACCACGGCCGCGATCATCAGCGCGTTGACGAACCCGGACATCTGAGCCTCCATGGCGAGGAAGGGAGTCACGACAGCGAGCACTGCCGACGCCTTCGACACTACGGAAACCCGCAGGTCAGCAGATCGGACCGTGGGTGGACCTCGGGTGGATCCGTGAACCGCCCCGGCGTCCACCCACGGGTGGAGAGCCGCGACGGGGTTACCAGAGGCCGGGTGGCCCGGCGGAATCAACTCCGGGAAGGCCGGGCCTGACCGGGAAGCGGGGAACCAGGGGGTTGGCGGGGATCCGGCGGGGATCCGGCGGGGTTGGCTGTAAGGCGGGATGGCCAGCCGGGCCGGCTGGGGGGCGGGAACCAGCGGTGTTGGCCGGAAGGCGGGATGGTCGGAGCGGGGGTGCGAGGCGGCCGGGTGGCCCGACTCAGACCTGCAGAACTGTCCGCCCCACCTCACCCCTGCCAGGGCTGCCGCAGCGACCCACCGGTACCCCACACACCCACGCCTCCAGGTGCACCGGGCCCTCAATCGGCCCCTCTGCAGCCCGGCCCGACCAGACGTCGGGCCTCACCCCGCCCGTCCGCACCTGTCCCGCCCCGGTCCGGGCAAACCCGCCACCGGCCCTCGACTCGCCCAGGCCTGGCCGGCACTCCCATCACCACTGGCCCGATCCCGGCCAGCCAGACCTCCATCGCACCTCGCGCCCCCCGACGTGGTGAGCCCCCATCGCCCAACCCGACCTGGCGATCGCCATCCCCCTCGCCCAACCCGGACCTGCCGATCCCCCATCGCCCCCAGCCCAATCCGCCCCAAGCCGAGCGCAGCGGCTACGCGTCGATGCGGGAGCGGTCCAGCGTCGCCGCCGAGCTGGAGATGAACTCCTTGCGCGGTGCCACGTCGTTGCCCATCAGCAGATCGAAGACCTGCTCGGCCGAGTCCAGGTCGGAGAGGTTGATCCGGCGCAGGGTGCGGTGGCGCGGGTCCATCGTCGTCTCGGCCAGCTGGTCGGCGTCCATTTCACCGAGACCCTTGTAGCGCTGGATGGAGTCCTTGTACCGGATGCCCTTGCTCTGAAGCTCGAGGAGCTTGTCGCGCAGCTCACGGTCGGAGTACGTGTAGACGTACTTGTCCTGCCCCTTCTTCGGCTGCACGATCTCGATCCGGTGCAGCGGCGGCACCGCGGCGAAGACCCGCCCCGCCTCGACCATCGGCCGCATGTAGCGGTGGAAGAGCGTCAGCAGCAGGGTCCGGATGTGCGAGCCGTCGACGTCGGCGTCGGTCATCATGATGATCTTGCCGTAGCGGGCCGCGTCGATGTCGAAGGTCCGTCCGGAACCCGCTCCTATGACCTGGATGATCGCGCCGCACTCGGCGTTCTTCAGCATGTCCGTCACGGACGACTTCTGGACGTTGAGGATCTTGCCGCGGATCGGCAGCAGCGCCTGGAACTCGGAGTTCCGGGCGAGCTTGGCGGTACCGAGCGCGGAGTCGCCCTCGACGATGAACAGTTCGCTGCGGTCCACGTCGTCGCTGCGGCAGTCCGCGAGCTTCGCGGGCAGCGAGGAGGACTCCAGGGCCGTCTTGCGGCGCTGCGCGTCCTTGTGCTGGCGGGCCGCGATGCGCGTACGCGCGGCGGCGACGACCTTCTCCATCACGACGCGCGCCTGCGCGGCCGCGTCCCGCTTCGTGGAGGTCAGGAAGGCCTTGAGCTCCCTGGTGATCACGGTGTTCACGATGCGGCGGGCCGCCGAGGTACCGAGGACCTCCTTGGTCTGGCCCTCGAACTGGGGCTCGGCCAGCCGGACGGTGACGACCGCGGTGAGCCCTTCCAGGGCGTCGTCCTTGACGATGTCGTCCTCGGCGACACGCAGCAGCTTCTTGGCGCGCAGGACCTCGTTGAGCGTGCTGCTGACGGCCGTCTCGAAGCCGGCGACGTGGGTGCCGCCCTTGGGGGTGGCGATGATGTTCACGAACGACTTCAGAGTCGTGTCGTATCCCGTGCCCCACCGCATGGCCACGTCGACGTCGAGTTCACGGGTGACCTGGGTCGGGGTCATCTGACCGTGCTCGTCGAGGACCGGCACGGTCTCCTTGAAGGTGCCCTGGCCGGAGAAGCGGAGGACATCGCAGACCGGCTTGTCGGTGGCCAGGTACTCGCAGAACTCGCTGATACCGCCGTCGAAGCGGAAGGACTCCTCGCCCTTGCTGCCGCCCTCGCCGAGACCGAACTGGTCCCGGACGACGATGGTCAGGCCGGGCACCAGGAAGGCCGTCTGGCGGGCGCGCTGGTGGAGGTTGTCGAGGGAGAGCTTGGCGTCCTTGAGGAAGATCTGGCGGTCGGCCCAGTAACGCACGCGCGTGCCGCTGCGGGTCTTGGGGATCCTCTTGGCCTTGCGCAGGCCACTGGTGGCCTCGAACTTGGCGTCCGGACCGGCCCCGGCGAAGGCGCCGGGCACGCCGCGGCGGAAGCTGATCGCGTGCGTGTGGCCGCCGCGGTCGACCTCGACGTCCAGGCGCGCCGAGAGGGCGTTCACCACGGAGGCGCCGACGCCGTGCAGACCACCCGACGCCGCGTAGGAGCCGCCGCCGAACTTGCCGCCGGCGTGCAGCTTGGTCATGACGACCTCGACACCGGAGAGGCCGGTCTTGGGCTCGACGTCGACCGGGATGCCCCGGCCGTTGTCCCGGACCTCCACCGAGGCGTCCTCGTGGAGGATCACCTCGATGTGGTCGCAGTAGCCCCCGAGGGCCTCGTCCACGGAGTTGTCGATGATCTCCCACAGACAGTGCATCAAGCCGCGGCTGTCGGTGGACCCGATGTACATGCCCGGGCGCTTGCGTACGGCCTCGAGCCCCTCGAGGACGAGCAGGTGCCGCGCGGTGTAGTTGGAACCGTCCCGCTCTGCTCCTGCAAGCAGAGCTGTGGACGACACGGACGTTTCGGCGGTCACGCGGTTCGCTCCTCGCTGAATTTCAGGTGAGGCCCTTCTGGGTAAGGGCGCGGCCTCTGTTGCCGTGAAGAGGGTACCGAGGCCTGGTAGAGCCGTTGTAGCGCCACCCTTCGTCGAAACACAGGGTAGTCCACAGTCGCATGCATGTTCGATCCCTCGTTGGAGTGAAGCACATATCACGTTCCCTTCGAGGCATGAACCATTTAGGCTCCGGGCACGTCCTCATGAACAACCGGCAAGCCAGCCGGGAGGACCTGACATCGAACGACAGCGCGAAACCGTACGACACACAGACACGCAATACGGCACATTCGCCGCCAACCGGCAACAGACAGCCGGACTCGAAAGATTTTTTCGAGAAGAAGCCCCGGGCGGGAACGTTTTAGGGCTGGTTGGATGTTGACCCTGGTACGACAGCTCGTCGAGCTAGAGAAGAGGCGACGTGACTACTGTTCTGACCCCCGCGAGCCCGCTGACGGCCGCCGATCGCTGCGACCGCTGCGGTGCGCAGGCATACGTTCGCGTTGTCCTGCTCAGCGGCGGAGAACTGCTCTTCTGCGCCCACCACGGGCGCAAGTTCGAGCCGGAACTCAAGAAGATCGCCGCTGAGATACAGGACGAGACGGAGCGGCTGACCTCCGTTCCCGCGTCCGCGTCCGAAGAAGAGCGCTGACACTTCGCGTCCACGACGAGCCAGCTCCGGCACAGGCCGGCATACGGGCGGCGCGGCCCCTGCTTCCAGGGGCCGCGCCGCCCGCTCGTCTGTCTAGCTCGTCGTCTAATCGGCAGACGCCGTCAGCTGCCGTCCACAGCCCTCTCGGACCCTCGTGAGGCCCGTCCCGGACTGAGGGCCCGGACGACTTCTGACACGCGCGTGTAGACGCCGGGACTGCCCGCGCGGCCGCAGCCGCTCCCCCAGGACACGAGCCCGATCAGCTTCCCCTGGGCGACGAGAGGCCCGCCGCTGTCCCCCTGACAGGCGTCGCGTCCGCCCTCCGTCTCCCCGGCGCACACCATGCTGTCGGCCGCGTAGGTGCCGTCGACGCTCCCCGGGTACGCCCTCTCGCACTGGGCGTCGGGCAGTACGCGCACGCGTGCGGCGCGCAGTGTGCGCGCGTAGTCGCCGCCGCCCGTCAGATCGCCCCACCCGTAGACCGTGGCGCTCGTGCCGGGCGCGTACGCCGGGTCACCGGCCGCAGCCATCGCGAGGGTCGCGTCCTGCGGCAGCGGCTCGGCCAGGGTGAGCACGGCGAAGTCCCCGGCGTTGGTCTCGGCGTCATAGGCCGGGTTCACCCAGACCTCACGCACCCGGAGCTCCGGGCCCTGGTCCGAGAGCAGGTCCGTACGGCCCGTGATGACCTTCAGATCGCGCACCCGGTCCGGGGGCGCCCCCAGGACGTTCTCGCCCATGCAGTGGGCCGCGGTGAGCACGGTCGTACGGCCGATGGCCACCCCGCCGCAGAACTGCCCCGCCCGCGTACCTCCGAACCGGTCACGGCTGGACAGAGCCACCGTCCAGGGGCTCTGGGAGATGTCCACCGGGAAACCGCCCACGACGACGTCGGCGGGCGCGGGGGCGGCGGACAGCAGCGGTATGGCGGTCGCCGCGGCCGCGAGAACGAGCGGCCGGGCCAGTGACCGGATGAAGGGACGACGCATGCGCGCTCCTCACACTGGGATGGTGATCGGAAACCCAGAGTGATCCAGCGCGCCACGCCCCGCACCCGCGCGACAGACACGACGGCATGACAAGGCCCGGCTCCCCGAGGGGAACCGGGCCTTGGGTGTCGTAGGTCCGCGATCTAGTCCAGGTAGTCGCGCAGCACCTGGGAACGCGAGGGGTGACGCAGCTTCGACATCGTCTTGGACTCGATCTGACGGATGCGCTCGCGCGTGACGCCGTACACCTTGCCGATCTCGTCGAGGGTCTTCGGCTGACCGTCGGTGAGACCGAAACGCATGGAGACGACGCCCGCCTCGCGCTCGGACAGCGTGTCCAGAACGGAGTGCAGCTGCTCCTGCAGGAGCGTGAAGCTGACCGCGTCGGCCGGGACGACGGCCTCGGAGTCCTCGATGAGGTCACCGAACTCGCTGTCGCCGTCCTCGCCCAGCGGGGTGTGCAGGGAGATGGGCTCGCGGCCGTACTTCTGGACCTCGATGACCTTCTCCGGGGTCATGTCGAGTTCCTTGGCCAGCTCCTCCGGGGTGGGCTCGCGGCCCAGGTCCTGGAGCATCTGGCGCTGCACGCGCGCGAGCTTGTTGATGACCTCGACCATGTGCACCGGGATACGGATGGTGCGGGCCTGGTCGGCCATGGCGCGGGTGATCGCCTGACGGATCCACCAGGTGGCGTACGTGGAGAACTTGTAGCCCTTGGTGTAGTCGAACTTCTCGACCGCGCGGATCAGACCGAGGTTGCCCTCCTGGATGAGGTCCAGGAAGAGCATGCCGCGGCCGGTGTAGCGCTTGGCCAGCGAGACCACCAGACGGAGGTTGGCCTCCAAGAGGTGGTTCTTGGCACGACGGCCGTCCTCGGCGATGATCTCCAGCTCGCGCTTGAGCTTGGGCGCGAGCTTGTCCGCGTTGGCCAGCTTGTCCTCGGCGAACAGGCCCGCCTCGATGCGTTTGGCCAGCTCGACTTCCTGCTCGGCGTTGAGCAGGGGGACCTTGCCGATCTGCTTGAGGTAGTCCTTGACCGGGTCGGCGGTGGCACCGGCGGCCGCGACCTGCTGCGCGGGCGCGTCGTCCTCGTCCTCGTCGGACAGCACGAAGCCCGCGCTCTCGGCGCCCTCGGGCTCGTCGCCGGCCTTGGGGGTCTCCTCGAGCACCTCTTCCTCGAGGACCTCGGCGTCGTCCTTCTTGGCGGTGGTCTTCTTGACCGCCGTCTTCTTGGCGACGGTCTTCTTCGCGGCCGCCGTGGCCTTCTTGGCGACCGGCTTCTTCTCGGCAGCGGCCTTCGGCGCGTCGTCCTCGACCGGCGGCGTGTCGACAGCGGGGGCCGCCGGGGTGGCGGTGGCGGTCGCCTTCTTCGTGGTCACCGTCTTCGCCGCGACGGTCTTGGTGGCGGTGCGCTTGGCCGGACTCTTCGCTGCGACGCTCTTTCGGGTGCGCTTGGGCTCCGCGGCACTGACCATCAGCGTCACACCCTCTTCCTCGAGGATCTGGTTGAGGCTGCGCAGTACGTTCTTCCACTGAGTGGCCGGAATCTGGTCAGCTTCGAAGGCCCGACGCACATCGTCGCCGGCGATCTGCCCCTCAGCCTTTCCCCGCTCGATAAGAGCCATGACAGAGACGGACTCGGCGATCTCCGGCGGGAGCGTACGGGATGTGCTGGCCGACACGAACAACCTCTCGGAACGTTGGAAAACGGCTTCCGGCCCCGTCCGGGACGGACAGGAGCCGACCACCGGCCTTGGGGATCGGGCCGACGGCGCGGGCGGGGGCCGGGAAGATGCACAGCGCCGTGAACGGCGTCCGTATTCCCTCCTCGGCAGTCACCTCTTAGGTCATCGCAGTGTTCCCACAAGCGTTACGCCCAATCCGCGTGGCCCGAGTCACACCCCGTAAGCATTCAAAAACGGTCAGACACGGGCATACGAGATCACACATGGCTCAGACCAAGGCGCCCCGGCGCCACGAGTCCCTCGCACCGTCGGACCCCGCATGATCCAGGAGATGATGCGGGGTCCGACGGGAGCAGCCGGCCGGGCGACGCCCCAGGAGGGGGAGGCGTACCCGTCCGCGCCACTCGTGGTGCGGGGTCAGTGCTCGCGCGGCGCCGGCACCACGCGCTCCACCTCGGGGTGGACGGTGAGCAGTTGGCGCATGGCCGCCTCGGCCGCCGCGCCGTCGCCGGCCGCCAGGGCGTCGGCGATCCTGGCGTGGTGCGCCAGCGACGTCTCGTTGGGCCGGTCGCAGCCCGTGACGGGGCTGCCGGAAACCTGGAGGGCGGCCGACACGATCCCGGAGAGGTGCTCCAGCATGCGGTTTCCCGCGACCTGGATGAGCAGGGAGTGGAACTCGGCGTCGGCGCGGGAGAAGGTGAGCGCGTCACCCTGCCCCATGGCGTGGCCCATGATCTCGACCATGTCCGCGAGGCGCTGCTGGACGTCCTCGCGCCCGTGCCCGGCGGCGAGGCGGGCCGCGAGCGGCTCGATGGTCCAGCGCAGTTCGCTCAGCTCGCGCCGCTGGTCGTCGCGCTGCGGCCCGAAGGCCCGCCACTCGATGATGTCCGGGTCCAGGAGATTCCAGTCGCTGACCGGACGCACGCGCGTGCCGACGTTCGGACGGGCGCTGACCAGGCCCTTGGCCTCCAGGACGCGGAGCGACTCACGGACGACGGTGCGGGAGACCTCGAAGCGCTGGCCGATCTCCTCGGGCACCAGCGGGCGGTCCGCGCCCAGGTCACCGGAGACGATCATCTGCCCGAGCTGCTGGACGAGTTGGCCGTGCAGCCCGCGTCCGCGGCTGCCCGTGGCGCGCCGGCCCACGCGGCCCAGCTCCGGGTCGGCGCTCTCCCAGGCGGGGACTCCGACGCGGTCGGCGACGTGCGCCTCGGCGTAGGGGTAGCGGTCGAGTTCGCCCGGGCCGACGAGGCCGGAGTCTGCGGAGCGGGCGGCGGTCATCATGGTGTGCGCAAGGGTACTCACGGATCCTTTGTCGGCGCTGTCCTCAACTCCCTTGAGGTCTTTGGTGAAAAGCACACGAAAGGGTGATCGCTCACCCCGTCGCAATTGACGCCTTATCGGAAAGATTTGGGCTTTCCGAGGGGAGTTGCGCACAGGGTGGGGCGAAAGTGTGCGGACGGACGTCACCGGACCCTGCCGCGCAGGGTCGTGAGCACATACGCGCAGAGCAGCGCGGTCAGCGACAACGTCATTGCCCCACCCACGGGTTGGGCGATCATGCGCGCGACAGCGGACAGATAGCGCTCTCCCCCGAAGGGCCACTGCAGCAGAAGTGTCTCGCGCAACCGCAGCGGAAGCCCGGCCGCGGTCCGCACGGACGATCCCGCCAAGGCCTTTTGTACGAGGGGTACGACGACGACCGGCACGGCGAGCACGGCCGCGAGTCCCGCGGTGGTGGACCGGAACACACCGGCCGCCAGCACTCCGGCCCACGCACACCCGACGACGAGCCCGGTCCAGCTCGCTCCGAGCGCCGGCCAGTCGCCGGGAACTTCCGTGAGCTCCCGTCCGTAGACGACGTAGAGCACCTCGGCGTCGCAGCCGACCGTGAGGATGGCCAGGGTCAGCGCGGTGGCCGTGGCGACGAGGAGCTTCGCGACGAGCAGCCCCAGCCGGCGGGGCACGGTTCCCCGGTCCGCCGCCAGCGCGGGATGGCGGAACTCGTCGCCGAAGGCCAGCGCGCCGAGCAGCCCCGCCCCGAGCGCGGCAGGCGGCAACGGCAGCTCCCACGGCCACGCCGCCAGCAGCCGCGCCTGCGGTGTGTGCCCGATCCTCGCGGTGAGTACGGCGGTGAGGGCCGACGCGAGCAGTACGGCCCCGGCGACCAGGAACCCCGTGCCGATCCCGGCGGCACGACGGATCTCGTAGCGCAGGGGGCGGAGGGGGCTGGGTGCGGGGTGGACGGAGATGGGGGGCGGGAGGGGGGAGAGGGGGTCGGCGGAGCGAGCTTCGGCGGGGCGAGAATTTTGCGTGGGCACAGGCGCGGTCGATGCCGGACGGGGGTGCGCGGGGGTCGCAGTCGCGGCGGGCGCGGCGGCTTCGGGGCGCCGGTCGGAGCCTGCCGAGTCCGTGACGTACGGCGTCCAAGGATCCTGAACAGCGTGGGCATCACGATCCCTGGCCGCCGCACGCGAGTCGTCCCGCGTCTGAGGAACCTGGCTGACGTCGGCATGCCGGTCCCCACCTGCCGCAGTCGAGTCGTCCCGCGCCGCAGGAACTTGGCCGGCATCGACATGGCCGTTCCCGCCCGCTGCACTCGCGTCGTCGCGCTGCTGAAGAACCGGACCAACCTCCGCATGCCAGTCCCGGCCCGTCGCATGCGGCTCGTCGCGCGTCTGAACGACCTCACCGGCATCGGGCCGACCGACCTTCGCCTCGCCGAGCCGCACTGCCTCAGCCGGCGGCGCGGTGCGGGGAACGTCTCCGGCTCCCGGACCCATGTCACCCACCTCGTCGGCGAGTTGGTGGACGAGAATGCCGTGGCGGAAGGCGGTCTCGCCGATGTCGGCGCAGCTACTGCCGTACACGGACAGGCGGTTGCCGCCCTCGCGAACGACCTCGACCGAGCGCTGGGCGGCGCGGGCCTCCTTCGTGAGGAGAGCGGCCAGGCGCGCGGCGTACGGGCTGCGGACGGCGACGCGGGGGCGCAACCGGGTCCGGGCGAACTCGGCGGCGTCCTGGTCGGCGACGAGTCTGCCCTGCTCCAGGGTGACGACCCGGTCGGCGTTGCGGGCGGCCTCCTTGGGGTCGGCCACGGTGAGCAGGACCGTGCCGCCCTGCGTGGCGTGCGCGCGCAGCATGCTGTGCAGCCAACGGGTCTCACGCGCGGAGAGGCCGTCGGCGGGGTCGTCGAGGACCAGCGTGTGGGGGTCGGGGAGCAGGGCACAGGCGAGGCCGAGCCGGCGGTCCATGCCGCGCGAGAGGGTGCCGAGGCGTTCGTCGCGCAGGCTGACGAGGCCGACCACTTCGAGGACCTCGTCGGCGCGGCGGACGGGGACTCCGGCGGCGGCGCACAGCATGCGCAGATGGCCGCGGACTGTGCGCGCCGGGTGTCCTGGCACGTCTCCGAGGAGCACGCCGACCTCGCGTGAGGGGTGGGCGATGCGGTGCAGGGGACGGCCTCTGAAGTAGGTGATGCCACGGCCCTGTTGCAGTTCGAGCATGAGTCTGAGTGCCGTGGTCTTGCCCGCTCCGGCTGCGCCGAGCAGCGCGGTGACGTGGCCCGCTCGCGCGTCGAAGGAGACGTCGTCGACGGCGGGTGGGAGGTCCTTGCGGGGATTGCTGGTCAGTCCGAAGGCCTGGATCACCCGTAGCAAGATAGCGCGCTATGTCCGTTTTTTCGGACAGTGCAGGGCCAGTTCGCGGACCGTCGCCCCACATTTCCGGAACTTGCTCGCCGTTAGCTCCCGGACCCGGTTCCACCGTGCTCCGTGAAGCGTGCCGTCACACTTCGGGGCGCAGCATCGGGGGGTTGAGCAGAGTGGCGCCACCGGCACGGAAGAGCTGTGCCGGGCGGCCGCCCTGGCGCGTGGTCGTGCCGCCGGTGGGCACGAGGAATCCCGGGGTGCCCGTCACCTTGCGATGGAAGTTGCGTGGATCGAGCGCCACGCCCCACACCGCCTCGTAGACCCGGCGGAGCTCGCCGACCGTGAACTCGGTGGGACAGAACGCCGTGGCGAGGGACGAGTACTCGATCTTGGAGCGGGCGCGCTCCACGCCGTCGGAGAGGATCTGGGCGTGGTCGAAGGCGAGCGGCGCCACCGGTTCGCCGTCCCGGCCGTAACCGCCCTGCTGCAGCAGCTCGTCGACCGGTGCCCAGCGTGCGTTGCTGGCGTCGCCGCCCGCTCGGGGTGCCGGCAGGTCGGGGGCGAGGGCGAGGTGGGCGACGCTGACGACCCGCATCCGGGGGTCCCGCTTCGGGTCGCCGTAGGTCGCGAGTTGTTCGAGGTGTGCACCGTTGTCGTGGGCGGGGACGGACGGGTCATGGGCGCGCAGTCCGGTCTCCTCCGCGAGCTCGCGCGCCGCCGCCTGCGCCAGGTCCTCGTCGGCCCTTACGAACCCACCGGGAAGCGCCCAACGGCCCTGGAAGGGCGGTTCGCCCCTGCGTACCGCCAGCGCGCACAGGGCATGGCGGCGCACGGTCAGCACGACCAGGTCCACGGTGACGGCGAAGGGCGGAAAGGCTGACGGGTCGTAGGGCATGCGGCGATCATAGTCGTCTGCCTGACGATAAACACTCCATTCGTCGGCCGCCTCGATGGTTGATCGACTTCGGTCACTTCGGTCCGGTCTGAGCCGCACCGTCTCCTCCCTGGTGTTGTGCGGTGGTGCGTCGTGCGAGGTCACACTCCCAGTGACAGCCCTTCGGCCGCCTCCTCGACCATGGCGGGTCCGAGCCTGCTCACCCGCACGGAGAAGGGGGCGCCGGCCACCCGTAGGCCGGTCAGGACGATCTCGCCCAGGGGCGCGCTGCGCAGGGGGCGGAGCGTGACCGAGCGGGCGGGGGCATCGGGGCGGATCCCGGCGAGCGTGGTCAGCAGGAGCACGCCGGCGGCCGCGGCGGTGGCGGCCGGCCGACAGGCCGCCGGGTGCGGGAGCGGGGCGCTCGCCTCGGTGCGCTGCTCCCCCGCGTACATCTCGGGCAGCCGGTGGCCGAAGGCCTCGGCCGCCGCAAGAACGCCACGCAACAGCGAACCCGCCTCCTGCTCGTAGCCCGCGGCGGCGAGGCCCGCTACGGCCACGGCCGTTTCGTGCACCCGCACGGTCCCGCTCCGGTGCCCGAACGGGTTGTGACCCGGTTCGTTCGTGCCCAGACTCCTCAGTCCCCAACCGGAGTCCAGGGCGGGGCCACCGAGCAGCCTGGCGAGTTGTTCCGTCCGCACCTTGTCGAGCAGGCCCGGTGCCTGTTCGCCCCCGCCGAGCAGGCCGGTGTCGAGCAGATGGACGGCGGCCGCGCCCAGGTGCCGCACCGGGCTGCCGTCCGGAAGTCTCGCGGCCGCGGGTCGGCCTCCGCCGCGATCGTCGATCCAGAACTCCTGCCGGAACGCCGTCCGCAGCGCCCGCGCCCACTGCCGCAGTCCCTCCCCACCAGGCCGGCCGCAGACGTCGAGCAGATCGGCACCGAGCAGTGCCGCCCGGTGCGCGTGGGCCTGTGTCTCGCAGCGGGCGGGGCCACCGGGGTCGGGGTCGTTCAGGTAGGTACCGTCACCGATGGTCGTCCGCAGCCAGGTCAGACAGCGTTCGGCCGTCGGCAGCAGTTCTTCCGTCTCCTGTTCTGGGAGCCCCCAGCGGCGGGCCTCCGCGAGGAGCACCGGGTAGAGCAGCGTGGCCTCCATGGCCGTGCAGCCCGGTGGCAGATGGGGTCCCGCGTCCCGTCGTGGTCCCGGAATCAGGCCGGACTGCCGCCCTGGGCCGGTGAGTTGGGTGCGGGCCAGGGTACGCAGCGTGCCCGTGGCGAGCCGGGTGCCGAGCGCCAGCGTCATCCTTGCCGCGGCGAGCGCTTCGGCGGGGGCCGATCCACAGCGCCAGGGAGCGCCGGCCGCGAGGTGGGTGTCGGAAGGGCGGGCGGGGTCGCGCAGGAGCAGAGCCTGGAGGTCCTCGACGCTGGTCCGCAGGAGCGGCTGGAGCCTGGGATCGTCGCCCGACGCCCGCGGGACAGCGAAGGGGTCGGCCGCGGTACGGCCAACGGCTCGGACGGCCCCCACTCTGTCGGGCCGTACTCTCAGCTCCACGCTGGTGCTGCCGCCGGGAGGCAGATCCAACTCCCAGCGCAGCAGCCCTGCCGAGGCCAGCGCGTCCGCGGGCGGTGGATCCGCCGTGACCGACGAGTTGC
The DNA here is from genome assembly GCF_040612015.1 of Streptomyces sp. NPDC006476. Lineage (NCBI taxonomy): Bacteria > Bacillati > Actinomycetota > Actinomycetes > Kitasatosporales > Streptomycetaceae > Streptomyces > Streptomyces sp. NPDC006476. The sequence goes on along the minus strand of NZ_JBEXPK010000003.1, from coordinate 19,826 downwards.
CGCCGACGCTGGACCAGCGCAGCCCCGAATCGTGGACGGTGGCCGGTAGTTCGGCCCCCGCTCTGCCGGATGCGATCGCGCCCAGGTCCGCCAGGTCCGTCCCCAGGGACACCTCGACCGGGAGGCGCAGGGCGCGTGGGGCCGCGTTGTGCAGCGTGATCCGCTCCGTGCCGTCCGCGTGGCGGACGCGTTCCACCACGAGGTCCGGGTCCGGACCGGAGTGCGGGGAGACGTGCACGGCGCCCACGAAGCGGGCCCGGTCGGCCGCCGTCATCCGGGCCTGCAACGCCAGCGGTTCTCGCCCGGCCACGCGGACCTGACAGCGGGAGAGCAGGCGTCTGCCCGCGCAGTAGAACCTGTCCAGTCCCTGACCGGTCATCTGCCCCTGTTCTGAGGAGATGGCAAGGCCGGGGAGGGCGACACAGATCATGACGGTATGGGTTGGCGGTAACTCGGCAGGACGACGAGTCGGGCCCAGGGTGCCGCGGGGCTGCGGGGCGGGTCCGCCAGGCGGGAAGGTGGGCGCGGGGCGAGGCTGGGCGACCGGCGCGGGCGTGGTCCGTCCCGCGCCGGGTGTCTGATGCCGGTCGGGTGTCCTGCCAGTCACCCAGGGCTGGTGCAACGGTCGTGAGGTGTTCGTTGCCGGCTCCGCGGGCCCGCCGCTGCTTCGACTGCGCGGGGCCGCTCCTTCGGCGGACCCGTTCCGACCCAGCGACGGGGCCGCAACGGTTGGCGTAGGCGGGCCAAACCCTTGTCCAGGGGAACCAGCCCGGGGCACCTCTTGGCCGTTCGCCGCGGGCCAAGGCCCTGCCGTGAACGCAGTCGAAAGCCCTTCCTGGCTCGGGAGGACGGGCACTCTCCCCTCCTGATCGACGGGCACGGACAGGGACACGTCGATCCCTGGGTGCGAAGAAATACGCGGTGCGGCGCCGGCTGCTTCTTGATCGGCGCGGTCCGCGAGAACCGCGGGCGCCGGCGGATCGGCTCCCTGCCGGGAGGGCGGCTCCCATCGGCCACTGGCGGAACAGTCGGCGGAAGGCTCGGAGGGCTCGGAGAGCGAGGTCGGCTGATGCATGCGGTGGCTTCTTCTGCGCTCGGTGCACCTCGGGCGTGTGCGGCGCCGGGTGGGGGGATCCGGACGGACGTGTGGGGGACGACGGCTCGGCCCGTGCGGGCGCTCCGCCACTCAGGTGAACGCGGCGGGACTCCTCCGGGTCACGCCCACGATCGGCCACGCCGACGTAATGGCGGTGAGAGCGCCGACCGCTCCCGACCACCGGTCGCGGTCGGCGCTCCACAACTACCGCTCGCCCACTGTCGTCATCCCGACGGCAGTCCCTGAAGCCCTCCCGGCCGTTGCTCACACCTCCCCCTCGGTACCGTCGCCTCCCAAGCGGGCGCTGCTGGGGCGGTTGTCACGGTGGCGCGTGGACTGTTTCCCGGAGGGACTCGGGCGCATGCTGCCCTTTCGTCCGGCTCCCGGACGCGTCCCCTCGGCCGTCGACGTCCGTGACCGGGGGAGGCCCACGGTGCTCTTCGCACCGTCGGCCGCCCGTGCCGCACGGGTCCGTCCGCCGACCGTGGCGCCTGGACGGGAGCCGCGTCGCGATCGCCCGCTCTTCTCCGGCGTCGGGCCCGGCTCAGCAGGCTCGGCCGCCGTGGACACAACGGCAGCCTCCTCACCCGCGGCCTGCCGGACCGACCCCCGGACGCGATCCCGGCGTTCCGCGCGCAGGCAGCGCCGGATCGACTCCGGGTCCAGGTTCTCGTTGCAGGCCTGGTGCAGCAGGCGGGCGAAGAGATAGTCCGGATCCGCGCCGAGTGCCATGGCGAGGGCCTCCCGGGCCTCGAGGTCGTCTCCGGACGACCAGGCGACCCAACCCGCCAGGGTCAGCGGCGCCGCGGCGTGCTCTCCGTAGGGTCCGACGCACCGGCGGGCGAGAGCCCTCCAGAGGCGCAGCGCGGGAGCGGCGTCGTCGCCCTCCATCCACTCGGCCGCCCGGTCTCGGGTGGCGCGGTCCTGCAGGCCGAGGATCAGCGTCGCGGCCTCGTCGTACCCGAGGAGCAGGTCGTCGCGGACGTCCGCCGCGAGGGCGCCGGTCACCGGCGCGGCCTCGGCCAGGCGGCGCATGACCCGCTCGGCGAGCTCGAGCGTCTCCTCGGCCATGTCCGCACGGTTGGCGTCGTCGAGGATCCGCGGGACCACGGCCATGCTCGCGGTGTCCAGGGCGATCTCCTGCTCCAGAGCGGCCGCGGTCTCCCACGGCTGCAACCTGGCCCTCAGCTCGCGCAAGGTGCCGCGCACCTGAAGGCCGGCGTAGGTGGCCGCGGCGGCCAGGACGGAGGTGCCGGGCATCCCCATCGGCAGGCCGTCGGCGGGACAGCAGACCTCGTTGCTGCAGCAGTACGACCAGAAGCGGCCGTCCGAGACGCACAGCGCCTCGATCACCGGCACGTCCAGCTGACCGCACTCGATGCGGAGCTTCTGGGCCAGCGGGCGCAGTCGCTCCATGACCTGGCGGCCGGACTCTCCCTGCGCGGGTTCCTGGCAGAGGTAGGCGACCATCTGCTCGGGTCGGGCTCCTCGGCGCTCACTCCCGGTGACCAGGCCATGGGCCAGCTGCCTCGCGACGGATGGCCAGTCGTCCGGGTTCGCGGGAATGCCGAGCCGGGCGCGGCCGCCGAACCGGCCCTGGCCGTCCCTGTCGTGCAGGGCCACGAGGACGATGCTGTCCTCGGGGCGGTAGCCGAGCAGGTACGGCATGGCGTCGGCCAGTTCGGCCGGGGTGCGGAGCGTGACCTGGTGTTCGGGGCCGTGGCTGTCGTATGCGGTCGGGCCGGCCTGCCCGGCGGTCCTGACGTTTTCGGCGCTGCCGTTTTTCGCGCTGCCGTTTTCGGGGGATCCAGTGCTTTCGCTGTGATTCGTCATGCGCAGACGATCTCGCGGATCACGAGGTTCCGCTTTGCCCTGTGGATAACCCTGAACAGGGACACCTCAACGCCGATCGTCGCCCCGGCAACGTGGCACCCCGCCCTGGTCCGGATTGTCAGTGGCGTCCTGTTGGATGGAACGCATGGAGCACATGAGCAACGCGGAACTGCGGACGGCCGCCGACGCGGTCCTCGCCCGACTTGTCGGGGACACCACCGGCGCGGCCCGGCTGCGTGAGGACCAGTGGCGGGCGATCGAGGCGCTGGTCGCCGACAGACGCCGGGCGCTGGTCGTGCAGCGCACGGGGTGGGGCAAGTCCGCGGTGTACTTCGTGGCGACCTCGCTGCTGCGTGCCAGGGGCAGCGGGCCGACGGTGATCGTCTCCCCGCTGCTCGCGCTCATGCGCAACCAGGTCGAGGCCGCGGCCCGGGCCGGAATCCATGCACGGACCATCAACTCCTCGAACACAGAGGAGTGGGAGACGGTTCAGGACGAGATCGCGGCGGGCGAGGTCGACGTGCTGCTCGTCAGCCCGGAGCGGCTCAACAACCCGGACTTCCGGGACCAGGTGCTGCCCAAGCTCGCCGCCGCGACCGGGCTGCTCGTGGTCGACGAGGCGCACTGCATCTCCGACTGGGGCCACGACTTCCGCCCCGACTACCGACGGCTGCGCACCATGTTGGGCGACCTCCCGCCGGGGGTTCCCGTACTGGCGACCACAGCGACCGCCAACGCCCGGGTGACCGCCGATGTCGCGGAGCAGCTCGGCACCGGGGGCACGTCGGACGCCCTGGTACTGCGCGGTCCGCTGGACCGGGAGAGCCTGACCCTGGGGGTTCTGCGGCTGCCGGACGCCGCGCACCGGATGGCCTGGCTCGCCGATCACCTGGACGAGCTGCCGGGTTCCGGAATCATCTACACGCTCACCGTGGCCGCCGCCGAGGAGGTCACCGCCTTTCTCCGGCATCGCGGGCACTCCGTCGCCTCGTACACCGGCAAGACGGAGAACGCCGACCGGCTTCAGGCCGAGGACGACCTCCTCGCCAACCGGGTGAAGGCCCTGGTCGCCACCTCCGCGCTCGGCATGGGCTTCGACAAGCCGGATCTCGGATTCGTGGTGCACCTCGGCTCGCCCTCCTCCCCCATCGCCTACTACCAGCAGGTGGGCCGCGCCGGACGCGGTGTCGAGCACGCCGAGGTGCTGTTGCTCCCGGGCAAGGAGGACGAGGCGATCTGGGAGTACTTCGCGTCGCTGGCCTTCCCGTCGGAGGACCTCGTGCGCCGCACGCTCGACGTCCTCGCGCGCGCGGACAGGCCGCTCTCCCTGCCCGCCCTGGAACCCCTGGTGGAGCTGCGCCGCTCCCGCCTGGAAAGCATGCTCAAGGTGCTCGACGTCGACGGTGCGGTCAAGCGCGTCAAGGGCGGCTGGATCGCGACCGGCAGCCCCTGGACGTACGACGCCGATCGCTACGCGTGGGTCGCCCGGCAGCGTGCGGCCGAGCAGCAGGCGATGCGCGACTACGCGTCGACGGCGGACTGCCGCATGGAGTTCCTGCAACGCCAGTTGGACGACGAGGGCGCCAAGCCCTGCGGCCGCTGCGACAACTGCGCGGGAGCACGGTTCACGGCCGGCACGTCTACGGCCGCCCTGGACGCGGCGCGGGACGATCTGGGCCGGGCGGGCGTGGAGGTGGAGCCGCGTCGCATGTGGCCGACCGGGCTGCCGGCGATCGGCGTCGACCTCAAGGGGCGCATTCCGGCCGGTGAACAGGCCACCGTCGGAAGGGCGTTGGGCCGTCTGTCGGACATCGGCTGGGGCAACCGGCTGCGCCCGATGTTCGCTTCCGAGGCTCCGGACGGTCCTGTGCCGGACGACGTGGCGAAGGCTGTCGTGGGCGTGCTTGCCGACTGGGCCAGGGGCCCCGGCGGCTGGGCGCCAGGGGTGGAGGACGCGCAGCCGCGTCCGGTCGGTGTGGTCACCGTCCCTTCTCGCAGCCGGCCCCAGCTGATCGGTTCGTTGGCCGCCCGCATCTCGGAGGTCGGCAGACTGCCGCTGCTGGGTTCGGTGGAGTACACACAGGACGCGACCCGCGTTCCCCGCAGCAACAGCGCGCAGCGTCTGAAGGCACTCGACGGCGCGCTGACCGTGCCGTCGGCTCTGGCCTCCGCCCTCGTCGAGGCCGGCGGCCCGGTGCTGCTGGTCGACGACTTCACCGAGACCGGCTGGACCCTGGCGATCGCGGCCCGCCTGCTCCTCCGCGCCGGTGCGGAGGGGGTGCTGCCGCTCGTTCTGGCCGTCCAGGGCTGACCGCCGTCAACTGCGCCCGGGCACGACAAGCCTGGTCCACTCCGCCAATCTGCACCCTCTATGGACGGCCTATGCCCCAACGGTGTACGAACGCGAGGTGAACGGTCACCTCATGCGTCGCAACATCGCCCACTGGGTAGGGATATAAACCACAGACCGTCAGATATCGGTCAGTGGCCCCAATTGCTCGTTGCCGCATCCAAGTTCGACAGCAAGAATTGAACTCCGCTCCCCGCACGGCTCACCCGTGGTCCGGTAGGGCTCTGCTGCGGTGCGCGCTCCCCCGAATCCGACCTCGCCCGCAGTGTGGGCACGTAGCCGAAGGGAGGACCGTGACCTTCGGATTCGCTCCGTCCTCCGCGGCATCCACGTCGACGTCTGCCGACCTGTCCGCCGCTTCCGTCAACCCCCTTGTCCGCATGCTCGAACCGGCGGAGTGGGCCGCTGCGGGAATCCCGCTGCTGCGCAATCCCCGCGAGGTCGTCAGCGGTCTGCATTCCCGGCACCGCCCCACACCCGCGACCGCGATCGTGGCCGTGCTCGATCCGGACGAACGGCTGCGGGCGAGCGCCTCGTTCGTCCGCCGCCCGGCCCCCGCCGACGGCTGGATGTTCCGCAACGCCCTGCTCGCCCAATTGCGCCGGGTCATCCCGCACGACCTCCGCCTCCGCACCCCGGTGCGCACCGCGGTGCTGCTCTACTGCCGCGAAGGCGACTCCCGTTGGACGGAGGAGGACGGCGCGTGGATGTGGGGTCTGCGTGACGCGTGCACACTGCACGGGCTGCGCTGCGGGGCGTACATCACGCTGACCCGGGACGGCTGGCAGGTGCTCGGAGAGGGGCGCGGCGGTCGCCGTCCGAGCGCGGACTCCTCGCCGGAACCTTTCGGCATGTCCGAGGCGCCGCTTCCGCTGCCCCGCACCGGCGGTGCCGCCTCGGAGGTCCTGCGCCGCGCCGCCGCCCGCTGATCGCATCGCCGGGCCGCGCGGCCCGGACGGCACACCTTCTCTCGTACGCCTGCGCGGCCCGCACGACCATGACCGCGCACACACGTCGCTCACGCCCGGCCGTGCTCCGTACGACTGCTCGCCGGCGCACCCGGCCGCCCGCGCCGACTCAAACCCGCCGCGCCAGGGCGGAACTCGGCCGTCCGTCCGTCACGGGCGCACCCGACCGAGCAACTCGATCGGTCGGCTTTGCGCATGCCTGCGTGACCGTACCCCCCGTGAGCGACCGACTCGACCGCGCTGCGGCGGCCGCGAAGGCGGACGGAGACACCCACTCGGCGTCCCTCGCTGAGGTCGTGCGCGCACGCGGAAGCGTCCGCCGTGCTGATGCCACCGCAACGGCGCCCCGGCCGCCTGGGTGTCCCCCCGGAGGTACCGGGGGGCTCAGACGCCCGCGCCCAGTACCGAGTTGATCTGCTGCGGGTCGCCGCAGACGATCAGCAGGGCGCCGGCCCGGGCATGGGCCAACGGGAGGGCGGTGGCGGCGGCAGCGGCGGGACCACCGTTGACGGCGACCACGACCACGGGACGCGAGGTCGCGCGCGAGGCGACCGATGCGTCGGCGTAGAAGACGTCGTCGCCCGCGTCGTGCTGCGCCCAGTAGGAGGCTTCACCGAAGGACAGCTCGTGGTCGGCCCACGGGTGCTGCTCGCCGGTGGTGATGACGAGTACGTCGCCAGGAGCGCGCCCCGACTCGAGCAGCAGGTCCACGGCCTCTTCGGCGGCGTCGAGAGCGCCGTCGACCGAGGCGGGGATCAGCTGGATCTGCGGGGTCGCCGAAGCGGCGACGGGGGACGCGGGAGCCGCCGGGCCCGAAGGTCCGGGCTTGGCCGCGGCCGTGTCGCGCGACGTACGTTGCACCGGCGGAGTGGGCCGGTGCGGACCAGGACGACCGGGCCGCGGCGGGGCCGCGGGACGGGGACCGGGTACGGGACGAGGGGTCGGCGCGGTGCGGCCACTGGCCGGAGTGACGCGGGGACCCTGGGCACTCTCGTGAATCTGAGGCTCCTCGGGAATGAGAGGCATGGGCTGATATTTATCAAACGTTGGTACGGCAGGCGTCGGCGGGTGGCACCTGAGTGCGAGCGGAATCGTCAGAAATCGAAGCCCAGCTGCCCCTCGATCTCCGGAACGCTTCCGTCCGCCCAGCTGCGGGCCTTCTTGAGGTGACGCCACTGGGGCAGCGCATCAAGATACGCCCACGACAACCGGTGGTACGGGGTGGGCCCCCGCACCTCCAGTGCGGCCTTGTGCACGGGCGACGGATACCCGGCATTGTCCGCAAAACCGAAGTCTGCATGGTCGATACCCAGTTCGGCCATCATTTTGTCGCGCTGAACCTTGGCGATCACCGAAGCCGCCGCGACCGCCACACAGGAACGGTCGCCCTTGATGACCGTACGGACCCTCCACGGGGTCCCCAAGTAGTCGTGCTTCCCGTCCAGGATCACCGCGTCCGGCCGGACCGGAAGGGTCTCCAGGGCCCGAACCGCGGCCAGTCGCAGGGCGGCCGTCATGCCCAGGTCGTCGATCTCCTCCGGGGAGGCGTGCCCCAGCGCGAACGAGGTCACCCACTTCTCCAACTCCTGGGCGAGCGCGGTGCGCCGCCTGACGGTGAGCAGTTTGGAGTCGGTGAGGCCTTCGGGGGGCCGGCGCAGTCCGGTGACCGCCGCACAGACGGTGACGGGGCCGGCCCACGCGCCGCGCCCCACCTCGTCGACACCGGCAATGATCTTCGCCCCGGTCGTGGCGCGGAGTGAGCGCTCGACGGTGTGAGTAGGTGGTTCGTACGGCATGGCGCCCTTAGCGTACGCCCCACGGATCACCCGGCGACACCCCGCCTTGCCAAAGTCATGCCAGAAGCGACGGCCCCTGCCGTCAGGCGCCGTTGGGGCGCAGCAGCGGAACCATCAACCGGTCGATCATCTCCTCGATGTCGCGGTCGGGCCATTCACTTCCGCGCATCTTGTTGCGGTACATCATCATGGCCGGGATGGCATCGAAGACATAGCTGTTCGCCGCGTCGGGCCGCACCTCGTGCCGCTCTATTCCGCGCTCGATGACCTCATGGAGCAGTTTGACCGTGGGCTCCACGATCCCGTTGAAGATCACCCCATGGAAGCGCTCGGCCTGCTGCGGATCACACTCGTGAATGACAGAGCGGACGGCGGAGCCGGGGCGCGAGAACATCGCGTCGCGGGCGTTGCGGCAGAGGGCCAGCAGGTCCTCGCGCACACTGCCGAGGTCGGGCGCCTCCTCGAACCGGGGCAGTCCGGCCTGCAGCGCGTCCGCGACGAGGTCCTCCTTGGAGGGCCAGCGCCGGTACACCGCGGCCTTTCCGGTCTGGGCGCCTGCGGCGACACCCTCCATGGTGAGGCCGTTCCAGCCGACCGTACTGAGCTGGTCCAGGGCGGCATCGAGGATGGCGCGTTCGAGCACGGCACCGCGCCGACGGAGGGAGGTCGCCTGAGCGGGGGCGGCCGTCCAGCGCGAGGTAACCATCTGAGTGTCTCCAGTGAGCATGGGGAGCGGGTGTCTCGGGGGCGGAGTGGCACCGCGCGGCAACGACGGGGGACTCGCCGCGCGACGACAATTTAAGTGAACGCTTGCGTTCACTATGGGGGACTCACTACGGTTGACGCGACAGTGAACGCGAGCGTTCACTAACGTCTTCGTGGGGGACCCATAGTGACAGCCTCTCAGTTGATCAAGGACCAGAAACCAGGTGCGGCGCGCCGGGACGGGCGTCCCGGTATCGCGCTCGCGGTCATCGCCGCCTGCCAACTCATGGTGGTACTCGACGCGACGATTGTGAACATCGCGCTCCCGCACATTCAAGACGCGCTGCAGTTCAGCACCACGGACCTCACGTGGGTGGTCAGCGCCTACACACTCACCTTCGGCGGCCTGCTGCTCCTGGGCGGCCGGGCCGGCGACATCCTCGGCCGTCGCCGGGTCTTCATGACCGGCATCCTGCTGTTCACCTTCGCATCGCTGCTGGGTGGACTCGCCCAGGAGCCCTGGCAGCTGCTGGCCGCCCGTGTCCTGCAGGGCATGGGTGGCGCGATCGCGTCGCCCACCTCGCTGGCACTGATCACCACGACGTTCCCGGAGGGGCCCGAGCGCAACCGCGCCTTCGGGGTCTTCGCCGCGGTCTCCGCGGGCGGCGGTGCGATCGGCCTGCTCGCGGGGGGCATGCTCACCGAGTGGCTCGACTGGCGCTGGGTGCTCTTCGTGAACGTGCCCATCGGCGTGGTGATCGCCCTGCTCGCGCCGCTCTACATCAACGAGTCCGAACGCCACACCGGGCGCTTCGACATCGCCGGTGCCCTGACCTCGACGGCCGGCATGGCATCCCTCGTCTACGGCTTCATCCGCGCGGCGGACGACGGCTGGCGGGACAGCCTGACCATCGGCTCCTTCGCGGCCGCCGTGATCCTCCTGGTGTCCTTCGCCTTCGTCGAGTCCCGGGCCAAGGAACCGATCACCCCGCTGCGGATGTTCGCCGACCGCAACCGCTCCGGCACCTACGTGATCATGCTCAGCCTCGCCGCGGCGATGTTCGGCATGTTCTTCTACATCGTCCTCTTCGTGCAGAACGTGCTGGGGTACAGCCCGATCCAGGCCGGTCTCGCCTTCCTGCCGGTGACGGTCGTGATCGCGATCGGCGCTGGGCTGTCGCAGCGCTTCCTGCCGGTGCTCGGCCCGAAGCCGTTCATGGTCACGGGCTCGGCCCTCGCGGTGATCGGGCTTGCCTGGCAGACGCTGATCAGCTCCGACAGCTCGTACGCGGGCGGGGTGCTCGGTCCGATGCTGGTGTTCGGATTCGGCATGGGCCTCAACTTCGTGACGCTCACGGTGACCGCGGTCTCCGGGGTCGCCCAGCACGAGGCGGGCGCGGCCTCCGGGCTGCTCAACGCCATGCAGCAGGTGGGCGGTTCGCTCGGCCTGTCGATCCTGACCACGGTGTTCGGCTCGGCGAGCAAGGACGAGGCGCGCAAGCAACTGCCGAAGTTCCTCGCCGACGGTTCGGCGGAGCAGAAGGCGGAGTTCACCAAGACGCATCAGCTGCCCGGCACTTGGGGCCACCAGGTGCTCGCCCACGGCATCTCGATGGGCTTTGTGGCGGCCGCGGCCATGGCCGTACTCGCTCTCGGCACCGCCTGGTTGGTGATCCGGGTCCGCAAGAGCGACCTGGAGGCGCTCGCCGGGACGGCGACCCCGGGAGCGGTCTGAGCGGCCACCCGCACGGGGCCGCGGATGGCCGGGGCGGGTCCAGGGGACCGACGGCGAGGACGCCGTCCCGGCCATCCGCACACCGCTTGCAGCGCACCAGAACGCCAACCGCATGACCACCCCCCAGAACTCCCCTGCCCAGATGCATCCCGCCCGACGCGGGACCGTCACCTGGCACAACGGACGATCGGTGACGCAGAGTTCCCGACAAACACGTAGAGTTTCCACCGGGGCCTGGCGGTCCTGCGGCCGACCCCTCAGGCGGGCGTCAGGTGGTGTGGGGCACCCAGTCCGGCAGGGCTTCCGTCCGCTCCGCCCATGCGGCCGGCGGCATACCCGCCTTCCCGGCGGCGATCACACCGCCCACGATGGCGCAGGTGGTGTCCACGTCCCCGCCGACCTGGGCCGTCGCCCAGAACGCCCGCTCGTAGTCACCGAGCGCCCGCGCCGCCGACCACACGGCGAAGGGCACGGTGTCATGGGCCGAGGTACGCCGTCCGCAGCCCAGCACGGCCGCCACGGTGCCCGGGTCGTCGTAGTCGAGCATGTCCCGTGCCCGCCGCAGCCCCGCGCCGACAGCGCTTTTGGGGACGAGCTCGACGACACGGTCGAGGAGGGCCTCCGGGCTCGGAGGGCCACCGGGTGAGGCGGCCAGCGCGGCCGCCGCGGCCACGGCCATGGCGCCCACGACGGCCTCACGGTGCTGATGGGTGGGGTATGCGGAGATCTCCGCCTGATGGGTCGCCTGTTCCGGGTCGTCCGCGTACCAGGCGCCCAGCGGGGCGATCCGCATCGCCGCGCCGTTGCCCCAGGACCCCTGCCCGTTGAAGAGCTCTGCCGCCAGCTCTCGCCAGTCGCCGCCCTCGCGGACCAGTCGGAGCAGGCGGTTGACGGCCGGACCGTATCCGCGGTCGAAGTCATGGTGCTCGGCGAAGGAGAGCGCCAGGGCGTCCTGGTCGATGCGGCCATGGGCGGCGAGGACCGCGACCACGGAACAGGCCATCTCTGTGTCGTCGGTCCACTGCCAGGATCCCGGCGGCAGCTCACGCCGCTGCAGCAGCGGATAATTCGCCGGTACGAAGAACTGGGAGCCCAGCGCGTCCCCCACCGCCAGTCCGCGCAGGCTGGTCAGAGCGCGCTCCAGGCGCACGTGAGAGGAGTCAGGGGTCATCGTTCCGCCACTCTATCCGGTGATCCCGTACGGCTCCGGATCTCGCCAGCGTTCGAAAGGACGGTCAAGTGCGTACTTGCCGTCGTCGCCGAGAACGAGCATCCGCATCTCCGCGTTCCCCGGATTGGCCAGCGACTCGAACTCCGCGACCGTCCAGTGGAACCAGCGCATGCAGAACAGGCGCATGGCCAGGCCATGGGTCACCAGCAGGACGTTCGGCGGGTGGTCGGGGGCCTCGAAGCTGCGGAACAGACTCTCCAGGAAGCCGCCGACCCGGTCGTAGACGTCGGCGCCGGACTCTCCCTGGGCGAAGCGGTAGAAGAAGTGGCCGTACGCGTCCCTATAGGCCTTCTGCAGCCGGACGTCGTCGCGGTCCTGCCAGTTCCCCCAGTCCTGCTCGCGCAGCCGGGGCTCCTCCCGGATCCGTATGAGGTCGGGGTCGAGATGGAAGGCACGCAGGGTCTCGTGCGTACGGCGGTACGGGGAGACGTACACGCTCACGCGCTCGCGTGCGAACACCTCCCGCAGCCGTTTCCCCGTCTCCTCCGCCTGCTGCCAGCCGCGGTCGGTCAGGGCGAGAGCGTGGTCGGGTTCACGCTCGTAGACGGTGTCATCAACATTGCCCGTTGACTCTCCGTGCCGGACAAGGACGATGCGCCGTGGTCGTGCCATGCCAAGACCCTAGATCGAGTGACGGCCGATCGAGCACTCGTACGGGCCCCATACGGCGTAGGTCACACAGTTTTCGCATCACAGACCCCCCGGAGCGCACGATTGGCACGTCCATTTTTCAAACCCACACCTCAGACGATCCAGGTCGGCTCGAGTGCCACGATGTCTCCGGTGAGCGACGCGACGTCCGCCTCCGTCTGGGCCCGCAGCGCGAGCCGCTCCACCCGCTCGGTGCGGTACTTGCCGTGCTCAGCCGCCGAGCGCCACATCGACAGCACCAGGAACTCATGTCCCGGCGCCTCACCGAACAGCCCTCGGATCATGCCCGGGGAGCCGGCCATGGCGGGGTTCCAGACCTTCTCCTGCATCAGGGTGAAGTGTTCCGCGCGTTCCTCGTGCACCCGGCACAGGGCGACACGCAGCAGATCGGCGTCCGTGAAACGCGGTTCGAAGCCGGTCTTCACGTCGAAGCGGTAGTCGAAGAGCCTCACCTGGGCGTCCTTGAACGTGCCGGACTGGGCCGCCGCCAGCCGGTCGTGCGAACGGGCCATGAAGGAGTCGTAGAAGGAACGGCTCTCCCAGAACGAGAAGATGTGCGCCACGCCCGGCCGCCCCCGGCTCCAGCCACCACCCTGTCCCCGAAACCCCGGCTCCCCCAGAAGCCCCGCCCACTTCCGCTGCCCCCGCTCGAACCCGCGGCGGTCCACCACGGTGCAGCGAATCCACTTGACCAGCACCGCGCCATGGTAAGGCCACGGAGCGTGGCGCCGGTCACGCTCCGGCGGACAGCTCCCGCGCGCATGGGCGCGCACACGTGGCAGGATGGACAACTGGCCTTGTCCGCCCGGGGATTCGGGCCGCAAGAGGACACGGGGAGACGGGGAAGGGGAGCTGTGGTGAACGGCCTCAACAAGGGGATCCGCAAGGCCGAGATCGCCCTCAAGTGGGATCCGAGTCCGGCGGGTCAGCCGCCCACCGATCTGGACATCGTCGCCGCTACCTACCCGGTGGGCGACGCGTACGGCGATCCGGCCTATGTGGTGCACTTCGACAGCCGCTCTCCCGACGGCACCATCTACCTCAACCGGGACAGCAAGGACGGCAAGGGTTTCGGCTGGGACGAGGTCATGACGCTGGAGCTGGACCGGCTCAGCGACCGGTACGCGCGCGTGGTCGTCGGCGTCGTCATCCAGCAGCGCGCGGCGCACCGGACCTTCGTCAGCGTGGTCAACCCGGGGTGGCGCATACGGGAGGGCTACACCGTGCTCGCCGAGGACGACTTCGGGGACGTCCTCGGGGCTACGGCGGCCACCGTCGGGGAGTTCGTGCGGGACGAGTCGGGCTCCTGGAACTTCCGTCCGGGCGTCCACGGTTACGAGGACGACCCCGCGACGTTCACCCGGACCATGGGCCGGATCGACCAGCCCTGACGTCCGGTCAGCCGGCGGTCCACCCCGGGACCGTCGGCAGCACCTTCTCGGCGACGCGGAACAGCGCCGCGTCGTCGGGTGTCGCGAAGTCCTGACGCCAGATGGACACCTCGAAGGACCCGCCGCCGTCCTTGGCGTCCTTGGCGACGATCAGAGTGCGGGCGATGCCTCCTGGGCCCGTGTGGACCTTGCCGCCGCCCAGGTTGAAGCGCAGGGCGGTGGTGTGGTCCGAGTAGAGGACCGCGGGGTGGCCGAGGAAGCTCCTCTTCTGGACGGTGCCGCCGAGGAAGTCGGCCAGCTCGGACACCGGGAAGTCGTCGTCGGACGCGGTGAGCTCCAGGGAGTAGGTCTTCAGGTCGACGTCCGCCTCCGGGGAATCCGTCTTGGTTCCGTCGGCGGAGGTGAACGTGCTCACGTTGCCGCTGGCACTGATCGCCTGCTCGTCCGGCGTGCCGAGGAGCGCCGGCAGATCGGAACGGTTGAGCGCCGTGCACAGCTGCGCCGCGGAGATGTGCTTGGACGATTTGGCGTCGTGCGTGGTGTCGCAGACGGCGGGCTTGGTGTCGCCCGCCGCGTCCCGGCCTCCCCCGAGGACCCACAGGGCGCCCGCGAGGCCGACGACCACCACGATCGCCGCGATGACCTGAGCTCCCGTGTCCACGCTCTTCTCGGGCTTGCTGCCGCCCGTTGCGGGCTCGCTGCCGATGTCCTGTTTGGTGTCGGCGAATTCGTCGACCATGTCCCCCACGTCCCCCACCCCGATGTTCGCGCCGGTCGTGCGCCGGGGGAGCGTAACCTGTGATCCTTCTGTGGGGAAAGTGGAATTCTCAAGCACACGAAGGCGGCGTCCCGTCAGGGGTGGGCCCCCGCCCCGAAGAGCGCGAAGGGCGGTGGCACCGGAGTCCCGGTGCCACCGCCCTGACCGGCTAGGTCACATCAGCTGCAGCCGCTGGTCGACCCGCAGCCCTCGCAGATGTAGCAGGAACCGGCCCGCTGCATCTTCGTACCGCAGGAGAAGCACAGCGGGGCGTCGGCCTGGATGCCCAGCTGCATCTCAACCAGCTCGGCGCTGGTGTGGGCCTGCTTCGGAGCGGGCTTGGCCGCCTGGACCTCGGCACGCGGCGTGGCGACGGCCTTGAGCTCCTGGGCGCGCGGCGCCGACTGGGCGAGACCCTCGACGTCGACCTCGTCCTCGGACGGCTCGTAGGACCCGGTCTCCAGGTGACGCTGGCGCTCCTCGGCGGAGTGGATGCCGAGCGCGGAGCGCGTCTCGAACGGCAGGAAGTCCAGCGCCAGGCGGCGGAAGATGTAGTCGACGATCGACTGGGCCATCCGCACATCCGGGTCGTCCGTCATACCGGCCGGCTCGAAGCGCATGTTGGTGAACTTCGAGACGTACGTCTCCAGGGGCACGCCGTACTGGAGGCCGACGGAGACCGCGATGGAGAAGGCGTCCATCATGCCCGCGAGAGTCGAACCCTGCTTGGACATCTTCAGGAAGACCTCACCGAGACCGTCGTCCGGGTAGGAGTTGGCGGTCATGTAGCCCTCGGCGCCGCCGACCGTGAAGGACGTCGTGATGCCGGGGCGGCCCTTCGGGAGGCGCTTGCGGACCGGGCGGTACTCGATGACCTTCTCGACCGTCTCGCGGATGGTCGCCTCGGCCTTCTCCGTGACCTCGGCCTTCTCCTTCTCCTTGGTCTTCGCGGAGAGGGGCTGGCCGACCTTGCAGTTGTCGCGGTAGATGGCGAGCGCCTTGACGCCCAGCTTCCAGGCCTCGAAGTAGATCTCCTCGACCTCCTCGACGGTCGCGGACTCCGGCATGTTGACCGTCTTGGAGATGGCGCCGGAGATCCACGGCTGGATCGCGGCCATCATGCGCACGTGACCCATCGGGGAGATGGCCCGCTCGCCCATGGCGCAGTCGAACACCTCGTAGTGCTCGTGCTTGAGCCCGGGGGCGTCGATCACATTGCCGTGCTCGGCGATGTGGGCGACGATCGCCTCGATCTGCTCCTCCTGGTAGCCCAGGCGGCGCAGGGCCTGCGGGACCGTGCCGTTGACGATCTGCATGGAGCCGCCGCCGACGAGCTTCTTGAACTTGACCAGGGCCAGGTCGGGCTCGACGCCGGTGGTGTCGCAGGACATCGCCAGACCGATGGTGCCGGTCGGGGCGAGGACGGACGCCTGGGAGTTACGGAAACCGTTCTTCTCACCGATACGCAGCACGTCCTGCCATGCCTCCGTGGCGGCGGCCCACACCGGCGTGTCCAGGTCGTCCATGCGCACGGCCGTGGCGTTGGCGTCGGCGTGCTGCTTCATGACGCGGTTGTGGGCACTGGCGTTGCGCGCGTAGCCGTCGTACGGGCCCACCACGGCGGCGAGTTCGGCGGAGCGCTTGTACGACGTGCCGGTCATCAGGGAGGTGATGGCGCCGGCCAGGGCGCGGCCGCCGTCGGAGTCGTAGGCGTGGCCGGTGGCCATCAGCAGGGCGCCGAGGTTGGCGTATCCGATGCCCAGCTGGCGGAACGCGCGCGTGTTGTCGCCGATCTTCTGGGTGGGGAAGTCGGCGAAGCAGATGGAGATGTCCATCGCGGTGATGACGAGCTCGACGACCTTGGAGAAGCGCTCGACGTCGAAGGACTGGTGGCCCTTGCCGTCGTCCTTGAGGAACTTCATCAGGTTCAGCGAGGCGAGGTTGCAGGACGTGTTGTCCAGGTGCATGTACTCGCTGCACGGGTTCGAGCCGTTGATACGGCCGGACTCCGGGCACGTGTGCCAGTGGTTGATGACGTTGTCGTACTGGATGCCCGGGTCGGCGCAGGCCCAGGCGGCCTCGGCCATCTTGCGGAACAGGGTCTTGGCGTCGACCTCTTCGATGACCTCGCCGGTCATCCGCGCGCGGAGGCCGAACTTGCCGCCCTGCTCGACCGCCTTCATGAACTCGTCGTTGACACGGACCGAGTTGTTGGCGTTCTGGTACTGGACGGAGGTGATGTCCTCGCCGCCGAGGTCCATGTCGAAGCCCGCGTCACGCAGGGCGCGGATCTTCTCCTCTTCCTTCACCTTGGTCTCGATGAAGTCCTCGACGTCCGGGTGGTCAACGTCGAGGATGACCATCTTCGCGGCCCGGCGAGTGGCGCCACCGGACTTGATGGTGCCGGCGGAGGCGTCGGCGCCGCGCATGAAGGAGACCGGGCCGGAGGCGTTGCCACCGGAGGACAGCAGCTCCTTGGAGGAGCGGATGCGGGAGAGGTTCAGGCCGGCGCCGGAGCCGCCCTTGAAGATCATGCCCTCTTCCTTGTACCAGTCGAGGATCGACTCCATGGAGTCGTCGACGGACAGGATGAAGCAGGCGGACACCTGCTGGGGCTGCGGGGTGCCGACGTTGAACCAGACGGGGCTGTTGAAGCTGAAGACCTGGTGCAGGAGGGCGTACGCCAGCTCGTGCTCGAAGATCTCCGCGTCGGCGGGCGAGGCGAAGTACTTGTAGTCCTCGCCGGCCTTCCGGTACGTCTTCACGATGCGGTCGATCAGCTGCTTGAGGCTGGTCTCGCGCTGCGGGGTGCCCACGGCACCGCGGAAGTACTTGCTGGTGACGATGTTGACCGCGTTCACCGACCAGAAGTCGGGGAACTCGACGCCGCGCTGCTCGAAGTTGACCGAGCCGTCGCGCCAGTTGGTCATGACGACGTCACGGCGCTCCCAGGCCACCTCGTCGTACGGGTGCACGCCGGGGGTGGTGTGGATGCGCTCGATACGCAGTCCCTTGGTCGCCTTGGTGCCCTTGGCGCGGGAACTCCGTGCCGGACCGCTCGCCGTCTCTGTCATGCCGCCTCCCTGTACGGGCTAAAACGCCCTGAAGTGCCCCGTTGTTCCCGTGGCACGGTGTTCTGTCTGGTGTTGCGGGCACCCACTCGCTACGCCCGCAACAGGTCTCGATCGCCGCCGTCCGGCCGGACAAAGGGGCCTTGCGCCCCGCGTTCCGGCCCGCCGATCAGTCGGCGGCGTGCGCGGGCTCGGGGACCTGGGCGGTCCCTGCGGGCCCGATGTCGTCTTCCCGGCTCCCCGCACCGGTGGCCTCGCGGTCGTCGTCGTCCGCGCCGGCGCGTCGCGTCTCCTCCCTGAGTTCCGCGATCGCTGCCTCGAAGTCGTCGAGCGAGTCGAACGCCCGGTAGACGGAGGCGAATCGCAGATACGCGACAAGGTCGAGTTCCTGCAACGGGCCGAGTATGGCCAGCCCCACGTCGTGGGTGGTCAGCTCGGCGCTTCCGGTGGCCCGCACCGCCTCCTCGACCCGCTGGCCGAGCTGGGCGAGGGCGTCCTCGGTGACAGGCCGTCCCTGGCATGCCTTGCGCACACCGTTGATGACCTTGGTACGACTGAAGGGTTCGGTGACTCCGGACCGTTTGATCACCATCAGCGAGCACGTCTCCACCGTCGTGAAACGACGGGAGCAGTCAGGACACTGGCGGCGCCTGCGGATCGACGTGCCGTCGTCGGTCGTACGACTGTCGACGACGCGGCTGTCGGGGTGCCTGCAGAAGGGGCAGTGCATGATCTCCCAACCCTCCTCACAGCAGACTCAATAGCCTCGCTGAGCCCCATGGGCCCCTCGAAGCAGCCCCAAGCATAGGCGATGACCATGGGTCCGGAGACCCGGGGGACCACAACTTCTGGGCTGCCGTTGCAATCCAACCACTAGATGTGGGGATTGGCTCATACATACACGCCGCACGCGCGTGTCGCGCGCGTATTGGCATGTGCCATACGACTGCTCCGCCGCACGCAATGCACACGCGCACAGGCGTACCGTTACGGCACCTGGGGAGATACCGTGGGCGCCACAAGGAGAGGGCGTGCGACTCCCGCAGAAATGGGGGCCGGTTCCCGGTTACGGGGACGCCGGATGGCAGACTGGGGCACCAACCCACGAGGCCATCACCCCGGCGGTGAAGAGTACAACAATGAGCCCCTTTGTCCGCCAGGTGCCGCGTTAGCCATACACCCAGACACATGATCAAGTAAGGCTATCCGCGTTTTTTCACTCGAACGTGTGTTTGGCGCAACCTTTCGAAAGCAACTACCGTTGTCCAGCAGGGAGACCATCGAGAGGGGCCGACGTGACCACCACCGCAGACAGTGCCACCATCACTGCCCAGGACCGCTCCCAGGGCCGACTCGAGCCGGTGCATGCGATGAACGAAGCCGTGAATCCCGAGGGGCACAAGCGCTCCCTGCCGGGCCGACCTCCAGGCATCCGGGCGGACAGCTCCGGACTCACCGACCGGCAGCGCCGGGTGATCGAGGTCATCAGGGATTCCGTCCAGCGGCGCGGCTACCCGCCGTCGATGCGGGAGATCGGCCAGGCGGTCGGCCTCTCCAGCACCTCGTCCGTCGCACACCAGCTGATGGCTCTGGAGCGCAAGGGCTTCCTGCGCCGCGACCCGCACCGCCCGCGCGCGTACGAGGTGCGCGGCTCCGACCAGGCGGCCACCGTGCAGCCCACCGACACCGCCGGCAAGCCCGCCGCGTCGTACGTCCCGCTGGTCGGCCGCATCGCCGCCGGTGGCCCGATCCTCGCCGAAGAGTCGGTCGAGGACGTCTTTCCTCTCCCCCGCCAGCTGGTCGGTGACGGCGAGCTGTTCGTCCTGAAGGTCGTCGGCGACTCGATGATCGAGGCCGCGATCTGCGACGGCGACTGGGTCACGGTGCGCCGTCAGCCCGTCGCGGAGAACGGCGACATCGTCGCCGCGATGCTCGACGGCGAGGCCACCGTGAAGCGCTTCAAGCGCGAGGACGGCCATGTCTGGCTCCTCCCGCACAACTCCGCGTACGAGCCGATCCCCGGCGACGACGCGACCATCCTCGGCAAGGTGGTGGCGGTGCTGCGGCGCGTATGACGGCCGCGGCAGGCGGCTCTGCATAGCGGCCGCCCCCTGACCGGGCCCCGGGACCCCTGCGCCGGTTCCGGGGCCCTGTGTTGCCCGGCCCCCGGTGGCCGGAGAACGAGGACGTTGCCCTGCAGGACGATCTCGCCGACCCCGCACGCACGGGCGAGCATGCGCAG